>NZ_SCVH01000146.1 GCF_004296935.1 Reyranella sp.
CTTGACGGGCGCCAGCACGACGCGCTCGCTGGCGACGATGCTCGCCTCGATCTCGGCCATGACCCGCTCGGCTTCCCGCGGCTGACCATGGATCATCAGCCAGCGCGGACTCTCGGGCAGGAAACGGCGCAGAAAGAGGATCACGAAGCCTAGCAGCGCGCCGCTGCCGAAGGCCACCCGCCAACCCATGTCGGGATCCAGAACCGCCGGATCGAGCAGCCACACCGAGAGCAGCGCGCCCATCGCCGCGCCGATCCAGAAGCTGCCGTTGATGGCGAGGTCGACACGGCCGCGCAGCCGCGCCGGCATCAGCTCGTGGATCGCCGAGTTGATCGCGGCATACTCGCCGCCGATGCCCGCGCCGGTGAGAAAGCGGAAGAACAGGAAGCTGTAGAAATCCCACGAGAAGGCCGTGGCCGCCGTGGCGACGAGGTAGACGCCCAAGGTGACGTTGAAGAGCTTCTTGCGGCCGAGCTTGTCGGTGAGATGGCCAAAGAACAGGCTGCCCAGCACCGCGCCCGCGAGATAGGCGCTGCCCGTGAGGCCCACCTGCTCGGCGGTGAGCTGCAACCGTGGACTTGTTTGCAGGGCGGCGGCCACCGATCCGGCGAGCGTCACTTCGAGGCCGTCGAGGATCCAGGTGATGCCGAGCGCGACCACGACCAGCCGATGGAACCGGCTCCACGGCAAGCGGTCCAGACGTGCCGGCACGTCGGTGTGAGTTGCCGGGGTATGAGTCGCGCTCTGAATAGCCATGCTGGTCGTCGTGATAACGCCAGTGAGCGATGAGCGTTCCCCTCCTGCAACGCAGGCCTGCCGGACATGCGGTGGCTTCAAGCCGGACCGGCGACTATTATGGCGGCATGAGCGACAATACGATGGCGGCCAATGCCGTCCCCACGGCGCCCGCCGTCACCGCAGCGACCTCCGCCTCGGCCAACAACACGACCTTCGCGGTCATCCTTTCGCTCAGCTTCTGCCACCTGCTGAACGACATGATGCAGTCGCTGGTGCCGGCGCTCTATCCCATCCTCAAGGATTCATACGAGCTGAGCTTCGGCCAGATCGGCTTGATCACGCTCGCCTTCCAGTGCACCGCCTCGATGCTGCAGCCGGTCGTCGGCATGTACACCGACAAGCACCCCCAGCCTTATTCCCTGATGGTCGGCATGGGCTTCACCCTGGTCGGCCTGCTGCTGATGTCCCAGGCCAACACCTATCCGCTGATCCTGCTGGCGGCGGCGCTGATCGGCATGGGCTCGTCGGTCTTCCATCCCGAGGCTTCCCGCGTAGCGCGCATGGCGGCGGGCGGCCGCTACGGCCTGGCGCAATCGCTGTTCCAGGTCGGCGGCAACATGGGCTCCGCCGCGGGCCCACTGCTGGCGGCTTTCATCGTCGTCCCGGCAGGCCAGCAGAGCATCGTGTGGTTCTCGGCCGCCGCTTTCGTAGCCATGGCCGTGCTGTTCCAGGTCGGCGGCTGGTACAGTCGGCGTCGGGCTGAATCGAAAGTCGCCGCGAAACCGGCGGCACGCAGCAAAGCGGGTGCTGCTACTGCCTCGCCCTTGTCACGCCGCCGTGTCGGAGTCGCGATTGCGATCCTGGTGGCCCTGCTGTTCTCCAAGAACGTTTATAGCGCCAGCCTCGGCAGCTACTTCACTTTCTATCTGATCTCGAAATTCGGCGTCGATGTCCAGACAGCACAGCTCTTCCTCTTTGCCTTCCTGGTCGGCATCGTCATGGGCACCATTGCCGGCGGCGTCGTGGGCGACAAGGTCGGCCGCATCCCGGTGATGTGGTTCTCGATCGTGGGCGCGCTGCCGTTCGCCCTGATGCTGCCCTACGCCAACCTGTTCTGGACCGGCGTGCTCGCGGTCGCGGTGGCGATGATCATGGCCTCGGCCTTCTCCGCCATCCTGGTCTATGCCCAGGAGCTGCTGCCCGGCCGCGTCGGCCTCGTGGCTGGCATGTTCTTCGGCTTCTCCTTCGGCCTGGGTGGCCTCGGCGCCGCGGCGCTGGGCCAGCTCGCCGACATGACCAGCATCGACACCGTCTACAAGCTCACGCCGTTCCTGCTCCTGCTGGGATTGCTGACAGCGTTCCTGCCGCGCCATCCCGGCCGCCCGGCATGAGCCTTCGCTGAAGCAAGAGCGAAGAAATGCCCCGTGCACGCTTGCGCGATCTCGGCCTAACAGTCGGGACTCTGCCGCCCGGACCACTCAACGCCATTACCGACGTGGCGGGCGTCAAAGTGGGCTATTCGACCGTCATCCAGGATGGACCACGGATTGCCCGGACGGGTGTCACTGCCATCTGGCCGCGCGGACAGGAAATCTGGACCGACTACGTCTTCGCCGGCACGTTCTCGTTCAATGGCAACGGCGAAATGACGGGCCTTCCGTGGCTCGCGGAGCAAGGTCTGCTCGGTGCGCCAATCGGGATCACCAACACTTATCAGGTCGGAATCGTCCGTGACGCCATCACGGCCCTGGCGGTTCGCGACGGCGCCTCCCAGGCCTTTCACCTGCCAGTCGTCGCCGAGACCTACGATGGCTGGCTCAGCGATATCCAGAGCTTCACGCTGACGCAGGCACATGCGTTTGCCGCGTTCGACAGCGCGGTCGGTGGTTGCGCCATCGCCGAAGGCAATGTTGGCGGCGGCACCGGCATGATCTGTCACGAGTTCAAAGGCGGGACCGGCACGGCATCGCGCACCGTCGTCGAGAATGGAGAGTGCTATACGGTCGGCGCGCTGGTGCAGGCGAATTATGGCGCGCGCAATCTGTTGCGCGTGGATGGTGTACCGGTCGGTCGCGAGATCGGACCGGATGTCGTGCCGGCACATCGCTCGGGCACAAGCGCGGTCCCGCCGCCGGCTACGGAAGGTTCCATCATCGTCGTCCTGGCGACCGACGCGCCTCTCATTCCGATCCAATGTCAGCGGCTCGCCCGCCGGGCCACGACGGGGCTCTCGTGGGTGGGCGGCATCGGCGCCAATGGAAGCGGCGATATCTTCATCGCGTTTTCAACGGCCAATCACATCGGCCAGAACGACAGGATCAGCAACGTTAGGATGCTCGCGCCCGACGCGATGACGAGCCTCTTCCAGGCCGCGGCCGAGGCAACCGAAGAGGCGATCCTCAACGCAATGTGCATGGCCGAGACCATGTCCGGCCGGGACGGTCGCACCGTCCACGCGCTGCCGCTCGACCTCCTGCAGGAGGTGATGCGGAGTTACCGGCCCGACCAACGCCAGGCTCAGGGAGGCGCAGGCGCATGAAGGATTTTGCAGGCAGGATTGCCGTCATCACCGGTGGCGGCACCGGCATGGGCCGCGAGCTCGCCCGGCAGCTCGCCGCCGAGGGCTGCAACATCGCGCTCTGCGACGTCTCCGCCGCGGCGATGGAAGAGACACGACGCCTCTGCACCGTCGACGGGCTGCGCCAGGGCCAACGCATCACCACGCATGTGGCCGACGTCTCCGACGCGGTGCAGGTGCGTGGCTTTCGCGATGCCGTCGCCCGAGAACAGGACACCGACTGCATCCACCTGTTGTTCAACAACGCCGGCATCGGCGGCGGCGGCAGCCTGATCGTCAACGGGCAGGACGAATGGGAGCGGACGTTCAACGTCTGCTGGGGCGGAGTCTATAACGGCACCCGCACCTTCCTGCCGCTGCTGCAGAGGGCCGACGCCGGCCACATCGTCAATACCAGCAGCGTCAACGGCTTCTGGGCGGCCATCGCGCCACACATTCCGCAGACCGCCTATGCCGCGGCCAAGTTCGCGGTCAAGGGTTTTACCGAGGCGTTGATCACCGATCTTCGCATCAACGCCCCGCACATCAAGTGCTCGGTGGTGATGCCTGGCCACATCGGCACCTCGATCGTCGCCAACTCGCGTAAGGTGCAGAGCGGTAACGACACCGACGTCATGACGCCCAAGGAGATCGCCCAGGCCCGGGCGCGCATCGCCTCGATGGGCCGGGATGCGGCGGCGCTGTCCGACGACGAGGTGCGCAAGATCGTGACCGATCGCGCCAAACGCTTCCTCGAGGAGGCGCCGACGTCGGCCGCCGAAGCAGCACGCATCATCCTCGACGGCGTCAGGAACGAACGCTGGCGTATCCTCGTCGGCCGCGACGCCGAGCAGCTCGATGCCCGGGTGCGCGCGGCGCCCGAGCGCGCCTACGAAAAGGACTTTTTCGAAAGCTTCGAGTCGGAGGTGGGCTGGCGCCTCGGCCGCTGAGGCCTCAGCGCGGGAAGCATTCGAGCACCCGGTCGACCATCCGGGGCGCTTCGCCCAGATAGTTCGCCGGATCGGTCAAGCGATCGAGGGCCGGCCGGTCGAGATGCCTGGTGATCTCGGGCACCTTCGCCAGCGCCTCGGCCAACTCACCGCCGCTCTCGGCCACCGTCCGGCAGGCAGCGTAAACAACATCGTGCGCCTGCTGGCGGCCGAGGAACGGCGCCAGGCCCATCATGACCGCTTCGGCCACGATCAGGCCCTTGGACATCGCGAGATTGGCGGCCATGCGGCGCTCGTCGACGATCAGGCCGCCCAGCAATGTCTTGGCCTGGTGCAGCGCGCCCGCCGTCAGCACGAAGCTCTCGGGCACTGCTATCCACTCGGCATGCCACGGGCCGGTTGCGCGCTCGAAGTCCTGCACCATGGCGTCGAGCATCAGGCCGGCATGCTGGCGCACCGCCTTGCCGGCGGCGAGCATGAGCTCCGACGAGATCGGGTTGCGCTTCTGCGGCATGGTCGAGGAGGCACCACGGCCGGTGACGAAGGGCTCGTAGACCTCGGCGAATTCCGTCGACGCCATGATCATGACATCGAGCGCGATCTTGCCCAGCGAGCCGGTGACGAGGGCGAGGAAGTTGACGGTCTCGGCCAGGCCATCGCGGGCGACATGCCAGGTCGAGGCCGGCACGCCGAGTCCGAGCTCGGCACACAGCGCCGCCTGCACCTCCAGGCCCTTGTCGCCCAGCGAGGCCAGTGTGCCGGCGGCGCCGGCGAACTGGCCGACCAGCACACGCGGCTTCAATTGTTCCAGACGCTCGGCGTGCCGATCGAACATGGCGAGCCAGATCGCGACCTTGTAGCCGAAGGTGATGGGCAGCGCGTGCTGCAGATGGGTACGGCCGGCCATCGGCGTGTCGCGGTGTTTTCGCGCGAGGCTGGCCAGGATGCCGCGCAGCGCCGCCAGATCCTCGGCCACGACCTGCAGCCCGGCGCGCACCTGGAGGACGACGGCGGTATCCATGATGTCCTGGGTCGTGGCGCCCCAATGGACGAAGCGACCGGCCTCGCCGCACTGCTTGGCGAGCTGATGGACCAGCGGCAGGATCGGATAGCCCACGATGTCGGTCTCGCGGCGGAGATGGTCGAAGTCGAGGGCCTGGGCATTGCTGAGGCGGGCGATCTCCTCCGCCGCAGCCGCCGGGATGACGCCACAGCGCGCCTCGGCCTTGGCAAGGGCCACCTCGACCTCGACACAACGCGCGATGAAGGCGACGTCCGAGAAGATCGCCCGCATGCTGGGCGTTCCAAAGGCGTCGCGGAACAGGATCGAGTCCAGCACCGTCGTGGAACTCTGGAAAGCAGCCATCGGTCTTCTCCTCTTCGAAGCATCGACCCATATCGCAGTGGCAGCCTTGACACCAAGAGGCGAACTGCGGTTCAGTCAATAAATGAACCACGGTTCATTCTTTCAAGGATCGAACAAGGCATGGCCTATCGGCGGACGGAGAACGCGACCCAGCGGTTGGCGGACAGGCGCGCGCACATCCTGAAGGCTGCCCGCGATCTCGTCGCCGACGGCGGCTGGTCGGCCGCCCAGGTGGATCATGTCGCGGCGAAAGCCGGCGTCGCGACCGGGACGGTCTATCTCTATTGGCCCTCGAAGGCCGAGCTGTGCGCCGAGATCGTGGCAGCCGTCTCGGCGCGCGAGGTCGGGATCGTGAAGGCAATTGCCGATGGCGACGGCTCGCCGATGGAGAAGCTGCCCGCCGCCATCCGCACGTTTGCCAGCCGGTCGCTCCGCGGCCGCCGGCTCGCCTATGCCCTGATCGCCGAGCCCGTCGATCCGGAAGTCGAGGCCGTCCGTCTCGACTACCGGGCGCAGCTGGCGCTTTGCCTCGAGCGCATCCTGCGCGAGGGGATCATGCGCGGTACCTTCCCGCGGCTCGATCCGGCGGTGGCCGCCGCCTGCATCGTGGGTGCCTTCATGGAGGCCCTCATCGGGCCGCTAGCGCCGGCCAAGGGTACGGGGCCGCGCGCCGATCGCCACCTCATCGAGCAGATCACCCAATTCTGTCTGCGCGCCAGCGTCGGCGCCGCGGAGTGAGCGGAGACACCTGATGCAGGACTTCAAGGACAAGATCGTTCTCGTCACGGGCGGCGCGACCGGAATCGGGCGCGCAGCGGCTCTCGCCTTCGGCCGCCGTGGCGCCCTGCTCGTGTTGGCGGGGCGCCGACAGAGCGAAGGCGACAAGGCCGTCGCCGCGCTGGCCGAGACCGGCGCCAGCGGCCGCTTCATCGCGACCGACGTCACGCAGCCGGACGACCTCGCCAAGCTGCACCAGACGATCCTCCGCGACCATGGCCGCCTCGACGTCGCCTTCAACAACACGGGCTATCAGGAGCCGCGCGCGCCGCTCGCCGAGCAGGACGCCCGGCTCTACGATCGCGTGTTCGATACCAACGTCAGATCCGTCTATCTGTCGCTGCAGCACCAGGTTCGCCTCATGGCGCAGCAGGGCGGCGGCGCCATCGTCGTTAATGCGTCGGTGAGCGGGCTGCGCAATCCCAACCCTGGCCTCGCGCTTTACTCGGCGTCGAAGGCGGCGCTCGTTTCGCTGACGCGGTCCGCGGCGATGGAGTACGCGGAGAAAGGCATTCGCATCAATGCCGTTGCGCCGGGTCGCGTCGTCACCGACATGATGCTGGCCTCCAAGATCATGGATATGGGCGCCGTCGCAGCCGGATTGCCGCTGCGGCGCATGGGCCGGCCCGAGGAAGTGGCGGAGGCCGTCGTCTGGCTTGCCTCCGACGCCGCCTCGTTCGTCGTGGGGCACGTGCTGTGCACCGACGGCGGCTTCATGGCGCTGTGAACTTGCCACGCTGTGTGTTTGGGGCACTTGGGAGGAATGGTGCCCAGGGGCGGGTTCGAACCACCGACACTGCGATTTTCAGTCGCATGCTCTACCAACTGAGCTACCTGGGCGCACCACTTCGGACGGCGCGGGCTTATAGGATGGGCCAGCGCGCCTGTCTAGTTGGCCCGCTTCAACCCGCCAGCCGACCCTGTCGCATGCCGATTTCCCGCAGGCTATCCAGGAGCCGCTTCCGCGCCTCGGCCAGCCGCGGATTGCCGCCCGGCAAGCGCTGGAGGATGTGGTCGGGCACGAAGTCGGGCTGCCGGGCCATGAACTCGGCAAAGGCCAGCCGCGCCGCGGCGGTCCGCCCGAGCCTTTGCATCGCCGCCGCATGGATCGGCGGCCACGGCAGGCCAGGATTGGTGTCGGCCGCGGTCAGACCCCAATCGCCGGCCAGTTCGTAGCGACCGGCGAGGAAGTGCGCCATTGCGAGACGGTACTGGAATTCAGCGCGGATCGGGTCGCGCGGGCTGAGGCGCAGGGCCTTCTCCAAGGCAGCGACGGCCTCGTCTGCAAATCCGTTCAAGAGCAGCGCCAGGCCGCGCGCAGCGAAGGCGATCGGATGACGATGACGCTCCGTCCAGGCCGCGGTCAGCCGCAGGAGAGCCGGCAAATCCTGTTTCAGGAAGGCCTGGATGACCCGGGCCTGGTAGGCCCCATGTCCATCAGGCGTCAGCCGGCCGAGGCTCGCTGCGGCATCGTCGATGCGGCGGATCGCGGCCGACGGGTCGGACAGCCAGCGGTTGACCACGCCCTGATAGTTCATGAAGGAGAGGCCCCACCAACCGCGCACCGAATCCGCATCCAACGCGACCGCGCGTTCGCAAAGCTTCAGCGCCTCGTTGGTGTTCTCGGCATTGAAGCCGCGAAACCACAGGGCGAAGGCCCGCATCGCCAGATCATCGGCGGAAACTTCCAGCGGTGACAGCGCCGCTCGGCGCTCGACCGCGGAACGATAAAGCTCGGGCTGCAATGCCCGCTCGATCTGCACGGCGAACTCGGCCAGCGACTGCGGCAGTTCCGCCCGCTCGACCACGAAGGACTCCGCCCAACTCTGGATGCCGGTGTCGCCGCTCACCAGCGCCAGGTTCAGTCGAATCAGATTCCTCTCGAAGCGCAGGCTGCCGAGCACGATATGGCGCACGCGCAACTCGCGAGATACCTGCCGCGGGTCGACCGATCTGCCCTTGTAGGTCGCGGCAGTGTCGCGCGCGATCACGAGACTGCCCGGTAGTCGCGCCACCTCGATGACGAGGTCGCCGTGCAACGCGTCGGCAAACCATTCAATATCGTCGACCTCGCCTTCGACCGTCAGCGGCATCACGGCGATGGAAAGCTCCGGCGCGTCCGCCGCGCTATCGGGCGCGAGAAGATAGCCGCGTCGTGCGACGTTGCGCACCAGCCGGTGTTCGGTGTCGCCGAGCGCGCGCCGGACATCGGCGATCGCCTGGGTAAGAGACCCCTCCCCGACCACGACATCGGGCCACACGAGGTTCATCAACTCGTCCTTGCCGACCACCTGGCCGGCCCGGCGGCCCAGCACCAGAAGCAGGTCGAGCGCCTGCCTGCGCAAGCCGGCCAGCCGGCCGTCCGCCGTCAGCAATTCACCGGCTTCCAGATCGAGTACCAGGCCGCCCAACTGCAATCTGCCGGTTGCGGTTCCGTCGCGCGCAGTCGGTTCATTCATGACTGCTCACCTCGCCACCCGCCGGCAGGCCAGGGCGATCCCCTTGAAGTTCTTCATTCCGATTTGAGGGTTCCATCAGGACTCGCAGGGTGCGTTGGCCTACCCATCGCGTCAATTCCGCTGACCGACGAGAGGTCATGCGCGGAAGCCATTTCCGCCCATTCAAGGACGAACATTTCATGAAATCCGCTCTCATCCCGACCACCTTGCTGCTCGCCGCTCTGGCGATCCCGGCGAAGGCCGACGTCATCACCGACTGGAACCTGAAAACCGGCAACCTCATCACCGAGTCCAAGATGGGCACGCCGCCGGCCATTCGCGTGATGGCCATCGTGCAGACATCTGCCTATGGCGCCGTCAATGCCATCACGCAGCGCTACCCGGCCGCCGCTTCACAGTCGCGCGCCGCCAAAGGCGCCTCGATCGACGCCGCGGTCGCGGCGGCCCATCGCGGCGCGCTGCTCAAGCTTCTGCCGGCGCAACAGGCGTCGATCGAAGCCGCTTACCAGGCAGCCCTTGCATCCATCACCGACGGCGATGCCAAGACCGCCGGCATCGCCATCGGCGAGCAGGCCGCGGCCCAGGTCCTGGCCCAGCGCGCTGTAGACAGCGTCAACTCGCCGGTCGCCTACCGGCCGCACACCAGCGCGGGCGCCTATGTGCCGACGGCCGCACCGGCCGTGCCGCAGTGGTCGCAGCGCAAGCCCTGGCTGATGACCAGCGCCGCGCAGTTCCGTCCCGCCGCACCGCCGGCGCTGACCAGCCAGGTCTGGGTGCGCGATTACAACGAGGTCAAGGGCCTCGGCAGCAAGACCAGCGCGAGCCGCAGCGCCGAGCAGACCGAGATCGCCCTCTTCTGGGACTACTCGCTGCCGTCGATCTACTACGGCGTGGTGCGTTCGGTGGCCGACCAGCCGGGCCGTGAGCCGACACGCAATGCCCTTCTGTACGCGATGGCGGCGCAGGCGATGGACGACGCCCTGATCGGTGTGTTCGACGCCAAGTACCACTACAACTTCTGGCGGCCGGTCACGGCGATCCGCAACGGCGACGTCGATGGTCACGACGGCACGCAGCGCGATGCGTCATGGGCCTCGTTGATCGACGCGCCGATGCACCCGGAGTATCCGAGCGGTCACGCCATCCTGGCGTCCGCCGTGGCGACGGTGTTGAAGGCCGACATCGGCGCCGGACCGGTTCCGCCGCTGGCGACGACGAGCCCGACCGCCAAGGGCGCGACCCGGCGCTGGGCCAGCCTCGACGACTTCGTTCGGGAAGTATCGGACGCTCGCATCTACGGCGGCATCCACTTCCGCACCGCTACGGAAGTCGGCGTCGAGATGGGCCGGCGTATCGGGGAGCTCGCCGCCAAACGGCTGCACACCCCTGGACAATAAGGTCGAAGAGTTCGGGATCGGCTAGCCCGTCTGGCTGGTCGATCCCGACCCGGTCCCGCCGCCCTCGTCCTCGGCTGGAGTCTCGTCGGTCTCGACGCGATAGCCTTCCTTGAGCCACCGTCCGAGATCGATGTTGGCGCAGCGCTTGGAGCAGAAAGGTCGGTACTCTACGGTCCCGGCCTTTTCGCATATCGGACACTTGGCCATGATCCGAACGGCGCGCAGCGGTGGGGGCGTGGATCGGTCAGTCATCGCTCTTCTCAAGCGCCTCAAGTTGGGCCTTCAGCGTCGCGCCGCGGCGGGCGCGCGTCAACTCGAAGTGACCGAGCCGGGTGAAACCATAAAGCTGGGTCGGCACGGGATCGTCGGCTAGAGCCTCGGCGAGGGCGGCCTGGACCTTGTCGCGATCGTAGTTGCTGCGCATGGTGACAAAGTCGATGACCACGGCGCCGGCGATGTTACGCAGCCGGAGCTGCTGGGCGATCGCCGGCGCGGCCTCGAGATTGATCTCCATCGGCCGGCGCGGCGCGCGGCCCTGGCGGCCGCCAGCGGTGGCGCTGTCGACGTCGACCGCGCACAGCGTCTCGCCCGGCTCGAACAGCACCTCGATGCCGCTTTCGAGGGCGATGCGCTCGGCCAGCGCGGTGTCGATCTGGCCGGCCACGTCGTCGATGTCGAACGCCGGCATCGGGCCGTTGTGCCAGCGCACGCGAATTTTCTCGGCCCGCCGATCCATCTCGTCCTGCAGGCGGCGCGCCATCGCACGGTCATCGAGGATCACCTCCTCGAGCATGGCCCCGTGGTCGCGCAACGCGCGGGCGATCGGATCGCGCTCGCCGGGAATGTGCGCCGTGAGATCGGCCGGTGGCTGCGAGTCGAAGGCCTGGCGACGGATCTTCTCCCAGCGTTCCATGATCTCGGCCGCATCGGCGCGCAGCACGTCGAGCGGGGCGCCTGAAGCCGCGGTGCGCAGCACGATGCCGCCCTCCAGCAAACCCTCGACATGGGAGCGCAGGCGATCGCGCTCGGACTCGCTTTCGATCCGACGCGAGAAGCTCACGCCCGCGCCGACCGGATGGTAGACAAGGTAGCGCCCGGTCACGGCGAGGTTCATCGACAGCCGCGGACCCTTCGAATTCTCGCCCTCCGCCTCGCCGTCACTGCGCACCTGGACCAGGAGCGGTGCCCCAGGAGGTGGCCAGTCCTCGACTCCGGCTCGATCGGCGCCGCGCAGAAAACCCGAGCGGCCGATGCCGATGTCGACGAAGGCCGCATCGAGATCGGGCATCACCCGCTCGAGCCGGCCCAGGAACACGCTGTCGGTATGGCTGGGCCGGTCGCGGCGCACGATCTTCAGCTCCACCAGACGCCCGCTGGCAGTCAGCGCCATCAGGAAGGCCTTTGGCAGCACATGGCAGATCAGCCGGTCGACAGGGCTCACGACACGGCCGACTTCAGCAGCTTCACGGTCTCGAACAGCGGCAGGCCCACGACGTTGCTGTAGGAGCCGGAAAGGAAGTCGACGAAGCGCGCGGCGCGGCCCTGGATGGCGTAGCCACCGGCCTTGCCGCGCCATTCACCGCTTTTCAGGTAGTCGTCGATCTCGGCCGCCTCCAGCCGCTTGAAGCGCACGATGGTCTCGACCAGCCGTGTGCGCACGGTGCCGTCGGGAAAACCGACCGCAACGGCGCCCAGCACGCGATGCCGCCGACCCGACAGCCGACCCAGGCAGACCCGCGCCTCGGCCTCGGTCTCGGCCTTGGGCAGAATACGCCGGCTGCACACCACGACGCTGTCGGCGGCCAGGACGACGGCGCCGGGGTGACGAGGTACCACGACGGCGAGCTTCGACCTCGCCATGCGCAAGGCATAGGCGCGCGGTAGCTCGCGCGCGGCAGGCGTTTCGTCGAGGTCGGCGGGATCGATCTCAGCGGGCTCGAGTCCGACCTGTCGCAGCAGGTCGAGCCGGCGCGGTGACGCGGAGGCCAGAACGAGCGAGGGGATCGGCGAGAGGCGCAACGCCTACTTGAAGCGGAAGGTGATGCGGCCCTTGGTCAGGTCGTACGGCGTCATCTCAACCGTGACCCGGTCGCCCGCGAGCACGCGGATGCGATTCTTGCGCATCTTGCCCGAGGTGTGGGCGAGAATCGTGTGATCGTTGTCGAGTTTTACCCGGAACATGGCGTTGGGCAGCAACTCGGACACCACACCGTTGAACTCGATCAGATCTTCTTTGGCCATCCGGCCTCCGGCTTGGAGTGAATTGTGGAAGGAAGCGGGCGGAAAATGGGCCGCACCGGGGATTTAGTCAATGGACCCAAGGGGATAGAAACGCAACCTGCTCTTCTCACAGGGCTGACCGTCGCCTATATGTACGGCGGCTGCAAATGCCCGGGGAAGGAAGGACAGTCAAAAATGAAAATCCAGCGACTCTCGGGTCTGTTGGCTGCCACGACGACCATTGCATGGCTGGCATCCGGCCTGGCACTGGCGCAGGCGCCAGTCCCCGCGGCTGCACCCGCTGCAGCCCCGAGTGCCATCACGGCGCCGGCCCAGAAGACGATCGGCACGCCGTCGACCAGAAAGCATTCCGCGGCCCTCATCGTGGTCAATGCCCGCGGTGCCAAGCTCGTGGGCCAGAAGCTCACCCTCGAAGGCGTGTCACCCAACGCGGTCCTGTTCACCACCCGGCCGGCACGCGGCGTCGGCCACATGCTGACGCCCGACATGGTCGACATCTGGACGACCGGCAGCTTCGCCAAGGATCCGCCCAATGCCACCGTGTCTGTGTTCCAGAAGGACGGCTCCGGCGTCTCCGATATCGTGGCCGTCCTCAAGTCGCCCAAGCTCGACGGCGACAAGCTGACGTTCGACGTCCAGGTGCTTGAAGGCAGCATCGCCAATGCTGACGGACCGGCCTCGATCTTTATCGACACGGTCTGGTTCGGCCTCGGCGGCTCGCAGGGCGTTACCTATCTCGGCCAGAGCCAGACCGTCTCGGATGCGCCTGCCATCGGCAGCCGTTACGACACGAGCGCCTATGGCAACGGCCAATGGTCCAATCCGTCACCGACGCGCGCGCCCAACTATTACGGCCAGTCGTCCGGCGGCGCCGGCGCGCCCCCGCCACCGGAACTGGATCCGCGCTACGGGCCGAAGCGGTGCGGCGCACCGCCCCTCCTGCCCTGCTACTAAGCCGCATCGGAGGCTACATGAGTTCCCTTCGCCTCGCCGCCGCCCTGCTTGCGGCGTCGACTCTCCTCGGCCTGCCGGGTCTGTCGGATGCGCAGACCGCCGGAGCACCACAGAGCCCGCCGCTGCCCGGCAAGACCATCGGCATGCCGCAGCAGCCGCAGATCGTGCCGTCGATGATCGTGCTCAATGCCCGAGGCGCCAAGCTGGTGGGCCAGAAGCTTACTCTAGAGGGCATCTCGCCCAACGCCATTGTCTTCGCCGACCGGCCGATCCGTTCGGCCGGCCATGCACTCACGAAGCACCTGCTTGAAGAGTGGAGCAGTGCGGCACCTGACAGCTTCGCCAAGGACCCGCCCAACGCCACGGTGTCGGTGCTCAACAAGTCCAAGGCCGAGGTCGTCGACGCCGTGATGGTACTGAAGTCGCCCAAACTCGAGGGCGACAAGCTCATCTTCGACGTCGAGGTCATTGAGGGCAATCTGGCTGGCGGCGATGGCGCGGTCTCGGTATTCCTCGACATCATCAACCTGCCGATGGCGCGCCGGACTTCGCACCGCGCCGCCTGGTACGGCGGCGCGCAGTAGCGATCGTCACAAGCGATCACGAGAAGAAGAAGCGCCGATTCTGACAAGGTCCTGACGTCCGATCAAATCACGTCACGATCTTTTGCAAATTCGCGCGTCGCGTGAACCATACTGTCATCACATTCATGAGCGGCAATGGCGCCGGGGAAAGTTCCCCGTGTAACAGGAGTCGTTTTCATGAATCGTACGCTTCTCGCGATCGCACTGCTTGGCGTATCGGCCATCGTCGCAACCGGCGCCCAGGCGCAGTCGGCTGCACCCTACCCCGTCAACAGCCCCAAGGGCACCGGCGCATCGTGGACGCCGGGCGCCGAAGCAAGCTATGCGAAGGCCACCATTCAAAGTGCCGGTTACTCCGGCGTGAGCGACCTCACGCGCGATTCGGACGGCACATGGCGCGCTCACGCGCTGAAGAACAACGCCAAGGTCAACGTCTCGCTCGATCGAGCCGGCCGCGTCACCGCAAACTAGTCCGCCTCCGCCCCGCTCTTCCCTTCGGCCCGGGAGGAGCGGGGCATCAGGGCGACGGCCCGGAAGGACTGCCGAACCGGGCTTTCAGGCGATTGAGGATCAGGTCGCGCGCCTCGCGGAATGCCTGCAACTGCACTTCGCGCGGACCTTCGACCGCACTGGGGTCGGGCAGCGGCCAGTACTCGACCTCGGCCGCCGTGCCGCGGGTGAATTCCAGCGCCCGGTGATGTGCCTCCGGCGACAGAGTGACGATCAGCTCGAACGACGCCGGATCGACGTCCTCGAATGTCTGGGCATGGTGGCGGTGAACGTCGATCCCGAGTTCGTCCAGGGCAGTGACGACAAAGCCGTCGACCTCCCGCGCCCGGACACCGACCGATTCGACATAAACCGACTGGCCGTAGAGCCGCCTGGCCAACGCCTCGGCCATCGGCGAACGCACCGAATTCTCGCTGCAGGCGAAGAGCAAGCTGGAAGGCAATCCGTTCGCCGCCGCCATGCCGCTCACGACGTGATGTGAAGGGCGCAGATCAGGGTGAACAGCCGGCGGGCGGTATCGTGATCGACTTCGATCTTGCCGGCGAGCCGCTCGCGCAGCAGTTCGGATCCCTCGTTGTGCAGGCCGCGCCGCCCCATATCGAGCGCTTCGATCTGCGAAGGCCCGAGTTTCTTGATGGCGGCGTAGTAGCTCTCGCAGATGAGGAAGTAGTCCTTCACGACCTTGCGAAAGGGCGTCAGCGACAGGACGATATCGCGCAGCTTGCGATCCTCGTCGTCGCGCACGTCGAATACCAGCCGCTGCTCGAAGATGCCGACGCGCAGCCTGTAGGGACCCGGGGCGCCACCGATGAGATGAAAGTCGTTCTCCTCGATGATGTCGAACAGGGCAACGGCACGCTCATGCTCGACCTCGGGCGAGCGCCGCGCCACGGACTGCTCGTCCAGCACGATGTCGGCGATGCGGCGCGACTTCGGCATCGCAGACCTCAGGCGCGGCGGTTCAGCCGGATCGAGATCGACCGGCCATGCGCCTCGAGGCCCTCCGCACCGGCGAGCGCCAGCGCCGCCGGCCCGAGGGCGACGAGGGCGTCGGGTGTGCAGGACACGAGCGAGGTGCGCTTGAGGAAATCGGCGACGCCGAGACCGCCCGAAAAGCGCGCCGCGCGCGACGTCGGCAACACGTGATTGGTGCCGGCGACGTAGTCGCCGATGGCCTCGGGCGTATGGCGGCCGAGGAAGATCGCGCCGGCGTGCCGGATCTCCTGCGACAGCGCCTCGGCAGCCGGCATCTCCATGGCGAGCTCGACATGCTCGGCGGCGATGCGATCGACGATCGGCGCACATCCAGCAAGGCCGGGCACCAGGATGATGGCGCCATTGCCGCGCCAGCTCGACGCGGCAATCTCCGCCCTCTTCATCGTCTTCAGTTCGCTCTCGACGGCGCGCGCCACCACGTCGGCAAATGCGCGATCCTGGGCAATCAATACCGACTGTGAGGAGGGATCGTGCTCGGCCTGCGACAAGAGATCGGCCGCGATCCAGGCGGGATCGTTCTGGGCATCGGCCACGACCAGGATTTCCGAGGGTCCCGCGATCAGGTCGATGCCGACCTGCCCGAAGACGCGGCGCTTGGCGGCGGCGACATAGGCATTGCCCGGCCCGGTGATCTTGTCGACCGGCTTGATCGACTGGGTGCCGTAGGCGAGCGCCGCCACCGCCTGGGCGCCGCCGATGCGCCAGATCTCGTCGGCGCCGGCGATGCCGGCAGCCAGCATGACCAGAGGGTTGAGCACGCCGTCGGGCGTCGGCACCGCCATGACGATGCGCCGGACGCCGGCAACCTTGGCCGGCACGATGTTCATCAGGACCGATGAGGGATAGGCCGCCGTACCGCCCGGCACATAGACACCGGCGGCATCGACCGGCCGGTAGCGCGCGCCGAGCCGCGTGCCCGTGGCATCGGTGAAGTCGACGTCCTTGGGCAGCAGCGCACGGTGGAACGCCTCGATCCGCTTGGCCGCGAAGACCAGTGCCTCGCGTTGCACCGACGGCACCTTTGCCGCGGCCGCCGAGCGTTCGGCCTCGCTGACGCGGAGGCCCGCCGCGTCGGTCTCGAAGCGGTCGAACTTTCTCGTGTAGTCGAGGAGCGCCACGTCGCCCCTTGCGCGCACGTCGGCCACGATATCGGCCACGACGCGGTCGACGTTCTCATCGGCGTCCCGATTGCGCCCGAGGAAGGCCTGGAAGTCCCGTTCGAAGCCCGGCGCCGAGGCGTCGAGCCTAAGCGGCGACACGGGCGACCTCGCGGAAGCGATCGATCCAGCGACCGACCCGCTCCGGCTGCGTTTTTAGCGCGGCGCGATTGACGATGAAGCGCGAGGTGATGTCGGCGATGTGCTCGATCTCGACCAAGCCGTTGTCCTTGAGCGTCCGGCCCGAATCGACCAGGTCGACGATGCGGTGGCTGAGTCCGAGCGAGGGCGCCAGTTCCATCGCCCCCGAGAGCTTCACACACTCGGCCTGCACGCCACGGGCGGCGAAATGCCTGCGCGTCACTTCAGGATATTTGGTGGCGATGCGAACGTGGCTCCAGCGCCGCGGATCGTCGCTGCTCGCCATCTCGGCGGGTTCGGCGACGGCCAGGCGACACTTGCCTATGCCGAGATCGATCGGCGCGTAGATTTCCGAATAGTCGAACTCCATCAGCACGTCGGCACCGGCGATGCCGAGGTGGGCGGCGCCGAAGGCCACGAAGGTCGCGACGTCGAACGAGCGGACGCGAATGATGTCGAGGTCGGCGTGGTTGGTCGTGAAGCGAAGCTGGCGCGCGTCAGGGTCGGCGAAGGCCGCTTCCGGCTCGATGCCGGCGCGCGCAAACACCGGGGCCGCCTCCTTGAGGATGCGGCCCTTGGGGATCGCCAGAATCAGCTTCTCGTTCGCTTCGCTCGACACGACCGTCTGCTCCAATAACGAATACCCGCCCTTCGTCGAATCCCCTGGAACTATTCGAGGGGCTATTCGACCGGATGAGCGGGCTTCCAGGGGGTGGGCCAAGGCTCGCCCACGTCCCCCAAATGGCATGCGAGGCGGCCGATTTCCAGCCGGATGGCCCGGCCGGAAGCAAAGCGCAGGGCAACTGAACCGTCGTTTTCCAGTGTCACGGCCAGCAATTCCAGCATCCGGTCGGGTTCCCCGAGCGGGATATCGTGGTGGCGGACACCCGTTACCTCGTTGAAAACAAGGGCGGAATGGGTCCGGGAATGAGCCGAATCGATGCTCGGATCGGCCTCCCACTGGAAGCGGTTCAGAAGCAGCACGAAGCGCTTCTCGTCCTTGAGATAGGCGCAGTCGCGCACTGCCACGAGGGCGTCCTGGACCGCCGCGGAGATCACGCCGAGATCTTCGGCATCGAGCGCCGAGAGTTTCAGCTTCCCCACCGGCTCAGCCCTTCAGCCGCTCGATGTCGGCGCCGCAGGCGGCGAGTTTGTCCTCGAGTCGCTCGTAGCCGCGGTCGAGGTGGTAGACGCGGTGCAGGGTCGTGTCGCCCTCGGCCGCCAGCGCCGCGATCGCGAGCGAGACCGAGGCGCGCAGGTCGGTCGCCATCACGTCGGCGCCGCGCAGCTTCGGGACCCCGCGGACCAGCGCCGATTCGTGATGGATGGTGACATTGGCGCCCATGCGCGACAGTTCCGGCACGTGCATGAAGCGGCTCTCGAACACCGTCTCGGTGATCATCGACGCCCCTTCGGCCCGCGTCATCAGCGCCATCATCTGTGCCTGCAGATCGGTCGGGAACCCGGGATAGGGTTCGGTCATGACGTCGACGCCGTGCAGGCCGTTGGCACGGCTGATATGGACGCCGCGGTTGGTCTTCTCCAGCACCACGCCGGCGGCGCGCAGGCTCTGGGCCGCAGCCTCCATCAGATCAAGTCGGGCGCCGACCAGCTCGACGTCGCCGGCCGTCATCGCCACCGCCATGGCGTAGGTGCCGGTCTCGATGCGGTCGGGGATCACCGTGTGCGTAGCGGCCTTGAGCTGCTCCACACCCTCGATGACGAGCGTCTCGGTGCCGATGCCGCTGACCGGCACGCCCATCTTGGCGAGACATTCGGCGAGATCGGTGATCTCCGGCTCGCGGGCGGCGTTGTCGAGCACGGTCGTGCCCTTGGCCAGTGCCGCCGCCATCATCAGGTTCTCGGTGGCGCCCACCGACACCTTGGGAAAGGTGTAACGCGCGCCTTTGAGGCCCTTGGGCGCGCGTGCGACCATGTAGCCGCCGTCGATGTCGATCTCGGCGCCCATCGCCCGCAGGCCCGCGATATGCAGGTCGACCGGCCGAGCACCGATGGCGCAGCCGCCGGGCAGCGAGACGCGCGCCGCGCCTTCGCGGGCCAGCAGCGCCCCCAGCACCAGGACCGACGCGCGCATCTTGCGCACGATGTCGTAGGGCGCCGTCGTCGAGGAAATCCTGCGCGTCTGCAGCGTGAGCGTCGTGCCATGGGCGTGGCCGTTTTCACCGGTACCCGCATCGATCTCGACACCGTGCTGCGACAGCAGCTGGATCATCGTGGTGATGTCGGCCAGCCGCGGCACATTGTGCAGGACGAGCTTCTTGTCGCTGAGCAGCGCCGCCACCATCAGCGGCAGTGTGGCGTTCTTGGAGCCGGAGATGCGGATGTCGCCCTTGAGCTGGCGGCCGCCCTTGATGCGGATGCGATCCATGGTCTTCTCCGCTCAGATCTTGGGCAGGGTGACGCCGCGCTGGCCCTGATACTTGCCGGCCTTGTCGCGGTACGAGACTTCGCAGGGCTCGTTGCCCTGCAGGAACAGGAACTGGCAGGCGCCCTCGTTGGCGTAGATGCGGGCAGGCAGCGGCGTGGTGTTGGAGAATTCCAGGGTCACGTGGCCCTCCCACTCCGGCTCCAGCGGCGTCACGTTCACGATGATGCCGCAGCGCGCGTAGGTCGATTTGCCGACGCAGATCACCAGCACGTCGCGCGGGATGCGGAAATACTCCACGGTACGCGCAAGGGCGAAGGAATTGGGCGGGATGACGCAGATGTCGGTGTTTCGGTCGACGAAGCTCTGCTGGTCGAAGTTCTTGGGATCGACCACGGCCGAATTGACGTTGGTGAAGATCTTGAAGTCGTTGCCGACGCGGGCGTCATAGCCGTAGGACGAAAGCCCATAGGAGATGACGCCTTCGCGCTTCTGGGCATCGACGAAGGGTTCGATCATGCCCTTCTCCTGCGCCATGCGGCGGATCCAGCGGTCGGAGAGGATTGTCATTCTTCTTGGGTTCCGAGGGGGTTGAATGGCTTCTAGACGAGCAGGCCGGTTCGCTCAACCTTGCTTGTTGTCGAGATCGGCTTTGGGTTGTCCCTTGGCACGGGCCTGAGCCTTGCGCCGCTTGAGGTTTTCCCGCAAGGCGGCGGCCAGCCGCGTGGCCTTCTCCCCGGCTTTCTGGGGCGATTTGGCGGTTTTGGAGGGGCCGCTCATGGTCGGGAAGGATACACCATTTGGCCTCCTCGGGGATCATTCGGCGGTCGACGGTCGCGTCGCCGCAGCGCTAGGCTGCCCTCGATGCTCTCTTTCACCTACGTCTGGCCCTACATGGGCCTCGGCGCCGCTTTGCTGCTGGCGCTGCTGCTGACAACCGATGCACTGCGCAGCGACAAAAGCGTGCCACGTTGGCGCGATCTCGTCTGGCTCGCCTGGGCCGGGACCTGGATCTATCTGGTGCACCAGTTCGAGGAGCACGGCGTCGACGCCGAGGGTGCGCACTACGCCTTCCGTGGCTTCATGTGCGCAAGTCTGGGCTTTCCCGATGTCGGGACCTGTCCGGTTCCCTTCTCCTTCATCACGTCGGTGAACGTCGCCCTCGTCTGGGTGGCGGGCCCCGCCGCGGCGTTGCTCGGCCGGCGTTGGCCCGCGCTGGCGCTCAGCTTCTTCTCCGTTCCCTTCGTCAACGCGATCGCCCACCTCGCGCCGGCAATCGCCAAGGGCGCCTACAATCCGGGCGTCGTGACCTCGATCCTGCTGTTTCTGCCGCTGTCTCTGTGGGCGTTCCATGTCGCGCTCGGCCACGAACGGCTCGGCTGGACCGCAGTGATCGCCACGATCGCCGCCGGCTTCGTGCTTCACGCCATCCTGATGGGATCGGTGATGGCCTACATCAACGGCTGGCTTGGCGTAGCCCTTCTCGACATCATCCAGATCATCAATCCTGCGATCGCTGGCCTGATCGTCTACCTCGCGACCCGGCGGCGGACCGCCTAGCCTCCCGTCGCCGCTGGCCCAACTTTTCAAAATTGGCCCAACTCGGCTGTCAGAAATTGGCTCTCCAAACCGCCGGAAAGCCAATAAATCCAGGATTTTGCCCCGCTCAACGGGCCCACCTGAAACGTGGGGGTGTTGGGCCCGAATGTGGGCCCGGAGTCCGACCCCCTCCGCCCGCTACGCGGGCACCTCCCCCGCAGACGGGGGAGGAGTTAAATCGACCT
>NZ_SCVH01000147.1 GCF_004296935.1 Reyranella sp.
GGGCCCAACTTTTGAAATTTGGCCCAACTCGGCATACAAAAATTCGGCTCTCCAGTCGCCTGGAAGCCAGCAAATCCAACCTTTCCGCGCGCTCGGCGGGCCCACCTGAAACGTGGGAGTGTTGGGCCCGAAGTTGGGCCCGGAGTCCCCCTCCGCCCCCTCCGGGGGCACCTCCCCCGAGACGGGGGAGGAGGAAGAGGTCGCAGTCATTTCCTCCCCCGTCTCGGGGGAGGTGCCCCGTCTTACGGGGCGGAGGGGGTCAAACCCCTGTGCCGGCCGTCGGTCTCCACATGCCCGTTGCGCTCGCTTGAAGCAGCGTCATTCAGTGCCTCGCCGACGGCCGTCGGAAAAGCGGGCTTGTTCTTATGTCTGTCCACGGGTCAGGACCCGCGGCGGCGACCTTGTGCTTCGAGCACGAACCCGCGGGCGGCCGCGGGCAGGTCTTTGCCGGAATGAAAAAGGCCGGCGCAAGAAGCACCAGCCTATCTAAAATTTGTAGCAGAACCTGCTGAACTTGTCGAACTTTCGTGGCACCTCACCATGCCAGCAGTGCTAGCGCATGACGACCGGCGAGGCGCGATGGACGGCGCCTTAGAGGTCCCGTCGCTCGATACTGGGCGGTGCCGGTAAGGATCGCAGTCTCTTGATCATCGCCGGAATGGATGTGGCAGCCGGGTAGATCGTCATCACGTCGCCGGAGCGGACGATCACGAGTTCCACGTCTTTACCAAAAGCGATGGCCTTCGGCAGGCGTATCGTCTCGCTGTTACCGCTCCTGAAGGTGCGCGTTCGGAAGACTGGCATGTTGCCCTCGGAGCAAATACGCCCCTGTAGTCAAAGTTCCCGATCCAGGCCGCTGCGTGCCGACTTTCCCCGACACCTGGATCAGGTCTGTTCGACCACTGATATCGTCATTAGCAACGTTCTGAGCATGCTCTCCCGAGTCGCAGTGGAGGACGCCGAATTTCATGTGCCTAATCGCGCCTCTACCCCATCCGCTTCAACACCGCCTCCGGCAGCGGCCCCTTGTTCACCGCGGCAATCGCCTCATCGAGATGTTGCAGCGTCGAATAGCCGATCAGCATCGTCGAGACGGCGGGATGGGAGATCACGAAGCGCTCGCCCAACTCGGTGAGGCTCGCGGCCACGCCTTCGCGCACCAGCGGCTCGAGCTGTTTTGCGCGCGCCACGTCGCCCGCGAAGTCCGGCGCTGAGCCGATCGGCGGGACGTCCTGCATGGCCAGCGGATGGCGGTCGGTGGTGCCGGAAAGCGCGCCGCCGGCCAGGGCGCGGATGATGATGGTGCCCATGTCGGCTGCCTTCGCCCTGTCGAGCAGGCGGCCATAGTCGAGGCCGGGCATGCCCTTGGGCGGCGGCCCGCCGGCGCTGGGGTTGAGCGCGTTGTAGACGACCTGGACGGTGTCGAAGAGCTTCGAGTCGACGGCGCGCAGGAGCATCGCGGGCTCGCCGACGCCGCTGAAGCCGATGAAGCGCGTCTTGCCGGCCTTCCTGAGTTTCTCCAGCGCCGGCACGACTTCGTTCAGCGCGATTTCGATGGCGAGCTTGTCGCCGGCATCGATGGCGGCCAGCGGATTGTGCAACTGCAGGAGATCGACATGGTCGCGGCCCATGCGCTTCAGGCTGTCTTCGAGCGATTGTGCAACGAAGCTCGCGACGTCGGCGCGGTGCTGGGCGGCCAGCCGGACTTTCGTGCCGACGATCACCTTGGCCTTCAGGCTGTTGAGCGCGCGGCCGAGGTTGCGCTCGGACTCGCCGTTGCCGTAGATCGAGGCGGTGTCGAAGTAGTTGATGCCGGCTTCGACGGCGCGCGCCGCGGCGCGCTCCTGGTCGGCCGCGGTGCCCTTGGTGAAGAGCCCACCGACCGCGCCGGCGCCGTAGCCGAGGACCGATACTTCCAGGCCGGTGCGGCCCAGTCTACGCATCTGCATCTCAGTTCCTTCCAGCTTGCTTTCATCTCCTCCCCAGCTTCGCTGGGGAGGTGTCAGCGTCTTACGCTGACGGAGGGGTCGGAAGCCTCAGTCGCGACTCACGACCCCTCCGTCGACGTAAGACGTCGACACCTCCCCTGCGCGGACTCCGCGCAGGGGAGGAGAAGCTAATCTTCTACCCGGACCTGGTCCGCTTCATTGTCCACGACGACGTGGTTGTCATAGTAGGTCACGGTCGGCCTGGCGCCGAACGCCGCTTCCATGCGCTTCTCCCAGTCGGGCGTGTACCAGGCGCGGGCCGCGGCTTCCGAGCTCCAGAGATAGACTCCGCCGCCGCCGGCGTCGCCGTTGAGGTAATACTTGCGCACCAGCCCCTTGGCGCCGAGCGCGGTGTAGGTCGGCGCCGATTTCGCGGCGGCCTCCACGGCGGCGTCGCGCGGCCGCCTGGCCATGGGGATTTGAACGATGGCGATGAACATGCTTGTTAGACTACGGTCTTCGATCCTTTGGAGCAATTCATGAGCGGAGCTTTTGCCGGCACCGAGATGTGCGTGTTCGACGCCTACGGCACGCTGTTCGACTTCAATTCCGCGGTCGCCCGCCACCGCACCGCGATCGGGCCCAAGGCCGACGCGCTGGCCGACCTGTGGCGCGCCAAGCAGATCCAGTACACATGGCTGCGCAACGGCATGGGCGCCTACGCCCCGTTCTGGCAGGTGACGGGCGAGGCGCTCGATCATTGCCTGGCCGCGCAGGGCATCACCGATGCCGGCGCGCGCGACAAATTGATGGGCGCCTATCTCGCCCTCGATCCCTTCCCCGAGGTGCCGGCGATGCTCGATCGGCTGCAGCGCGCCGGCCTGCGGCTCGCCATCCTGTCCAACGGCAATCCCGGGATGCTGGATCCCATGGTGGCGGCGTCGGGATTGGCGGACCGCTTCGAGGCGGTGCTGAGCGTCGATCCGGTCGGCGTCTTCAAGCCCGACGCCAGGGTCTACCGTCTGGTCGAACAGCGCTGCGGCGTGAAACCGGACAAGGTCTGCTTTCTGTCGTCGAACTGCTGGGACGCCCATGGCGCGGCGCATTTCGGCTTCCGCACCGTCTGGATCAACCGCGCCGGCGCGCCGGACGACGGTCTGCCCGGCGCGCTCGCGGGCGAGCTCCGCGATCTCTCTCAACTTCCATCGCTTCTTGGTGTTGCGTAATGACTTCGCTTCCGACTTTTGCCGATGTCCAGGCGGCGGCTCGCCGACTGGAAGGGATCACGCTCCGCACCCCGCTGCTCGAGAACGCGCGGGTCAATGCGATGCTCGGCGGACGACTGTTCCTGAAAGCCGAGTGCCTGCAGCGCACCGGCTCGTTCAAGCTGCGCGGCGCCTACAATTTCCTGGCGTCGATGAGCGAGGCCGACCGCAGGAAGGGCGTCGTCGGCTGGTCGTCGGGCAATCATGCGCAAGGCCTGGCCGAGGCCGCCCGCCTGCTGGGCACCAAGGCCACCATCGTCATGCCGGCCGATGCGCCGGCACTGAAAGTCGCCAACACGCGCGCATCGGGCGCCGAGATCGTGCTCTACGATCGCGTGAAAGACAGCCGCGAGGAGATCGGCCTCGGCATCGCCCGGAAGACCGGCGCCACGGTCGTGCCGCCCTACGATCATGCCTGGATCCTGACCGGCCAGGGCACGGCGGGCCTCGAGATCGTCGAGCAGGCCAAGGCGCTCGGCGTCACGCTCGATGCGGTGGCCGCGCCGTGCTCCGGCGGCGGCCTGTCGACCGGCATTGCGCTCGCCGTAAAAGGCCTCAGCCCGACGACGACCGTTCATGCGGGCGAGCCGGCGGGCTTCGACGACCTCGCGCGCTCGCTCAGGAGCGGCAAAAAGGAGACGAACGACAAGCTCACCGGCTCGATCTGCGACGCCCTGCTGGCGCCGACGCCGGGCGACATCACTTTCGCACTGGCCAAGACGCTGCTGGGGCCAGGACTCGTCGTCACCGACGAGGAGGTGCTCGATGCCATGGAAACGGCCTTCCGCGAGTTCAAACTGGTGGTCGAACCGGGCGGCGCCGTGGCCCTGGCAGCGGCGCTCACGGGCAAGCTGCCGGTGAAGGGCCGCACCGTCGCCGTGGTCTGCTCGGGCGGCAACGTCGACCACGCGACCTTCGCCCGCGCGCTGGCGCGCCACACCGCATGAAATTCACGCGGCGCGACCGCCGCGACCTGCGGCTCTTCCTCTGGCTCAGCCTGGGCGCTTCTGTGATCAGCGCCTGCTTCGGCTACGCGGTGTCGACCGCCGGCAATACGCCACGGCCGCCACTGAGCGGCGCGTTCCACGGCGTCCTCACGTCGCTGATGATCGCCACGCCGATCATCCTCTTCGAGCTCAGAAGCCGGCGCCCCGGGTTCCTGCGGCGGCTGCGCCGATTGCCGTTGGTCGCCTATTTCAGCCTGAAGGTGCTGTTCTACTCCGTTGTCATCATCGGCAGCCTGCTGGTGATGCGGCCGTCGATCGACGTCGTCTTTCGCAGTTCGCTGGTCTTCTCGATCGCCATGGCGGTCTTCGTCAACCTGGTCATCGAGATGGGTGGCTTGCTGGGCTACGGTACCCTGAAGGGCCTGCTGACCGGCCGCTACGTGCAGCCCAAGCGCGAGCAGAGAGTGTTCCTGCTGATCGACATGAAGGATTCGACCGGCCTGGCCGAGCGGCTGGGGCCGATCCGCTTCCACGAGCTGCTGAACGAATTCTTCCGCGACGTGTCCGACGCGGCGTTCGAAACCCGGGCGGAGATCCACAAGTATGTGGGCGACGAGGCGATCCTGACCTGGATTGCCGCGAAGGCGCTGGCCGATGGCGACTGCCTCACCTGCCCCTTCATCGCCCGCGATGTCATCGCCGCCAACGGCGAACGCTACCGACGGCGCTTCGGCGTCGTGCCTGCGTTCCGGGCCTCGCTTCATTGCGGCGAGATCGTCGCCGGCGAAATCGGCGATGTGCGGCGCGAGATCGCCTATGTCGGCGACACGCTGAACGTGGCGGCGCGCCTGCTCGACGCGGCCAAGGCGCGGAGCCGAGATATTCTCGTCTCCGCCGATCTGCTGAAGTTGATGGCGTTGCCGTCCGACCTTCGCGCCGAGCCGCTGCCCACGCTCACCGTCCGCGGACGCAACGCGCCGCTCGAGATCTTTTCGCTGGAGCGCGCCTCTTCTCCTCCCCCGTGAAGCGTAGGGCTGTCCGGGGAAAACGACGCACCATGTTGGTTGCGGAAAAACTGTCATCTCGGGCGGGGTAACCCCCGCCCTGGAACGAAGCGAGGGATCCTTAAATCATATGCGATAGCCCCACCCTAGCGGGGGAGGAGAAGGTGGCGATCTATCGCGCGTCGGCCAGGATCAGGTCGGCGGCCTTCTCGCCGATCATCATGCAAGCGGCATTGGTGTTGCCCGACACCAGGGTCGGCATGATCGAGGCATCGGCGACGCGGAGGCCTTCGATGCCCTGCACGCGCAGCCGCGCATCGACCACGGCGGCGGGATCGCTGCCCATGCGGCAGGTGCCGACGGGATGGTAGGCCGACTGGCCTTCCTTGCGGGCATGGTCGAGGAAATCCTGGTCGCTCCACGCCTCGACACCCGGCACGAGCTCTTCCGTGATGATCCGCGACAGTGCGGTCGTCCGGGCGAGGAGGCGCACGAACTTGACCGCCGCGACGGTCGCGCGGCGGTCGAGGTCCGACGACAGGTAGTTGGCGACGATCGCCGGTGGCGCCGCGGGGTCCGGCGACGAGATCCGCACGTGGCCCCGGCTTTCCGGCCGCGACTGGTTGGCGAGGATCGTGAAGCCCGAGAACTTGTGCGGGCCCAGGTCGATCCGGTCGGTCGACCAGGGGAAGAAATGCAGCTGGGTGTCGGGCTCGTCCGACTGCGGCATCAGGCGCACGAACGCCCCGGCGAAGGCCGGATTGGCGGTCAGCGGCCCGGTGCGCAGCAGTGCGTACTCGACCACGGCGCTCAGCCGGCGATGAAGCATATTGATGTCGTCGTTCACCGTGAGACGCCACCACGTCTTGTAGGTCGACCGCACGCCCCAATGATCCTGCAGGTTCTCGCCGACCCCGGCCAGGTCGCGGACGACCGGGATGCCGAGACCGCCCAGCAGCGGCGCCGGCCCGATCCCCGAAAGCTGCAGCAGTTGCGGCGAACCGACGGCGCCGGCGGAGAGCACGACCTCGCAGCGTGCCCGTGCCGTCACTGTCCGGCCGTCCTTGCGATAGGTCACGCCGGTGGCGCGCCCATCCGTGATCTCGATGCGCTCGACCAGCGCGCCCGTGACGACGTGGCAATTGGACCGGAGGCGCGCCGGCGCGAGATAGGCGCGGCCGGTCGAATTGCGGCGGCCGTCGCTGATGGTCGCGTGATAGAGGCCCGAACCTTCCTGACCGCGGTCGTTGAAGTCGGAAAGCGACGGCAGGCCGACTTCGGCGCAGGCGTCCAGGAAGGCCTCGCCGATCTCGTTGGTATACTCGTCCTGGGTGATCTTCACCGGACCGGCGCCGCCGTGAAGCTCCGACTCGCCGCCGGGATAGGCCTCGAGGCGCTTGAAATACGGCAGGCAGTCGTCGAACGACCAGCCCGGGTTGCCCATCTGGCGCCAGCGATCGTAGTCCGAGGGCAGGCCGCGGACGTAGACCATGCCGTTGATGGCGCTCGATCCGCCGATGACCTTGCCGCGCGGCCAGTAGATGCGGCGACCACCGAGCTCGGCTTCCGGCTCGGTGGCGAACTTCCAGTTCACGTCGGGGTCGAGAAAGGTCTTGGCGAAACCCAGCGGGATGGAGAGCCAGCGGTTGCTGTCGTCGTCCGGTCCGGCCTCGAGCAGCAGGACGCTATAACGCCCGGACGCCGTCAGGCGATCGACGATCGGCGCGCCGGCGGACCCGGATCCGACGACGACAAAATCAAACTCATCCATCTTATCGCTTGCTTGACGACTTCATGCGCTCCAGCAAGCTACCAAGAATGCCCTTGGGAAGGAAGATGATGAAAACGACCAGCAGGACGCCGTAGACGAGGTTGTCCCAGCCCACGGCCTTGGTGCCGAAGCCGATCCGCAGCCCCTCCGCCAGCAGGATGGTGATGATGGCGCCCACCGTCGGACCGAGGGCCACATAGATGCCGCCGACCACGGCGGCGAACACCATCTGCAGCGACACCGAAATGCCGCTCACCGTGTCGGGCGAGATGAACATCTGATACTGGCAGTAGAGCGCGCCGGCCAGCGCCGTCATCACCGCGCTCAACACGGTGATCTTGAGCTTCTCGGCGGTGACGTTGATGCCGGCCGCGGCGGCCGCGTCCTCGTCCTCGGAGATCGCCTCCATGGCGTAGCGGATCATGCTGCGGTCGATCCAGTACCAGATCGCGATCCCGGCCGCCCAGACCGCGAGCGCGATCAGGTACCAGGTCTCCTTCTCGACGAACTGCAGGGCGGCGATCGCATTGCCCTTGGTCCGCTCGGGCGTGTAGCCGAGCGAGCCGCCGGTCCAGTCGCGGGTCGCCGTGATGACCTGCAGCACGATGCCCGACAGCGCGAGCGTCACCAGCGCGAAGTAGTGGCCGGTGATGCGGAAGCGAAAGCACGGATAGGCGACGATCAGCGCCAGCGCGCCGGCGCAGACCAGGGCGATCGGGATGCCGAACCACGGCGACAGGCCGAGATGGTTCCACAGGAGCGCCGTGACGTAGGCGCCGACGCCCATGAAACCGCCATGGCCCAGCGACACCAGCCCGAAGCGGCCCATCACCGACCACGAGGTGTAGGCGAAGGACCAGATCAGGATCAGCACCATCACATGCAGGTGATAGGGCTGGTTGTAGACGACCGGCACCGAGATCAGCGCCGCCGCGACGAGCCAGTAGACAAGGTGGCGCGGGTTCACGAGCGTCTCGCCAGCAGTCCGGCGGGCCGGATGAACATCATGACGATGAAGAAGGCGAAGGCCAGCACGTAGCCCCATTCGAGGTCGGAGTAGAGGCCGCCCAGCGAGATGATCTGCGCGAACAGGAAGGCGGCGACGAAGCCGCCGATGAAGTTGCCGAGGCCGCCCAGCACGCAGATCAGGAAGGTGATCGGCCCGAACGACAGGCCGACGAAGGGATGGACGTCGTACTGCAGGACCAGAAGGCAGGCCGCGAGGCCGGCCAGCGCCCCGCCGATCGCCGAGGTGACGAGATAGAGCCGCCGGGTGTCGACGCCCATCAGCGCCATGATCTGGCGGTCCTGCGAGATGGCGCGGATCGCCGTGCCGATGTAGGTCCGGGTCATGAACAGATAGACCACCACCATGCCGGCCAGCGCCGCGCCGAAGGCAAGCAGGCGGGCGTAGCTGAAGTGCATCTCGCCCAGCGCCAGCACCGGCAGGCGGATACCGAGATTGCGGAAGTCGATGCCGAACGCCACGGTGGCGAAGCTCTGCAGGAAGAACAGCACGCCGCCGGTCGCTAGCAGCTGGTTGATCGGCGGCGCGTCGAGCAGCGGTGCGATGACGATGTAGTGCAGGAGCAGGCCCAGCACCGCCACAACCAGAATGCAGGCCGGCGCCGCGACCCACATCGGCAGGCCGTAGACGGAATAGAAATAGTAGAGCGCGTACATGCCCAGCATGATCAGCTCGGCGTAGCAGATCCAGGTCACGTCGATGACGCCGAAGATCAGGTTGAGGCCGAGCGCCAGCAGCGCCAGCACGCCGCCCAGCAGGATCCCGCTGATGATCGCCTCGGCCAGGTAAACGTCGAATATGTCCGCCATCTTGAACCCGCCCTAGACGCCGAGATACGCCTGTTTGATCGTGTCGCTCGCCAGCAGTTCGGCCGACGTGCCGGAAATACGGAGGCTGCCGGCCTCGAGCAGATAGGCGCGGTCGACCACGCGCAGCACCTGCTTCACGTTCTGCTCGACGATCAGCACGGTCAGTCCGCTGGCGCGGATCCGCTTGACCAGTTCGAAGACCTGCTGGACCACGACCGGCGCCAGGCCAGCCGACGGCTCGTCGAGCAGCAGCAGCTTGGGGTCCGACATCAGCGCGCGCCCGATGGCGCACATCTGCTGCTCGCCGCCCGACATCGTGCCGGCGAGCTGGCCGCGTCGTTCCTTGAGGCGCGGGAACAGGTCGAAGACGAATTCCAGCCGTTGCGCGAATTTCGGCCGCGCGGCGCGCGTGAAGGCGCCCATGCGCAGATTGTCCTCGACCGTCAGGCGGGGAAACAGCCGGCGGTTCTCCGGCACGTGCGCAATGCCGAGATCGATGATCTTGTGCGGCGCCGTCGCCAGCACATTGGCGCCTTCCATCGCGATCGAACCCTTGGTCGGGCGGATCAGCCCGGAGATCACCCGCATCAGCGTCGTCTTGCCGGCGCCGTTGGGGCCGATCACGCCCACCGCCTCGCCGGCCTTGACCTCGAGGCTGACGCCGAACAGCGCCTGGAAGCTGCCGTAGCCCGCGTCGACCGACTTGAGTTCGAGCATGTCGCCTGTCTTGCTCATTGGTTCCTGCCCATGGCGCCCTCAGCGACGCGCTTCGGCCGCGGCGGCCTGGGTGTCCTGGGCGTCGGTGCCGAGATAGACCTCGATGACGCGCGGGTCGCTCGACACCTGGCTCGGCAGGCCCTCGGAAATCTTCTCGCCGTGATCGAGCACCATGACGCGGTCGACCACGCGCATCAGCACGCCCATGATGTGCTCGACCCAGATGATGGTGATGCCGAGGTCGTCGCGGATGCGGCGCAGCATGTCGGCGGCCTGGTCCATCTCGTGCTCGTCGAGGCCACCCAGGCTTTCGTCGGCCAGCAGCAGCTTGGGCTCGGTCGCCAGCGCCTTGGCGAGTTCGAGCTTCTTCAGGCCGGCGGCGCCCAAGCCGTCGACGCTGGCCTTGCGGTCGGCCGGCAGCCCGACCGCGGCCAGCGCCCGCTCGGCCGACTCGTCGGCCTTGCCGCGGCTGTGGCTGCCACTCCCCCCACCTTGGCCGTAGTAGCCGGCCAGGGCCACGTTCTCGAAGATCGACAGGCGACGAAACGGCCGCGGGATCTGGAAGGTCCGTCCGATTCCGCGGTTGATGATCTTGTGCGGCGGCAGGCCGGCGAGTTCGCCGCCCTCGAACCTGATCGATCCCGCGCTCGGGGGAAACGTCCCCGAGAGCATGTTGAAGATCGTGCTCTTGCCCGATCCGTTGGGGCCGATCAGGCCGAGAATCTCGCCCTTCTCGACCTTGAACGACACATTGTTTACGGCTGTGAACCCGCCGAAACGCTTGAACAAACCCTCGACGACGAGCACCGGCGCACAGCCCCTTCGAACGCTTTGCTACTTGGGCGAGTAGACGGTGCCGGCCGGGAAGGGAATCACGGCGTCGCGCTGGGCCTGGCTCTTGGGCCACACCACGTAGGACTTGTCGTCGACGTACTGCACGACGACCGGACTGGCGCGCAGGTTCTGGCCGGCGATCGGCGAGCCTTCGCCCGCGTACTTCACGCCGAAGCCCAGCATGGTGCCGCCTTCCGGCAGGTCGACCTCGAGGGCTGCCTTGCGCAGCGCCTCGGCATCGATGCCGCCGTACTTCTTGATCGCCCGCGGCAGCACCTCGGTGAAGAAGACGTAGGTGTTGGAGGCGGCCATGCCGACATGCGCCGAGCGGATCGTCGTGCCGGGCTTGGCCTTGTCGTATTCATCGCCGACCATCTTGATGAGCGGCGGCAGCTTCTGGTCGAGCGCCTTCTGGTTGGTGTCCCAGATCGAGATCGGGTCGACGTTGAAGAAGTAGTTGACGTCCTTGCCCAGGCCTTCCTTCAGCTTGGTGTAGACGCCGTAGCCGGCGCCGTGGCCGATCAGGGCGCTGAACTTGAGACCACCCTCGCGCGCCTGGCGATGGAACAGCGTGATGTCCGGGTTGTAGCCGGTGTGGAAGATCACGTCCGGCCGGGCACGCTTGAGCTTGGTGACCAGGGCCGAGAGGTCGGGCGCCGTGGCGGCGTAGCCTTCCTTGAGCGCGATGTTGAAGCCGGCCTTCTTGGCGCCGGCCTCGTTGCCCTTGGCGACGTCGACGCCGTAGGCGCCGTCCTCGTGGATGATCGCCACGCGCACGTCCTTGGCATCCTTGCCGAGCTTGGCCTTGGCGTTCTGGGCGATGAAGTCCATCGACAGTTCGCCGAACTGCGCGCCCGACGGCTGGGTGCGGAAAACATACTTGAGGTTGCGGTTCTCGAGCACCGCCGAGGAAATGCAGGTGGTGATCCACATGAACTTCTTGAGCTGCTCGACCCGGGCCGCCACCGGCACGCACTGCGCCGACGAGAAGAAGCCCAGCACCATGTCGACCTTTTCCTGCTCGATCAGGCGCACGGCTTCGTTGATGGCGACGTCGGGCTTGCTCTGGGCGTCGGCGTAGACCGCCTCGATCTTGTAGCCTTCGACGCCACCCTGCTTGATGAAGTTGTCGATCATGATCTTGGCGCCGAGATGGTGCAGTTCCGAGCCGCCGCCCGCCAGCGGGCCGGTCAGGTCGTAGATCACGCCGATCTTGATCTTCTTCTCCTGGGCCGCGGCAATGCCCGCGAAACCCAATGCCGTCGCCGCAGCGATCACGCCGCCCAACAGGCGACGCCCGATATGCATGGTCATTCTGTTCCTCCCAAATTACGGCACGCTGTCGCGTTTTCTTGTCGTGCATCACAGAGGCCGGGCCGTCCGATGTCAAGCGTCTCGCGACGATCTAGGACCGGCCCTCGCCTGGCGTGAGGATGTCGAACATGAAGCCGGTGGGTTCTTCGAGCATGGCGAACAGCAACGCGAACCTCGAGGGATCGCCGTCGATCCTGAGCGCACCCGACATCATCGCCTCCTGCGCGGTGGTCCTGCGCAGCACGACGGCATCGAGTGTGGCGCGCGTCGTCGTCACCGAGGCGGCGGCCTCGGCCGACCACTCCCCCATGCGATGCGTGAGCGTGCAGTGCTGGAGCGTCAGCGCCAGTTTCTCGGAGCGGTCGGTGAAGTGCCAGTTCAACACCATCGACTGCCCAGCGGCCTTGGCCGGATCGAGCCGGATCGCCATCAGGTCGAAGAACACGTCGGTGGCGAGACCGGCCAGCGTGTCGGCGCCCATGGTCGCGCGCGCCGGCATCTGGAACACGCCGTGCCGCAGTTCCTGCGCGCCATAGAGGAAGGCGTTGCGCCAGGTGGCCGACTCGGCCTGGTAGCCCATCTGCTCCAGCGCGTCGGCACAGAGCGCGCGGGCTTCCTTGTTCGTGGGCTCGGCGTAGACGACTTCCTTCATCACCTGAGCCACCCAGCGAAACTCGCCCTTGGCGAAATCAGCGCGCGCCCGGGCGATGACCGCCGGCGCACCGCCCATGTACTCGACGAACTTGGCGGCGGCGGGTGCCGGCGGCAGCGGATGGAGATTGCACGGGTTGCCGTCGTACCAGCTGAGATAGCGCTGATAGACCGCCTTCACGTTGTGATTGACGGTGCCGTAGTAGCCACGCGCCGACCAGCGCTCGGCAAGCCCCGGTGGCAGGTCGATCGCCTCGGCGATCTCGGCCGGCCGCCAGCCCTTGTTCATGTAGCGCAGCGTCTGGTCGTGAATATGCTTGTAGAGATCGCGCTGCGCCTCGAGATAGTCGGCCACCGCCGCCTTGCCCCATACCGGCCAGTGATGCTGACCGATCAGGATCTCGGTGCCTGGGCCGTACATCCGGATCGCCTCGCCGATATACTTCGCCCAGATGCGCGGATCGCGCGCCACCGCGCCGCGCAGCGGGATGAAGTTGTGCAGCAGCGGACAGGCGTTCTCGGCCATGTTGAGGACGCCGAGCTCGGGATAGAACATGTGCATCTCGGCCGGCGCCTCGGTCTCGGGCGCCAGCTGGAACACGATCCGGACGCCGTCGACCTTATGCTCCTCGACGGCCTGCTCGATCGATTGTGTCGGCGCGATCAGGCCGGGCGTGCCGCGCGCCACGCCCTTGCCCAAGCCGGCATCGACCTGGCCGCGCGGCCCACGCGGCAGCATCGAGCCGAACTGGAACTGGGCGCGGCGGATCATCGGCGGACCGGCCAGCACGTTCTCGCCCGACACCGCCTCCATGAAGCCCGCCGGTGCAATCACCCTGACCTTGCCCGCCTTCACGTCGGCCTCGTCGACGACGCCGCGCACGCCACCGTAATGGTCGACATGGCTGTGGGTGTAGATCACGGCCACGACCGGCTTCTTCGGCCGATGCGCCCAGTAATGCTCGAGAGCGGCCTTCGCGACCTCCGCCGTCGTCAGCGGATCGATCAGGATCAGCCCGCTCGCGCCCTCGATCACCGTCATGTTGGCGATGTCGAAGCCGCGCAGCTGATAGAGACGGTCCGTGACCTTGAACAGGCCGTTGGCCATGTTGAGCCGGGCCATGCGCCACAGGCTCGGATTGACGGTGGCCGGCGCCAGTTCGCCATTGATGAAAGCGTATTCGCCGAGATTCCACAGCACGGTGCCGCTGGACGAACGCACCATCCCGTCCGGCACCGGCGCGATCAGCCCGCGTTTGGCTGCCTCGAAGTCGGCGAGGTCGGCGAACGGCAGCGGCGCCGCCATGGCGGCATTGGCGGCCTTCGTCGCGGGCTCGGCGTCCCGCGCCGCATCGAGATGCGACGCGGGAACCGGAACGGCGGACGCTACAGCCATCTTGCGCGGCCTAGCCTTCGATCTTGATGCCGTTGTCCTTCACCACCTTGGTCCAGCGCTCGGTCTCGAACTTGAGCTTCTCGAGATAGGCCTCGGGTGTCGAGCCGGTGGTGACGTAGCCGAGATCGGCGAACTTCTTCTCGACCTCAGGCTGCTTGATGATCTGGCGTACGAGTCCGTTCAGCCTGTCGAGTACGGGACGCGGAATGCCGGCCGGGCCGACCACGCCGAAGAACACCGCGCTCACCATGTCGGGCATGCCCAGCTCGACCACCGTCGGCACGTCGGGACAGACCGGCGAGCGCTTCTCGGACGACACGACGAGGCCAGTGAGCTTGCCCTGCGTGGCAAGGACGCCGGCCGGCATGACGACGTCGATGACGATCGGCACGTGGCCGCCCATGACATCGCGCAACGCGTCGGCCGCATTCTTGTAAGCGATATTCTCGAGGTTGAGCTTGTTGCGGGCACGGAACAGCTCGGCCCAGAGATGCGGCTGATTGCCGAGGCCCGACGTGGCGTAGCGCACCCTCTGCGGCTGCTTGGCGGACCACTCGACAAAGCTCTTGTAGTCCTTGACCGGCAGGTCCTTGTTGACGGCGATGAAGTCGGGAATGTCGGCCAGGGTCGAGATCGGCTGGAAGTCCTTCAGCGGATCGTAGGGCTGCTTCAGGCCGAGCGCGGCGTTGGTTGCCAGCGTCGTCGTGCCGAGCAGCAGCGTGTAGCCGTCGGGCTTCGACTTGGCGACCAGCTCCATGCCGATGATGGTGTTGCCGCCGCCCTTGTTCTCGACGATGACCTGCTGGCCGATCAGCGGCGTCATCTTCTCGGCGAGCAGACGACCCGCCGTGTCGGTGGCGCCGCCTGGGCCGTAGGGAACGACGATCTTGATCGGCTGGGCGGGCCAGGCCTGCGCCCTGACGGTGGAAGCGCCAACGATGGTCCAGCCAGCGGTTGCCGCCAGAATGCCGCGTCGCTTGATCATTGCAACCTCCCTACCCTGTTTCTGGCGGGAGGATCGCAAGCCTCCGCCCGCCGCGCAATGCGCGGCAGCCGGGGACGTTCTACTCTGCGGGCTTGAGCGCGGCCTTGTGCACGTCCTGCTCGCTGGGCAGGAACGAGAGCGCGAGGAATGAGGAAAACGCCACGCCTGCCAGCACCATCAGCAGCACCGGGAAGCCGGCATCCTTCACCGCCGGCCCGATCAGCGCCACCACGAAGGAACTGACGCCGAAGCCGATGGCCAGCCGCACGCCGGTCACCCGGCTGCGCATGCGGTCGTCGATGTAGCGCACGATCATGGCGTCGGTGAACGGAATGGCGCCGAACACCAGCAGCATGAAGCCGACAGCCGTCGCGAACAGGGCCCAGCCCTCGGCCTGCGAGGCGATCAGGAACAGCGGCACCTGCAGCAGCACGATCGGCAGGTAGATGTTCTTCAGCGGATAGCGGTCGATCAGCTTGCCGACGACGAGCTGCGCCAGCGAGGCCAGCGAGAAGATGACGAACAGCATCGTAGCCAGCATCACCGGATCCTGGGCGATGCTCTTGGCGCGGATGCTGAGCAGCTCGCCGTTTCCGTTGGTCGTGAAGTTGAAGATGATGCTGCCGGTGACGGCGGTGAAGGTCATGATCGCAAACACGCGCGCCATCACCGACGGCGGCAGGTCGAGCATCTTGGCCTTGCGCTTGGCCGGCGCCTCTTCCTCGCGCGGCACCAGGATCACGAAGGCCACGGCACAGACGAGGCAGATCACGCCGGGAATGACGAAGGCCATCTGCCAGCCGAAGCGCTGGGCGATGTAGACCGAGAGGCCGGAGGCGATGGCGATGCCCATGTTGCCGGCGAGCCCGTTGACGCCGATCGTGAAGCCCGGGTTCTTGGCCTTCTGTACCAGCATCGGAATGCCGACCGGATGGTAGATCGAGGCGAAGGCGCCCATCAGGGTAAGCGCCGCGCCGATCTGCCATTTGTTGCTGCAGAGCGCGATCACCAGCGCCGAGACGCCCATGCCGGCGAAGAAGATCACCATCATCACCCAGCGGCCCCACAGATCGCCGAGGCGGCCGCTCACGATCGAGCCGGCGCCGAACATGAAGAGCGCGCCGTAGTTGAAAGGCGTGAGTTCCGTCCATTCCACGCCCCAGACGCCGGCGATCACGCCCCAGCTGTAGGCGAACACCACCAGGATCCAGTGATCCATGGCGTGGCCAATGTTGAGCAGGACGGCGCTGGGGCTGCTGTGGTTCATGTCGTGCGTTTCCTCCGACATATTAAAGTAGGCATGGCGGTTCTGGCTGTCTTGCGCTAGATTGCCAACTTATGTCGAGAAAGAGACAGCAGGCTCCGCCGCTCACCGAACGGTCGACCGATCCGGCCGACTATCAGCGCGTGCCGCGGGCGGTGGCGGCGATGCCCAAGGACTTTGCCAACGGCTTCGAGATCGCCCCGCACAGCCACGAGCGGGCGCAGCTGATCTACGCCACGGCCGGCACGATGCGGGTCGCCACCAGCGACGGCATGTGGATGGTTCCGCCGCAACGCGCGGTGTGGATGCCGGCCCATGTGCGCCACGGCATCGTCATGTCGAGCGACGTCACCATGCGCACGCTCTATCTGCGCGAGGACGCGGCCCGGTTCATGCCCGACGCCTGCCGGGTGCTGCCGGTGTCGCCGCTACTGCGCGAATTGATCGTGCGCGCCACCGAGTTGCCGATGCACTACGACGAAGACGGTCCCGCCGGCCATGTCGTGGCGCTGATCCTGACCGAGCTGCGCGGGCTGCAATCCCTGCCGTTGCAACTACCGATGCCGAGCGACCTCAGGCTGCGCGGTCTGTGCGAAAGACTGCTGGCCACACCGGGCGATCAGCGCACACTGGGGGCCTGGGCACGTACCATCAACGCCAGTGCCCGCACGCTTGCCCGCCATTTCCAGAACGAGACCGGCCTCAGTTTCGGCGCCTGGCGGCAGCAGGCCCGCGTGCTCGAGGCCATGGGCCGCCTGGGCGGCGGCGCGCCGGTCACCGAGGTGGCGCTCGATCTCGGCTACGACAGCGTCAGCGCCTTTAGTGCCATGTTCCGCCGCGCCGCCGGTGCATCCCCCAGCCACTACCGCCCCCGGTCGCAGGGCGAGTGAAAGGCCCTTGCGCCGATGTGGGATTCCCGGCCTTTGCAATCACTTAGCCAACAGAAGCCTTGACGTCGTGATCGCAAATATCCCCAATGCGCGACCTATTTGCGGTACTCTAAACCGTCATTTACCCCAGATCGGCTGCTCCGCCGCCGCTTGGAGTCTCTGGAGTCTCTGTTGAAGCCGACCGACATCGCGAACCCCGATTATTTTCACAAGGTCGTAGACTGCCAGTGGGCCTGCCCCGCTCATACGCCAGTCCCGGAGTACATCCGGCTGATTGCACATGGCCGCTACTCCGACGCCTACATGATCAACTGGAAGTCGAACGTCTTCCCGGGGATCCTGGGCCGGACCTGCGACAGACCTTGTGAACCGGCCTGCCGGCGCAGCCGCGTCGAGGACGAGAACCTGGTCAAGGGCAAGAAGGAGCCGGTGGCGATCTGCCGGCTGAAGCGCGTCGCCGCGGACTACAAGGACGACGACGACATCAACGCCAAGATGCCGAAGGCGCCGAAAAAGAACGGCAAGCGCATCGCCTGCATCGGCGGCGGCCCCGCCTCTCTCACCGTGGCGCGCGACCTCGCGGTGCTGGGCTACGAGATCGTGATCTACGACCAGGATCCCAAGCTCGGCGGTTTCATCCGCACCCAGATCCCGCACTTCCGACTCCCTGAGTCGGTGATCGACGAGGAAGTGGGCTACATCACCGGCATCGGCAACATCGAGTTCCGCCACAAGCGCGTCGACTCGATGAAGGCCATCCTGGCAGAGGGCTTCGACGCCGTGTTCGTGGGCTCCGGCGCGCCGCGCGGCCGCGATCTCGACGTGCCCGGCCGCAAGGAAGCCGCCGCCAACATCCACATCGGCCTCGACTGGCTGTCGTCGGTCTCGTTCGGCCACATCAGCAAGGTGGGCAAGCGCGTCATCGTGCTGGGCGGCGGCAACACCGCGATGGACTGCTGCCGCACAGCCCGCCGCCTCGGCGGCGACGACGTGAAGGTCATCGTCCGCTCCGGCTTCGAGGAAATGAAGGCGTCGCCCTGGGAAAAGGAAGACGCGATAGGCGAGGACATCCCCATCCTGAACATGCTCGTTCCCAAGGAAGTCACGCACAAGAACGGCAAGATCACCGGCGTCACCTTCGAGAAGGCGAAGGCCGAGTACGACGCCAAGGGCCGCCGCTCGCTGGTGCCGTCGGGCGAGCCCGACGAGCATCACGAATGCGACGATGTCCTGGTCGCGATCGGCCAGGAGAACTCCTTCCCGTGGATCGAGAAGGACGCCGGCATCGAGTTCGACAAGTGGGGCCTGCCCAAGCTCAACGAGAAGACCTTCGGCAGCAGCCATCCCAAGGTCTTCTTCGGCGGCGACGCCGCCTTCGGCCCCAAGAACATCATCTGGGCCGCCGCCCACGGCCACGACGCGGCCATCTCCATCCACAAGATGCTGATCGACGAGAACCCCGAGGAACGGCCCGCGCCCGGCGTCAACATCGCCAGTCAGAAGATGGGCATCCACGAGTGGAGCTACGACAACGCGCCCACCATCGACCATCGCCTGAAGGTCCCGCACCGCCCCAAGAAGGAGGCGCTGAAGGACATCATGGCCGAGGTCGAGCTGGGCTTCGATCCGGCGCTCGCCTTCAAGGAGGCACAGCGCTGCCTGAACTGCGACGTGCAGACGGTGTTCACCGGCACGCTCTGCATCGAGTGCGACGCCTGCGTCGACATCTGCCCGATGGACTGCATCACCTTCACCGACAACGGTGAGGAAAAGGATCTGCGCACACGGCTCATCGCTCCGGCCATGAATCCGACGCAGGACCTCTACATCGGCAACGATCTCAAGACCGGCCGGGTCATGGTCAAGGACGAGGACGTCTGCCTGCATTGCGGCCTGTGCGCCGAGCGCTGCCCGACCGGCGCCTGGGACATGCGCAAGTACTACATGGAAATGACCCAAGCGGAGCACGCATGCCGCAAGCAATAACCGCCGTTAACGATTTCGTCGTCAAGTTCGCGAACGTCAACGGCTCCGGATCGGCCTCCGCCAACGAACTGTTTGCGCGTTCGATCCTGCGCATGGGCGTGCCCGTCAGCCCGCGCAACATCTTCCCCTCCAACATCCAGGGCCTGCCGACCTGGTACGAGGTCCGCGTCACCGAGAAGGGCCATCTCGGCCGCCGCGGCGGCGTCGACATGATGGTCGCGATGAACCCGCAGACCTGGGCCGAGGACGTGAAGGAGATCGAGCCCGGCGGCTATCTCTTCTACGACAGCACCAAGCCGATGCCGTCCTCGATGTTCCGCGAGGACATCAACATCATTGGCGTGCCGCTGACGGCCATCACCAACGCCACCTACACCGACGCCCGCCAGCGTCAGCTGTTCAAGAACATCATCTATGTCGGCGCACTCTCGGTGCTGCTCGACATCGACGACAACGAGATCAAGAAGTTGTTCGGCGAGCAGTTCAAGGGCAAGGAGAAGCTGCTCGATTCCAACGTCAAGGCGCTCAACCTCGGCCGCGACTGGGTCAAGCAGCATGTCGATCCGGAACAGGTGAAGCTCAAGGTCCGGCGCGCCGACAACGTCGGTGACCGCATCTTCGTCGAAGGCAACAATGCCGCGGCCCTGGGCGCCGTCTATGGCGGCGCCACCGTGTGCGCCTGGTATCCGATCACCCCGTCGTCGTCGCTGGCCGAGGCCTTCCAGGCCCACTGCAAGAAACTCCGCCACGACAAGGACAGCGGCAAGGCCAAATACGCCATCGTCCAGGCCGAGGACGAGCTTGCCTCGATCGGCATCGTCATCGGCGCCGCCTGGAACGGCTCGCGCGCCTTCACCTCGACGTCGGGGCCCGGCATCTCGCTGATGACCGAGTTCATCGGCCTCGCCTCCTTCGCTGAGGTTCCGGCGGTGATCGTGAACGTGCAGCGCGGCGGGCCGTCGACCGGCATGCCGACGCGCACGCAGCAGTCCGACCTGCTCTCCTGTGCCTACGCCTCCAACGGCGACACCAAGCACGTCCTCTTGTTCCCCGAGGACCCCAAGGAGTGCTTCGACTTCACCGCCGACGCCCTCGACCTCGCCGACCGCCTGCAGACACCGGTGTTCGTCATGACCGACCTCGACATCGGCATGAATCATCGCCTCTGCCAGCCATTCCACTGGGACGAGCAGCGCGTCATCGACCGCGGCAAGGTGATGACGGCGGCCGACCTCGACGCCGGCAAGACCTTCGGCCGCTATCTCGACGTCGACGGCGACGGCATCCCCTTCCGTACCTATCCCAGCACGCACCCGACCAAGGGCGCCTATTTCACCCGCGGCACCACCAAGGACGAATACGCGCGCTACTCCGAGGAAGGTGCGGTCTACGTCCGCAACATGGAACGGCTGCAGAAGAAGTTCGGCACCGCCGCCAAGATCGCGCCGCAGCCGATCCGCTACTCTTCGCCCAAACCGACGCGCTTCGGCGTCATCTACTTCGGCTCGACCCACCCCTCGATGGTCGAATCGCTCGAGCAGCTCGAGGCCGGTGGCAACCATGTGAACGCGCTGCGCGTCCGCTCCTTCCCGTTCGCGCAATCGGTCGAGGATTTCATCCACGAGCACGACCGCGTGTTCATCGTCGAGCAGAACCGCGATGCCCAGCTCCGCACCATGCTGATGAGCGAGTTCGTGCTCGACGGGCGCAAGCTGGTGCCGGTGCTGCACTACGACGGCACGCCGATCACGGCACGCTTCATCACGGCCGACATCGAGAAGAAGCTCGGCCAGCTCAAGGTTGTCTCCTTCGAAAAGGCGGCGTCATGACCTACATCGCCAAGCCCCGGCTGCATCATCCCTCGCTGGTCAAGAACAAGGCCGGCTACACCAGGCGCGACTACGAAGGCGCGGTCTCGACGCTCTGCGCCGGCTGCGGCCACGACTCGATCAGCGCCGCCATCATCCAGGCGAGCTACGAGCTCGACGTGCTGCCGCACCAGATCGCCAAGCTCTCGGGCATCGGCTGCTCGTCCAAGGCGCCGACCTACTTCCTGGGCGCCAGCCACGGCTTCAACACCGTGCACGGCCGCATGCCGTCGGTGATGACCGGCGCCAACCTCGCCAACAAGAACCTGGTCTACATGGGCGTGTCGGGCGACGGCGATTCGGCCTCGATCGGGCTTGGCCAGTTCGCCCACATCATGCGCCGTGGCGTCAACATGACCTACATCGTCATGAACAACGGCGTCTATGGCCTCACCAAGGGCCAGTTCTCGGCCACCGCCGACAAGGGTTCGATCAGCAAGAAGGGCGTGGCCAACTCCGACGAATCGATCGACCTGGTCTCGCTCGCCATCCTGATGGGCGCCACCTTCGTCGGCCGCTCGTTCTCGGGCGACAAGCACCAGCTGGTGCCGCTGATCAAGGCGGCGATGGACCACAAGGGTGCGGCCTTCCTCGACGTCATCAGCCCCTGCGTGGCCTTCAACAACCATCCCGGCTCGACCAAGAGCTACGACTACGTGCGCGAGCACAACGAGGCGCTGAACCGCATCGACTTCATCGAGAGCCGCGACGAGATCACGACCTCCTACGACCCCGGCAGCGTCACCACGGTGCAGCAGCACGACGGTTCGCTGCTCCGTCTGCGCAAGCTCGGCGAGGAGTACGATCCGTCCGACAAGGTGGCGGCCATGAAGCGCGTCCAGGAAGGCATGCAGGAGGGCGAGGTCGTGACCGGCCTGCTCTACGTCAATGCCAGCCCGAAGGACCTGCACCACCACCTGAACACCGTCGACGTCCCGCTCAACACGCTGGGCGATGCCGAGCTCTGCCCCGGCGGGGCGGCGCTCGACCGCATCAACGCGAGCCTGCGCTGATCCTTCGCTACGTCATTGCCCTGCTGGCCGCCGCCGTCGGCGCGCTGATCGGGGCCGGCCTGCTGGCGATGATCCTCGCCATTGTCTTCACCGCCATCTGGGGCGCCTTCGAAGGCTCGGCCGCCATGGGCGGTGTCACCGTCGGCCTGCCGCTGGGCGGCATCATCGGGTTCATCCTCGGCGGCTGGTTGGTCCTGCATTTCTGGCGGCCGGCCGGGACGCCGCAATAGGCTGCCGCCGTGGACGACACCGCGCAGGGCTTTCGCATCGGTGACGCCTTCCATCCCTGGGGCACCCTGTTCGAGACCGTCGCGCCCGGCGCCGTCGACGACGGCTACGCCAGCACCCGACTCCCCTGCCCCTCCGCCTACGGCTTCGCCACCGTCCATGCCGAGATCACCGCGCCCCGGCCCGACCGGCCGGTCATGGGCCTCGCCTATGAACTGGCGGCCACAGGCGCGACGGCCAAGAAAATCTTCGCCCAGCTCGTCATCCGGCTGGGCGCCCCGATCGGGGTCGATCGCGAGGAAGGGAACGCCGGAAATTCGGACTCGGTCGTTCTCCACGCCCAATGGTCGCGGGGTGACGTCGCCATCGCCCTCTCGCTCTACGGCGCGCCGCGGCCGTCCGACCACGGCGACGGGTTGGGCAAGCTCTATCTCTCGTGGGCCGACATCGATGCCGCGTCGGCGCCCTTCCTCCGCGCCTGGCGCGCGGCCAACGCCGATCTGGCGCGTGCCGCCGAGTCAGCTGCCACCGTGCACACTTTCTCCGTCGCCTACGAGATCAATCCCCTACTCGAACCGCGCTGCCTGCACCATCCGGAGATCCTCGAGACGCCGCCGTCGATCGCCGCGCGTCTCGGGCCTACCGGCTTTGCGCTATGGAGCGACGCCGCCGGCACGCGCTGGCACCTGTCGACAGCCAGCGACAGCATCGTGCTGGGCGGGCCCACCAGCTCGGCCGTGCAGGTAATGGAGATCGAGCCGGCGAAAGGCGGCGGCTTCGCCGCCCTCGAGGTCGGCCCGTGGTCGGTGCGCAGCGCCTTTCGCTCGCGCGCCATCGCCGATGCCGCGCGCGAACTCGAGAAGCTGCCGGGTCTCACCGTCACCCGGCACGCCGGCTACGACGTCTGAGCGGCGGCCGCGTTCAGACCTTCTCGAGCGCGCGCATCAGCATCGTCCGCGGATCGCCCGCCAGTGCGTGGCGCTGGAACGGCGCCAGGATGTAGGCCAGTTCGTCCGGCAGATCGGCGGGCTCGAGCTCGATCGGTACGATGATCTTCTTGCTGCCCATGGCGAGGTAGAGTTCGCGCACCACCTGATCGGAGGCATAGGCGCTGGGCGACGCCATCAGCACCACCGCGCGGCTGCCCTTGATCGCGCGCGCGATCTGCCCCGCCCAGCCCGGACCGCCGGTCATGCCGGTGCGGTCGATCCACACCGCGCGCCCCAGGCCCTCGATCTCATGCACCAGCGGATCGACCAGCAGGCGATCGTGATGGGCGTAGGAGACGAACAGCGATTCGCCGGCCGCGTCGGGCGGCAATGCCGCCGCAGGGACGGGCTTGGCGGCCGGCATGCTGGCAATCCCGACGACCGACGGGCGCCGCTGTCGCTGGAACAGCAGAAGCAGGATCGCCGTCACCGCAGCGCCGCCAGCGCCGGCTGCCCACACCACCCAGGAAAGCCCCTCCGAGGTCCCGGCGGCCCGCTCGCGCGACAGGGCGGCGATCTGGCGTTCGAGATCGGCGATGCGGGCATCATCGGTCGGCTGGGCCGACGACAAGGGCGGTGGTGGTGGTGGTGGTGCCGCCGTTGGCCGCGGCTGTTCGCGTGCGGCACGCTCCGCGACAAGGCGGCTATCGCGCTCCTCGCCAGACCGCTGCTCTCGCTGGCTGAGGGCCTCCCGCATGCGCGTCTCAGCTTCGATACGGCGCAGCGCCGCCTCTTCAGGGCCGGCGGATTTCGCCATCGGAAGCGGCGCGGCAAGCTGCATCCAGGACGCGAGACCGCCCGCCACGACCAGCAGCAGCACGGCCACCGCCGCCACGATCGGCCAGCGTCGTTTTGGACGCACCACCGCCACGGGCTCGGGAGTGGGCGCTTCGAGCGGAGGTGCCGGCGGTGACCCGGACGCCTCGGCGGCATCGCCCGGCGCCAGCGTCGCGTGCAGGAGCTTGAACGCCGTCTCGCGCGCCGGCGCGCCGGCCGGCACGGTTTCCAGATCGCCCAGTCCCAGCGGCAGGGGCGTGTCGTCGCGGCGGGAGATGACCAGGCGGCCCTGGGACCAGAGCTCGATCAGCGTCGGCACGTCCGCGACGGTCGCGGGCTGGGCGGCGCTCCAGACCAGCAGCACGGTGCGCTGCTCCCCGGCCGGCAGCGCGCGCGCGATCTCGATGTCGAGGCCGCGCGTCGTTTTGCGCACCTCCTCGGCGAAATCCGCATCGGCCACGCCGGCGACGATCAGCACCCCACTCATGGTTCCACCCTAGGCCGGCGCCGCCCCCTCGACCAGCCGTCCGGCCTCGCCCGGCGTGCGCTGCAGTTCGAGGCGCCGGTCGTGCCACTGGCGCAGCGACGGCCGGTGGCCGATCGACACCAGGGTCGTGCCGGGCAGCTGCCGCTTCAGTGCGTCGTAGACCGCCGCCTCGTTGACCTCGTCGAGCGAGGCCGTGGCCTCGTCGAGGAACAGCCAGTCGGGCTTGAACACCAGCGCACGCGCGATCGCGAGGCGCTGCTGCTCGCCGCCCGAGAGTATGTTGGTCCAGTGCGTGTCCTCGTCGAGCCGGCCGGCGAGATGGCCGAGCCGCGCCGTCTCCAGGGCCGCCACGATCTCGCCGTCGCTCGCCGCGGAATGCTCGTCGGGATACTTCACCGCATCGCGGAGCGTGCCGATCGGGATGTAGGGCTTCTGCGGCAGGAACAGCACGCGGGCGCCGGCGGGCACGTGCACGCGACCGCTGCCGAACGGCCAGATGCCAGCCAGCGCGCGGAACAGCGTGCTCTTGCCCGAGCCGCTCGTTCCCGAGATCAGGGTCGACGTGCCGCGCGACAACACCAGCGTCGTGTCGGCCAGCAGCGTCTGCCCGTGGGGCAGCGCCAGCGTCATCGCCTCGACCGCGATGTCGCGCCCACCCGGCTGCGGCTCGACGGCAATGGCGGTCGCCGGCTTCTTGTCGGACGCCTCCTGCAAGCCCTGCAGGCGATCCATCACCGCGCGCAGCTCGGCCACCGCGGTGTAGTTGTTCACGAAGAACGACAGCGCGGTATAGACCTGCCCGAACGCCGAGGCGGTCTGCATCATGACGCCCAGCGTGATCGCGCCGGCGAAGAAGCGCGGCGCCGTCACCAGGTAGGGAAAGATGATCGCCATCTGGGCATAGCCCGCCTGGTAGAGCGTGAGCTGCGCCTCGGTGAACAGCACGCGCCAGCCGTTGCGAAAGACGTCGGCGAAACGCAGGTTGAGCATGTCCATCTCGCGCTGCTCGCCGCCGTACAAGGCGATGCCCTCGGAATTCTCGCGCACGCGCACCAGGCCGAAGCGGAAATTGGCCTCGTAGCGCTGCTTCATGAAATTGAGCGAGATCAGCCGGCGTCCCACCACGTTGGCCAGGAACGTGCCGACGATGGCGTACAGCAGGGCGGCAATCGCCATGTAGCCCGGTATTTCGACATCGATGCCGATGAACTTGAGCGACAACGGGCCCGACAGCTGCCACAGGATGAACAGGAACGAGATCAGCGTCGCCACGGCGCTGATGAATCCCAGGAGCAGCTGCATGGTGTATTCGCCGAGCTGGCGCAGGTCCTCGGCGATGCGCTGGTCGGCGTTGTCGATGGTGCGCTCCAGCTCGATGCGATAGTAGCCACGGCTGTCGAGCCAGTGCGCCAGGTAGCGGCCCGTCAGCCAGCGCCGCCAGCGCAGGCGCAGATAGGGGCTGACGATGTAGCGCGTCACGGCGGCGGCGATGAACAGCGCGGCGAGCCATGAGAAGGTCATGATCTCGCGCCAGAAGGCCGCCTCGTCCTTCTTTTCGAGCGCATCGTAGAAGCGGCGGCTCCAATCGTTGAACAGGACTTCGAGGCCCACAGATCCGAGGGTCAGCGCGATCGCCCCGATCAGCAGCGGAATGGCATAGGGCCACTCCTCCGAGCGGAAGTAAGGGCTGACCAGGCGCCACCAGTCGCCGACGAACGAGCCTACTTTTTTCATTGGGAAATCCTTTCGCGCCGCACACTAGCCACCGAACAAGCGATGACAAGGGCCGCGCCGGGGGCTATAGCGCCGCGCAATGGAGTACACCCCGCTCGCCTCCCGGCAGGCTGCCGTCGAAATCCTGGTCTCCTGTCTCGACAAGGGCCAGCCGCTCGACGAGGCCCTCGCGCGCCATGCCGGCTTCGCCGGCCTCGACCCGCGCGACCGTGCCTTCGTCCGCCTGCTGCTGGCCACGACGCTCCGCCGCCTGGGCGAGATCGACGTCGTGCTGGCGGCCCTGGTTGAGCGTCCCTTGGAAGGCCCAAACGCCACCGGCCGCCAGGTGCTGCGGCTGGGCACCGCCCAGCTCCTGCTCCTCGGCACCGCGCCCCATGCCGCCGTCGACACCTCGGTGCGGCTGATCGAGGATGCCCACCTGCCGCATCTGAAAGGTCTCGCCAACGCCGTGCTGCGCCGCATCAGCCGCGAGGGTGCCGCGATCCTGGGCGACCGGGATCCCGCCCGCCTCAACACGCCGCAATGGCTGTGGGCGAGCTGGGCCGAGGCCTTTGGCGAGGCGACGACGCGCGCCATTGCCGCAGCCCATCTGATCGAAGCACCGCTCGACCTGACGCCGCGCAGCAACACCGATTTCTGGGCGGGCCAGCTCGAGGCCGAGGTATTGCCGACCGGCACGTTGCGGCGGACCGGCGGCGGCCATATCGCCGAGCTGCCGGGCTTCGCAGAAGGTGCGTGGTGGGTGCAGGATGCCGCCGCCACGCTCCCCGTGCGCCTGCTGGGCGAGGTCGCCGGCAAGCGCGTGGCCGATCTCTGCACCGCCCCCGGCGGCAAGCTCATGCAGCTCTGCGCCGCCGGTGCTGCCGTCACCGCGGTCGACATCTCGGCCCGGCGCATGGCCCGGGTTGGCGAGAATCTGGCGCGGGCCGGACTCGCGGCCGAGCTCGTGACCGCCGACGCCAGCAAGTGGACCGCATCGGAGCCCTTCGACGCCATCCTGCTCGACGCCCCCTGCTCCGGCACCGGCACCTTGCGCCGCCATCCCGACATCGCCTGGCTGAAGGACGAGGAGGACGTAGGCCGCCTCACCCTCACGCAGGACCGCCTGCTGCTGCACGCCGTCGAGCAACTCAAGCCCGGTGGCACGCTGGTCTATGCCGTCTGCTCGCTGCAGGAGGACGAAGGCCCGGCGCGGATCGAAGCCCTTCTCGCGCGCGATCAGCGTCTGCGCCGAGTCCCCGTCCAGCCGGCCGAGTTGCCCGGCCTGGAAGATGCCCTCACCAAGGATGGCGACGTCCGCACGCTGCCCTCGATGTGGCCCGAGCGCGGCGGCCTCGACGGCTTCTATATTGCGAGACTGACGCTCTAGACCATCGAACTCGGCCGATAGAACGGCTGGTGCTTCGAAGGGTCCATGTAGTTCCGGTAGAACTTCCGCGCGTGCGGCAGCAGCGCCACCGAGAGCTTGCGCCGCTCGACCTCGTCGTCGGCCAGCGCCTTGGTGAGGTCGTCGTGCAGCGCTTTTAGCGCCGCGGTGCGATCGACCTTGGTGAACTTGCCGTCCTTGTAGATCACCTCGCCGTCGCAGATCGTCGTGGTGACGGCCTGCTGCTTGGCGCGCTGGACCACGGCATCGAGCGTCGGCGTCATCTCGTCGAGATAGGGATAGGCCACGCTGTCCCATTCGATCAGCACCATGTCGGCGCCCTTGCCGACTTCGAGCGTGCCGATCGAGTCGCCGTAGGGCGTCGTCCTGGCCCCACCGACCGTCGCCATGCGCAAGACCTGGGACATGGTCGGCACGTCGGCTTCGACCATGCCGGGCACGCGATGGGCGCGCAGCACCAGCTTCAGCTCCTGCAGCATGTCGCGGTCGTCGTTGATGCCGGCCTCGTCGAGGCCGATCGCGGTGTTGATGCCCTTCTTCTCGAAGTGATTGAGCGCGGCGACACCGGAGCGCAGGCGGAAGTTGGACGAGCAGTTGTGACAGACGCAGCCGCCCGCCTCGGCCAGGCGATCGATGTCCTTCTCGTTCAGCCACACGCCGTGGCCCAAGGTCAGGCGCTTGTTCACCATGCCGAAGCGGTCGATGTATTCCAGCGCCGTGCACTTGCCGCGCCGCCAGGCGTATTCCTTCTGGTAGGCGGTCTCGAGCAGGTGCATGTGCATCGGCGCGTCGTACTTGGCCGAAGCATCGGAGAGCTTCGTCAACGCCGGATCCGAGCACCAGTGCAGGTTGGCCGGCGCCAGCTGGATCTTTACCCGTCGCTTGTTGTGATGCTGCGAATGGAACGACTTGAACATGTCCATCGCGTCGTCGAGGCCCATCTTGAAGCGGTCGAACCAGCGCTGCATCGGCCCCTTGAGCTCGGCCGGGAGGCTGGCCAGGAACTCCTCGTCGGCCTGGTAGACCAGCCGGTTCTGGTCGCGCACGGCGTAGCAGTAGGACACGCGCATGCCGATGTCCTCGTAGGCGCGGATGGTCTCGGTCGCCCGCTTCTCGACGTCCGGCAGCGTTCCCGGCATCCAGCCCTGGATATGCTGCACCGTGGTGATGCCGGAGGAGATCATCTCGAAGGCCGAGTAGAGCGTGTCGAGATAGAGATCGAGATTGCGGATCACCATGCGGGTGATGAACCAGAGTTCCAGCGGCATATCGGGCGAACCGAGCTGCACCGGCGTCAGGCCGACATGGTGGTGGCCGTTGACGAATCCCGGCAGCAGGATCTCCTTGCCCGTCCCCACCACCGGCACCGTCGGGTGCTTGGCGTGCAGGTCATCGTAGGTGCCGACCGCCACAATGACGCCGTCCTCCTGCAGGACGGCGCCGTCCTTGACCTCGTTCCAGGTGAAGCGGTCCCTGGTGCCGGTGATGGCGGCGCGGCTGCGGACGAGACTGGTGGCCATGTGCGGCTTCTCCTGTAGGATTTCTTGATAGCGGTTCAGGCCGGGACGGCGAAGGCTTCCTGCTCGGCGAAGGCGCGGTCGACCTCGTCGCGCAGCAGCTCGGTGAGCTGGATGCGCATGGTCTCGGCCTCGCGCGAGAAGAGATTGCGCGGCCGGGGCAGGTCGATGGGATAGATCGTCTTGATGCGGCCCGGGCGCGACGTGAACACCACCACGCGGTCGGCCAGCGCCACCGCCTCGTCGATATGATGGGTGACGAACAGCACCGAGGCGCCAGAATCGCGCCATACGTCGAGCAGGAAATCCTGCATGCGAGCGCGGGTCTGCACGTCGAGCGCCGCGAAGGGCTCGTCCATCAGCAGGACCTTGGGCCGCATGGCGAGCGCGCGGGCGACCGCCACCCTCTGGCGCATGCCGCCCGACAGCTCGTCCGGCCGCTTGTCCATGGCGGCGATCAGGCCGACCCGCTGCAGCGCTTCGGCGGCGACGGCCCGGCGTTCCTCCTGCGAGGCGCCGCGGATGGCGAGGCCAAAACTCACGTTCTGCCATACCGTGAGCCAGGGAAAGAGCGACGTCTCCTGGAAGATCAGGCTGCGCTCGGGCGACGGCGTCTCGACCTTGTCGCTGAACGACCAGATCTGGCCCGCGGTCGCATCCTCGAGGCCGGCGATCAGGTAGAGCAAGGTGCTCTTGCCGCAGCCCGAGGGGCCGAGGAAGACCACGAACTCGCCGGGCTTGATGTCGAGGTCGATGTCGCGCAACGCCTCGTGCGCCCGCTTGGTGCCGGCCGCCCAGGTCTTGCCGACGCCGCGGCAGACGACCGCGTCCCTGGAGGAAAAATGAGGGGCGTTCTCAGAGGACACGCAATCTCTCCGCGGTATCTGGCAGCCAATAGAGGATGCGGCGCTGCGCGAGGCGCAGCAGCCAGTCGAAGGTGAAGCCGAGCACGCCGATCACGGCGATGGTGAAGAACACCAGCGACGGATTGAAGGTGTTGCGCGCCAGCATGATGACTTGGCCCATGCCGTAGCCGACGCCGGTCGATTCGGCCACCAGCACCACCATCCAGGCGCCGAATAGGTTCATGCGCAGCACCTGGAGCATGCCGGGCAGGATGGCGGGAACGATGACGCGGGCGTAGATCTGCGGCTTGGAGGCGCCCATGGTGCGCGCCACATTGATCAGGTTGGTGTTGACGGTGTCGATCTGGTTGATGGTCGCCAGCACCATATGGAAGAACAGCGCCACCACCACCATGAAGATGGCCGGCGCATTGCCGATGCCGAACAGGAAGATCGCCACCGGCAGCCAGGCAATCGGCGACACCGGCGACAGCAGGGTGATGGTGGGCAGCACCAGCCGGTCGAAGAAGCGGTAGTAGCGGACCAGCACGCCGACCGCGATCGCCAGCACCGAGGCCAGCACGAGGCCCACGAACACGCGCATCGTGGTGGCGGCGCCGGTGATCAGCACCGATTCGAAGGCCGACGGACCTTCGCCCATGGACTGGCCAACCTGCCAGCGCGTGGCGGTGTTGAAGTACTTGCCCTGCTCTCCGATATTGTCGAGGAAGATGTGCGGCGGCGGCAGCAGCTTCTCGTCCGCCCAGCCCATCGCCCAGCACAACTCCCACATGCCCGCGAACAGGCTGATCGACAGGCAGGTCCACCAGACCTTGGCCAGCCAGTCGAGCCCTGCCATCGATGCGAGCAGACGGGGGGCGAGTTGGCGGGTTGCCGCCGCCGGGCGGGATGCTCCGGCGGCGGCGCCCGTTTCGCCGTCGCGTGTGACGACGGCCATCAGGCCGACTTGTACTTCAGCTTGCCGTAGAGGTCGGGATTTTCCTTGATCACCGCCTCGAGCATGGTCCAGTCGATGGCATCGCGGCCGGGCTTCTTCTTGATGTAGCCCATCTCCATGACGCTGTCGGTGCGCTGCAGGATGAAGTCGGTCTGGCTCCGCGCATCGACCACCGCCGGCTGCTTGCCCTGGGCGATCTTGGCGTTCTCCATCGAGGTCTTGTAGTACTTGCCGACCAGCTCCTTGAGCACTGCCTCGGTCTGGGTCTCGGCATCGAGCTGGGCCTGCATCATGCCCTTGATGATCGCCTTCAGCCCGGCCGGATTGTCCTTGATCAGGCTCGACCGCGCGGCCAGCACGCAGTCGGTGTAGCCCTTGCCGTAGAGATCGATGCCGTTGGTCAGCATGACCGCGCCCTTGACGTCGGCCACCAGCGCCGAGGCATAGGGCTCGATGGTGCAGATCCAGTCGATGGCGCCCGCCTTGAAGGCTTCTACGGCCTCGGGCGTATTGCCCATGTAGCGGACTTTTACGTCCTTGAAGGAGATCTTGTTCTTCTTCAGGTAGTCGTAGGGCATGACTTCCAGCGTATCCATCTGGAAGGTGCCGAGCGTCTTGCCCTTGAGCTTCTCCGGCGTATCGAGACCGGGACGCGCGACGATGGCGCAGCCTTCGACGCCGCCTCCGGCCACGATCTTGACCGGCGCGCCCTTGTCGTGGAGCGCCATGAAGCTGGTGTAGGGCATCAGACCGATGTCGACCTGGCCCATGCCGAGGAAGGTCACCATCTCGGCCGAGGTCGGCGTGTTGATGAAGATCAGCTCGGTGCCGGCGGCCTTGGAGTATTGCCGCGAATGGGCGAGGAAGAGGTTGAGGTTGCAGAAGCCCGAGCCGTGCGTCGACTTGAGGCCGGCGGCTGCGTGTGCCGGTCCGCCCATGAACATGCCGGGCCCGGCCGCCATGGTGATGGCGCCGGCGGCGGCGGCGCCCTTCAGGAAGCCGCGCCGCGACGGCACGGCGGCGGCGCCCGAGAAATCCATCTCGGAAAGCTTGGGAAAAATATGCATACAGCCAATTCGGTCACACATGACGTGTCCTCCTCGATCAGCACAGGGGTGCAGCAGATTGATGGCGGTGGGGTTTCGGCCTTGTCGGTGTCTGGCCCAGACGACTCCTCGACAGCCGTCGCGAACGACAGCCGTCATCGAAATTGCCGGCACGCCAACCGAGAAAGAATCGCAAGGTGCGATTCTGCGCTGTCAGATTTGAAGCAAGGGGTGTGCCACCTGACGGAACGGCAGGGCACAAGGCGCCACCTCACCCTGAGGAGGCGCGTAGCGCCGTCTCGAAGGGTGGGAACCAGTCATGCTGCTGCCCATGCTTCGAGACGGCCACTACCTGGCCTCCTCAGCATGAGGTCTACTTGCTCGTCGAAAAGGAGGTAGGGCCGAGGGCGTCGCGCCTAAAACTTGGTCAGATGATCAATTCTTGTTCGGCCTGACCATCGCCAGATACCTGAGCCGCTCCTGGTGGCCGAGGTAGAGGCCGGAGCAGACGATGACGGCGGCGCCGACCCAGGTCCAGAAATCGGGGAAATTGTCGAAGATCAGATAGCCCAGGAGCGCCGCCCCCAGGAGCTGGGTGTAATTGAACGGCGCCACCACGGCGGCGGGCGCCTGGCTGTAGGCGATGGTGAGGAAATAGTGGCCGATGGCGGCCATGGCGCCCAACCCCAGGAACAGCACCAGGTCCCAGCCGATCGCAGGCGTCACCCAGGCGAAGGGCAGGAAAGGCACCGCCGCCACAGTGCCGACGATGGTGGCCATGGTTGCCGAGGCGTCGGGCCGCTCGGTCTGGCCGTAGCGCCGCGAATAGAGCTGGTAGAGTGCGCTGCTGACGGTGCTGGCCACGATCAGGAGCGCGTACCAGTTGAAGTTGGCGGCCCCCGGCCGCACCACGATCAGTGCGCCGGCGAAGCCGATGCAGACGGCGATCCAGCGCTTGGCCCCCACCGGTTCGTCGAGGAAGCGCGCCGACAGCGCCGTCACGATCAGCGGCGAGCACAGCGAGATCGACGCCGCCGAGGCCAGCGGCATGTGGACCAGCCCGTGGAAGTAGAGGAACGACGAGCAGAACAGCAGCGAGCCTCGGATGATCTGGCTGCCGACGTTGCGCCAGCGGAAGAGATTGAGGCCGCTCCTCGGCAGGAACAGCACCAGCATGAAGCCGAAGGCCACGACATAGCGGGCCCACACGACCTCGGCCGCGGGATAGGTCTGCATCAGCGTCTTGGAGATCGCGTTGAGCACCGAGAAGCACGACACCGAGAAGACGATGGCCAGAATGGCGCGCAGCACGCGGTCGGTCTGAGGCGGCGCCGATGCCGGCGCATTTGCGGTCATGGCGCGGAACCTAGCGTCCCTTCCGCGCCGGACAAGCGCGCTGCAGGGCGATGCCTCCGCGCGATTTGCATGGATACCGACATGGATACCGATGGCATCGACGACGCCCCGCGTCTCAAGACGTCTGTTCCGCCTTCCGCTCGGCCTCGTTGGGCCACATCATGAGCGAAATGATCAGCAGGATCGCCATGCCGCCGCTGATGCCGACGAAGCGGTCGATGCCCGGCATGATGCTGGAGGGCGGCGCCGGCCCCTGGATCAGCGTGACGATGAAGACGAAGGCGGCCTGGGTACCGAGATAGCCGACTCCGTGGCGGCCGTTCTGGATGTGCATGCCCACCCACACGCTGCCCGCGATCAGGGCGAGCCACCAGATGAACGACTCGACCTGCAGCGCCAGGCAGCCGAGAGCCGCGATGCCGCCCAGGAAGCAGCCGAGAATGCGGTGCAGCGACCGTTCGGCAACGGCATGCCTTGTGCCGAGCGAGCCGTCACCGATCACCGGCGCCGACATCACAACGGCGATGCTGATGGCCATCTCGGTGACCTGGGGAAGGTCCATCCAGATCCAGACCTGCATCATGACGATGACGGCGATCGCGGCGCGCATGCCGTGCAGCATCGCCGGCCACTGCGGGCCGAGCAGATGGCGCCATCCCGGCGACGTCGGCGGCGGATCGGCATGCCAGTGCATGAGGAGGTTGGCGACAATGGCCGAAGCCGTGACGCCGATGCCGACTTCGAAGATGCGATAGAAGGCGATGTAGGGAACCTTGAGGGGATCGTTCAGCCCCTCCAACAACACCAGGATCGAGGTGATGGTGGCGAAAAGCCAGGCGAGCCCGTGCGGGCTTACCTGCATGGCGACCACGCCCAGCATCGTCGCCGCGCCGAGGAACAGGCTGAGGGCGAAGTGATCGTAGGGCAGCCATCGCGCCACGATGAATCCCACCGCCGCACCGCCGATCGTTCCGGCGAGACGCAACAGGCCCTTGCGGATCGAGGCTGCCCCCGACGCCATGATCGTCATGTAGCCGCTGATCGCCGCCCACCACACCGACTCGACCTCGAGCCACAGCGCCATCGTGGTGGCGAGCGGTACCGTGATGGCCGCGACCAGGCAGAGCCGCGTCCGCGCCGGATCGGTCCCCAGTTCGCCCAGTTCCTTCCACCAGCCCCGGAGTGCGCCGTCGACCATGCGTCCGGCCTCGGCGAAATCCTCGATCACCGAGCGGACGATCGACTCCTTCATGGGAAGATGATCGTCCGGGCATCGGCGCCCATGTAGAGCTTGAGGCCGGGCGGCGGATCGACCAGCGTGATGGTCACGGGAATGCGCCGCTGCAGGCGGATCCAGTCGGTGGTCGGCGCCACGTAGGGCAGCAGCTTCTCCTGCCCCACTTCGCGGCTGAAGCCGCGGGCAATGCCGTCGATGCGCGCGCGGTGGAGATGGAACGGCTGGCTGTCGAGCCACACCCAGGCCTCGCCGCCGATGGTGAAGGAGCGGATGTAGTCCTGCTTGTAGTTGGCCATGATGCGCCAGGCGTGGGCATCGACGATGCCGATGATCGGCACGTTGGCGTTGGCCGTGTCGCCCTTGCGCACCGTGAGGTTGGTGATCGATCCGTCGGTCGGCGACAGGACCTGCGTCTTGCCGAGCGCCCATTGCGCCGTCGCCATCTCGGCCATCGCCAGGTTGAGCGCGGCCTGGTGCGCCACGATGCCGTTCCGCGCCTTCTCGATCGCGAACTCGGAGATCCGCATCTCGGCCGCCGTGCGGCGCAGATCGTCGTTGGCCTTGTCGAGTTCGGCGCGCGGCGCGTACTCGCTCTTCGCCAGGTCGGCATAGCGATGCTGCTGCTGCTGCGCATAGGTGTGGGCCGAGGTCGACGCCGCCAGCGCCGCCTGCGACGAGGAGAGCTCCTCCTGTGACACCTTCAGGAGCGCCCGCTGCTCTTCGATCTGGGCCTGGCGCTGGTTGACGATGAGCTGGAAGGGCTGGGGATCGATAGTGAAGAGCGGGTCGCCCTTCTTGATGTCCTGGTTGTCGACGACGTGCACCTGCAGGATCGGGCCCGTCACCTCCGAGGCAACGGCCACGAGGTCCGACCGCACATAGGCGTCGTCGGTGTAGGCCACGAAATAGACCAGGATCTGGTAGACCACGAACAGGCCGAGCAACGTGCCCCCGACGGTGAGCAGGCGCCTGAGCCGGCTGGTCTCGCGCTCCGGCCGGGGTGTCTCCGCTGCAGCCGGAGCCGACGCAGGTACAGGCGACGGCGCCGGTTCGGCCGCGGGAGCTTCCGGCGACACCGTGGGCGCCGGCTCGACGATGCGCACGGCCGGCGGCTCGGGCTTGGTACCCGGCGGCGGTGGGTCGGAAGAGGGCGCGGTGACACTCATATCAAGAAATTAGCGTCTCCACTGCGGCGGGCAAGCGGTGAGCGATGCGCCCGCAACTATGCCCGGGCCGGACCGGCCGGTGGACATCACGGATCGGCGGAAGGCGTGCTGTGACGTCGGCGCCACCACTCGATGATCCTTCGCCGGCAGAGGCGCGCCATGGCGAGCAGTTCCTTGCCGGCGAGGCCCAGGATTCCGGCACCGATGAGCCCCCACAGCCACGGCCCGGTCAGCAGACCGAAGGCCCACCTCCTGACGCTGGCATACCACGCCACAGCCTCCACCGTGATCGGTATGGGCTGGCGGAAGACGTTCTGGACGGCGTCCGGGCCCCCGCGGGGCTTCACTACAGCGTAGAGTTCGAGCAAGAGCTTCTGAGCACCCTCCTGCTTCGGCGTGACGTCCAGTGACCAGCGCATGTCGCCAGCAACACCTATCGTCTGAGGATCGTCCTTTTCGGGTACGACCGAGAACACCGACCGCGGCTGGCCGTGCAGGCGCGCCACGAGCACATCGGGCACGTCCACCTCCTTGGCGTCCACAGAGCCGCTGCCGCCCATCGTTTGCGCCAACCCCTTGAGGTCGAACGTCTTGGCACCGCTCACCACGACGACCATCGAATAGGGCTGATCGACCGTCATGGTCCGCTCGAGCTGCCACGCCACGCTCCCCTTCCAGAAACCCGCCGTTGTCGCGGCCGGCACCGGTTCCAGGGCGGGAACAAGAATAAACGGCACGGTGGCAAACCCGGAGAGAGCTACGCCAGCGCCGGCCCCGGCGTTGGTGGCCGTCGACCGTGCCTGATAGGCGGCGAAGAACAACGCGATGACCACCAAGCCGATCGCCACCTTCGGCGAGCGCAGAACTGGCGTGGCGAACACGTCAACACCGATGGCGATCAGGAGTTCGGTCAGGCCAACCGCGAGAAGGACGCCAAGGACGACGATCCTCGCCGTCCGCCACACCCATCTCCACCATTCCACCATGGCTGCCCCCTCACTTGAAGCTAGGGGGCGCTCGTCCCGATTGTCCATCGCCCCAGCGGGACACACGCCCAATCCGACATTGACTATCCTATCCTTTTGCCTATAATCCTATCCATGACCACTCCCCGCCTGATCCATGCCCTGCCCGGCGAGCGTCTGTCGCCGGAGCGCCGCCGCCTCGCTTTCCTGCGTGCCTTCTTCGCCACCGGCTCGGCGAGCTATGCCGCCGCCTGCGCCGGCGTCGACCGCACCACGCCCTATCTGTGGCGCGCCCAGGATCCGGAATTCGCAGCAGCCTGGGAGGTTGGGCGCTCGGCCCGCCGCACCCACGCGTCCGATCGTCTGACGCAACCGATCGGGCGGATGAACGACAAGATGTTGATGTATGCGATCCGCCGCACGGCGGGGAAGCGTGCGCGAATCTCGACACCCGACACGACAACACGACATGAGGAAATGCCGCCGGGGCAAGGCTCCGATCGATTGTGACAGTATCGTTGCCGAGTCCGATCCTATTCGGCGGCCTTGGCCATCCCTTGAGACGGCTTGAACGCCAGGATCGAGCCGCCACGGGCCGCCGGCAGCGGCAACGGCGGCGTCTCGACGCCAAGCGCGCGGGCGGCATTCCAGGCCCAGCGCGGATCGACCAGGAAGGAGCGCGCATGCACGGTGCAGTCGGCCTCGCCCGAGGCGATGATGCGATCGGCCTGTTCCGGCTCGGTGATGACGCCCACGGCCCAGGTCTTGATGCCGGCTTCGCGGCGGATGCGGGCGGCGAACGGGACCTGATATCCGGGACCGACCTGGATCTTCTGGGCCGGCGAGTTGCCGCCCGAGCTCACATCGACGAAGTCGCAGCCCAGCGCCTTCAGCTGCTTCGCCGTCTCGATCGTATCCTCGAGCGTGAGGCCGCCCTCGACCCAGTCGGTGGCCGAGAGGCGAATGCCCATCGCCTTGTCCCGCGGCCACAGCTTGCGGCAGGCCTCGAAGACCTCGAGCGGAAAGCGTCGGCGCTTTTCCATGGTGCCGCCGTACTCGTCGGTGCGGTGGTTGCTGAGCGGCGAGAGGAACTGATGCAGGCAGTAGCCGTGTGCGCCATGCATCTCGACCACGTCGAAGCCCAGCCTGAGACTGCGCTCGGTCGCGTCGACGAAGGCCTGCTTCACGCGCTTCAACCCAACGGCATCAAGCGCGACAGGCGTATGCCACTTGACGGCCGGATCGTAGGGGATGGCCGACGCAGAGAAAGTCGTCCACGGCAGGTCGGGCGCATCGGCCAGCGTGAGCGGCCCGCCACCCTTCCACGGCCGCTGCGCCGAGGCCTTGCGGCCGGCGTGGGCGAGCTGGATGCCGAGTTTCACATGGGGCATCCAGCCCCTCACCCATTCGACGACGGGCTTCAGCGCCACCTCGTTCTCGTCGCTATAGAGGCCGAGGCAACCCTGGGTGATGCGACCCTCGCGCTCGACGTGCGTGGCCTCGAGGCAGAGCAGGCCGGCGCCCGACATGGCGAGCATGCCGTAATGCACCTGGTGCCAGGGCTGGGCGCTGCCGTCGACGGCGGCGTACTGGCACATCGGCGAGACGACGATGCGGTTGGGCAGCGTGACGCCGCCGACCTCGACGGGCGTGAAGAGCTGGGCGGTCATCGTCGTCCTTGTTCCTGTCTGTCAGCCGTTGATCGACGCGCCGGCCTCGTGGCCCAGCCATTCCTCGATCAGGCGGCGGGCAATGGAATCGCGGCGCGGCATGAAGAACGAGCCGTCCTTGGGCATGTTCTCTGGCCGGAGCTCCTCGCGCGAAAGCCAGCGCGCGCTCTCAAGCTCGGATTCGTTGACACTGAATTCCATGGACTCCGCTTCGGCGTGGAAGCCGATCATCACCGAGGCCGGGAACGGCCAGGGCTGCGAGGAGCGGTAGATGACGTTGTTCACGCGCACCTTCACCTCTTCGTAGACCTCGCGCGCGACGGCGTCCTCGAAGCTCTCGCCGGGCTCGACGAAGCCCGCCAGGGTCGAATGCATACCGCGCGGGAAATGCTTGCCGCGTCCCAGCAGGCACTTGTCGCCGTGATGGACCAGCATGATCACCGCAGGATCGGTCCGGGGAAAATGCTCGGTCTTGCAGCTCTCGTTGGTGCACATGCGGACATGGCCGCCGCGCGTGATCTTGGTCGAGGCGCCGCAGACGCCGCAGTAGCGGTGGCGGCGATGCCAGTAGGTCATGCCGCGGGCATAGGCCAGCACCGAGCCCTCGCGCGCGAACAGGAGCGGGCCTACCTGGCGCAGGTCGACGAACTCGCCCAGTTCACCGAGCGGCGTCTCCTTACCGGTGACGTCGACCGCGAAATAGGGCGTGCCCTCGACATAGCCCAGGAAGATCTGGGTGTCGGCGGCGCTCGCCACCGCGCGGGCCATCATGCCCTGCAGGAACACCGCCTCGGGATTGCCGCCGGTCTTGACCAGGTTCTTTTCGGAGTCGATGGGAACGAACCGCGCCTCGCCCGACGAGGCGAGTTCGATCATCCGTTCTTCGTCTTCGCGTTCGTGGCTGGCGCGGTCGATGTCCGCGGAGGAGTAGGGATTTCTGGGTCTTTGCATGTGCCGGCGACGGTGCCACAGCGCGTGCGTGGCTGCAAACCCCGCCCTGCGCGCCGCCGATCAGACCAACGCGCGCTCGAGTACCTGAGCGACGTGTATCGCCTGTCGATCCGTGCCATCGGCGATCTGATGGCGGCACGAAGTGCCGTCGGCGACGACGAGCGCGTTGGCATCGGCCTTGCGCACCGCCGGCAGCAGCGAGAGCTCGGCCATCGCGATCGACGTCTCATAGTGCTCGGCCTCGTAGCCGAAGCTGCCGGCCATGCCGCAGCAGCTCGATTCGATCGGGCTCACGGCAAGCTCGGGCACCAGCGACAGCGCCTCCTGAACGGCGCTCATCGCACCGAACGCTTTCTGGTGGCAGTGGCCGTGCAGCAGCGCGCTCTTCTCGGGCAGCGGCTTGAGGGTGAGCGCGAGCCGGCCGGCCTTCTTCTCGCGGACGAGGAACTCCTCGAACAGGAAGGCGTTCTTCGCCACCGCCTCGGCTTCTTCGCCGAGGCCTATCGCCAGGAACTCGTCGCGCAAGGTGAACAGGCAGGACGGTTCGAGGCCGATCACCGGCACGCCCTTGACCACGAACGGCACCAGCGCCTGCAAGAGCCGCATCGCCTCCTGCTTCGCCTGCTCGACCTGACCGGTTGCCAGATAGGTGCGGCCGCAGCAGAGCGCGCGCGCGCCAATGGTCGGCCAGGCGACGGCGACGCGATGGCCCGCCGCCTCCAGCACCCGCCGCGCGGCATGCAGGATCTCGGGCTCGAAATTGTTGGAGAAGGTATCGGCGAAGATCACCACCGTGGCGTCGGCCGCATCGACGTCGGTCGTGGTGAGGAAGGTGTCGCGCCGCCACTGTGGCAGCCTGCGCTGCTTGGCGAAGCCCAGGTAGGACTGCACGAACCAGGCGGCATTGAACAGCCACGGCAGGCGCCGCGCCCACGGCGCCGTTCCCGGCAGGTCGCCGATCAGCCGGTCGCGCAACCTGAGGCCCTTGGCCATTCGGCGCGCCGACTTGGCCTCGATCTTCATGCGCGCCATGTCGACGCCGGTCGGGCAGTCGCGCTTGCACCCCTTGCAGCTCACGCAAAGGTCCATCGCCGCCGCCACCGTATCGGAGCTGAGCGCGGCGACGCCGAGCTGTCCCGAGAGCGCAAGACGCAAGGTGTTGGCGCGGCCCCGGGTGAGGTGCTTCTCATCCCGCGTGACGCGGAAGCTGGGGCACATGGTGCCGGCGTCGAACTTCCGGCAATGGCCGTTGTTGTTGCACATCTCGGCGGCCTTCGCGAAGCCGCCGGTCGGATCGCCGCCGGTGCCGGGCGCCGTCGTCACCTCGGTCATCGGATCGATCTGGACGTCCCACGCCGACCAGTCGAGCGCCGGCTTGTAGTCGATGCCGGCATAGTCCGGCTTGAAGCGGAATAGCGAGCGATCGTCCATGCGCGAGGGCCGCACGATCTTGCCGGGATTCATAATTCCCGCCGGATCGAACAGGTCCTTCACCGCCTCGAAGGCCTTGGTGAGCCGCGGGCCGAACTGCCAGCCCACCCACTCCGAGCGCACCAGCCCGTCGCCGTGCTCGCCCGAGAAGGCGCCCTTGTATTCGCGCACCAGTGCCGAGGCCTCCTCGGCGATCGCCCGCATCTTGGCCGCACCCTCGCGGCGCATATCGAGGATCGGCCGCACATGCAGCGTGCCGACCGAGGCATGGGCGTACCAGGTGCCGCGCGTGCCGTGCTTGGTGAAGACATCGGTGAGGCGCTGCGTGTAGTCCGCGAGGTGTTCGAGCGGCACGGCGCAGTCCTCGATGAAGGACACGGGCTTTCCGTCGCCCTTCATCGACATCATGATGTTGAGGCCGGCCTTTCGGACCTCCCACAATGCCGACTGCGGCCCGGGCTCGGGCATCTCGACGACGCTGCCGGGCAGGCCGAGATCGCCCATCAGTTCGACCAGGCGCGCGAGATCGCGAAGCTGATCTTCGCGCGTCTCGCCGGCGAACTCGACCAGCAGGATCGCCTCGGGCTGACCGATCAGGGCCCGCTCGATCACTGGCCGGAACGCCGGATTGGCGCGTGCCAGCTCGATCATGGTGCGGTCGACCAGCTCGACGGCCGTGGGCTTCAGCTTCACGATGTGCTGGGCGCTGTCCATCGCCTTGTGGAAGCTCGCGAAGTTCACCACGCCCAGGGTCTTGTGCTTCGGGACTGGCGCCAGCTTCAGCGTGAGCCGCTGGGTCACCGCCAGCGTGCCTTCGCTGCCGACCAGCAGATGCGCCAGGTTCACGGAATTGTCGGTCGTGTAGGGCCGCTCCGACTGCGGAAAGAAGATGTCGAGGTTGTAGCCGCCGACCCGGCGCAGCACCTTGGGGTACATGCGTTCGATCTCGGCCCTCTCGGCAAAGGCCAGCGCCGCCACCTTGTCGGCGATCTCGCGCACACCGGCCGGCATGTCCTCGGGCCGGGCCGAGCCGAAGCGCGCCCGCTGGCCGTTGGCCAGGATGGCGTCGATCGAGGCGACGTTATGGACCATGTTGCCGTAGCGGATCGACCGCGAGCCGCAGGAATTGTTGCCCGCCATGCCGCCCAGCGTGCATTGCGCCGAGGTCGACACGTCGACCGGGTACCAGAGGCCGTGCGGTCTCAGCCACGCATTGAGCTGGTCGAGCACGACGCCCGGCTGCACCGTGACCTCGGCCTTGCCCTTATCGAAGCCCACGACCTCGCGCAGGTACTTCGAGACATCGACGACCAGCGCCTCGCCCACCGTCTGGCCGCACTGCGACGTGCCCGCGCCGCGCGGCAGGATTGCGGCCTTGGCGTCGCGCGCGACGTCGATGACGAGGCCGAGATCGATCTCGTCACGCGGCACGACCACGCCCACCGGCTCGATCTGGTAGATCGAGGCGTCGGTCGAGTAGCGTCCGCGCGAGGCCTTGTCGAAAAGGACCTCGCCCTTGATCGTGCGGCGCAGGGTTTCTTCGAGCTGGGTCAGTCGAGCTTCACCCCGGCCGCGGTGACGACCTTCTGCCATTTCTCGATTTCGGCGCGGATGCGCTTGGCGAAGTCGGCGGGCTGCTCGCCGCCGACCTGCGCCGTCTGGTCCAGCCAGATCTTCTGCAGCTTGGGATTGGCCATCGCCTTCACCACCTCGGCGTACATGCGGTCGACGATCGGCTTGGGCGTGCCCTTGATGGCCCACAGGCCGTACCAGGTCGATACGATCCAGTTGGGCACGCCGACTTCGGCGGCTGCCGGAATGTCCGGGAACTCCGTGGTGCGCTTGGGCGTGGCGACGGCCAGTCCGATCAGCTTGCCCGCCTTGATCTGCTGTGCCGAGGTGCCCATGCCGTCGAACATCATGTCGACATTGCCGGCGAGCAGATCCTGCATCGCCGGGCCGGCGCCGCGGTAGGGCACATGGGTGATCTCGGTCTTGGTCTCGAGTTTGTAGAGCTCGCCCGCCAGGTGATGCGCCGTGCCGGCGCCCGGCGAGGCGTAGTTCACCTTGCCGGGGTTGGCCTTCACGTAGGCCAGGAATTCGGCATAGGTCTTCGCCGGAATCTTTGTCGGATTGATCGAGATCACCTGCGGTACCAGCGCGATCATGGTGATCGGCTCGAAGTTCTTCTCGAGGTCGTAGTCGAGGTTCTTGTAGATCGAGGGCGCGATGGTGTGATGGATGGCGCCGACGAAGAACACCGAGCCGTCGGGCTTCATCTTGGCGGCCTGCGAGGCACCAACCGTGCCGCCCGCGCCACCCTTGTTGTCGATGATGATCTGGCAGCCGAGCTGCTCGCCGACCTGCGCCGCCAGCGGCCGCGCGAAAGTGTCTGTGCCGCCGCCGGCCGGGAACGGGTTGATCCAGGTGATGGTGCCCGGCGGCCACGCCTGGGCGCGCGCAATCGAGGGTGCCGCGAGCGAGGCCGCGAGACCCAGCTTGAGGGCGCGGCGGCGCGAGGTGGTGGACGTGAGCTTCATGGTCAATTGCCTCCCGGCATCTTTTCGTTGTTCATCGTTTCCAGCACCGCCTGCTGCTTGGCACGCAGGTGCTTGATCAGGACGTCACGTAGCGCAGGCCCGTCGCGCGCGGCAAGCGCCGCGATCATGTCGCGATGTTCGGCCACGGCCTGGTTCCATTTCGCGATATTGAGGTTGGACCGGAATCTGAGGGCATGCAGGCGCGTGTTCAAGGTCCGGTAGGTATGGGTGAGCACCGGATTCGCGGCAATGGCGTTCAGCCGATCGTGGATGACGCGATTGATCTGGTAGTAGGCCGGCAGATCGTGGCGCGAATGGGCCGCCTCCATTTCGGCCTGCAGGGCACGGAGGTCGGCGATGTCGCCGTCGGTCACGCGGGAGACGGCGAGTTCGCCGGCAAATGCCTCGAGCGCGCCCATCACCTCGAAGGCGTGCTGCACGTCCTCGCGCGACATTGCCACGACCTGGGTGCCGCGGTTGGGCAACTGCACCAGCAGTCCGTCGCCCGCCAGCATGCGGAAGGCCTCGCGCAGCGGCGTGCGCGACACGCCCAACTGCTCGCTGAGTTCCCGCTCGTTCAGTTTGGCGCCAGGCGCCAGCGCCCCTTCGATGATCAGGGTGCGCAGCCGCTCCGCCGCTGCTTCGGGCAACGTGAGGCGGGCGATAGGGATGTTTGAGCCGTCCACTGGACTCAGTTTGGCATATTGTATACAAAATGCAAGACGGCAGATCGAAAAGGACAGACAGATGCGCCTGAACTCACATCCCAGCGGACGCCACTTCCTCCAGATTCCCGGACCGACCAACGTTCCCGACCGGATCCTGAGGGCGATGGATCATCCGACGATCGATCACCGCGGGCCCGAGTTCAACGCGCTGGCCAAGAAGGTGCTGCGCAGCGTCCGCCAGGTTTTCCAGACCAAGCAGCCGGTCATCATCTACCCCGCCTCCGGCACCGGCGCCTGGGAAGCCGCCCTCGTCAATACGCTGTCGGCGGGCGACACGGTGCTGATGTGGGAGACCGGCCACTTCGCCTCACTGTGGAAGAAGATGGCCGACAAGCTCGGCATCAAGTCGGAGTTCATGGGCGGCGACTGGCGCAAACCCGCCGATCCAGCGGCGATCGAGAAGCGCCTGAAAGAAGACAAGGGCCACGCCATCAAGGCCGTGTGCATCGTCCACAACGAAACCTCGACCGGCGTGGTGACCGACGTGAGCGCGGTGCGCCAGGCCATCGATGCGGCGAAACATCCGGCGCTGCTCCTGGTCGACACGATCTCTTCACTCGGTTCGATCGACTATCGCCATGACGCCTGGGGCGTCGACGTGACGGTGGCGGGATCGCAAAAGGGCCTGATGCTGCCGCCCGGCCTCTCCTTCAACGCCATCAGCGAGAAGGCACTGGCCGCGTCGAAGAGCGCCAATACCCCGCGCGCCTTCTGGAACTGGGAGGAGATGCTGACCGCCAACGCCAACGGCTGGTTCCCCTACACGCCGGCCACCAACCTGCTCTATGGCCTCAACGAAGCCTGCGACATGCTGTTGGAGGAGGGCCTCGACTCCGTCTTTGCCCGCCACGCGCGCCACGCCGAAGCCACGCGCGCCGCCGTCACGGCCTGGGGTCTCGAAATCCTGTGCAGCGACGCCAAGGCCTGCTCAGGCTCGCTGACCGCCATCATGATGCCCGAGGGCCACGATGCCGACGCCTTCCGCAAGGTGGCGCTGGAGAACTTCAACCTGTCGCTCGGCCAGGGCCTCAGCAAGGTCGCGGGCAAGGTGTTCCGCATCGGCCATCTCGGTGACTTCAACGATTTGATGCTAATGGGGGCGCTCTCCGGCGTCGAGATGGCGCTTGGCCTTGCCAAGGTGCCGCACAAGGCAGGCGGCGTTCAGGCCGCCCTCACCTATCTCCGCGACACGGCGCCGGGGGCTAGGCGATAGTCATAGCGCTCAAATCGCATCACCGTCGTTGAGCGCCTTTGTCACCCTTTCCGTGGCACCTTCCTCATTCATCGCGCCAATCCCCTGGGCGGCCTTGCGGCGTACCCAAAAGCCGACGAGAACCATGAACGACCCGATGCCCGTCAGCGCCAGCGCAAACGAACTCGGCCCCGGTTCCAGATAGGCGGTAGCGGGATTGCCTGGATCGTAGGCGACTTCGGCGTCGTTCCGACGGGATGGCGCTCCTTCATCTTCGCCGCGCCGGCGGAGTTCTGCATGCCGAGGTCGTAAGGCTCGACGCCGCCCGCCACATATTCGCGGTCTGCGACACGGTAGCGGAAGAGCACGTGAAAGCTGTTCCAGCTCTCTTCCTGCGCTCCGCCGGTCCGGCGAGTGGCCGACGCGCTTTGCCGTAGCAGTTCGGCGCTGGTGATCGTGGCGGAAACACGCGGCCATTTCAGGGTCATCGCGCCCATGAAAGCCGCATAGGCGCCGATCCCGAAGATCACCGTCCCGAGCACCATCAGGTTGCGCCCGAACGCCATTCCGCCCTTGTTTGCTGCGCTTCCTCGCGATTTCCTTCGCGCCATGGCTTTCGCTCCTCAACGGCAGATCGCCGGCTTTCCGGGTTCCTTCGCTACCGCACGGACAGCGGCCCCGGATCGCCGCCGACGGGGCGGCGCAGGCAAGCGACGTGGTGGCCTTCCGCCACCTCGATCAGCGGCGGCGCCGTGACCTTGCATTCGGGCATCGCATAGGGACAGCGCGTGTGGAAGTGGCAGCCGGGCGGCGGATTGGCCGGGCTCGGCACGTCGCCCTGGACGATGCGCTTCCTCTGCCGGCGCCGCTTGGGATCGGGTGCGGTGGCCGCCGACAGGAGCGCCTCGGTGTAGGGATGCAGCGGCTTCATGAACAGCGTGCGCTTGTCCGTGAGCTCGACGATGCGGCCGAGATACATCACCGCGATGCGGTGGCTGATGTGGCGCATCACCGCCAGATCGTGGCTGATGAAGAGATAGGCGAGCCGGAATTCCTCCTGCAGGTCGATCAGCAGGTTGAGCACCTGCGCCTGCACCGACACGTCGAGTGCCGAGACCGGCTCGTCGGCCACGATCACGTCCGGATTGACCGCCAGCGCCTTGGCGATGCCCAACCGCTGGCGCTGGCCGCCGGAGAATTCGTGGGCGTACTTGCGCATGGCGTCGGGCCTCAGTCCCACGCGCTCGAACAGGCGGGCGACGCGCTCGTCGGTATCGCGGCCGCTCGAGAGGCCGAAATTCTCCAGCGGCTCGCCCACGATCGTGCCCGAGGGCAGGCGCGGGTTCATCGACGAGTAAGGATCCTGGAAGATCGTCTGGATGCGGCGGCGATGCGCCCACATGGCACCGGGCTTCAGTGCCGAGATGTCCTCGCCGGCCAGCACGATGCGCCCGGCGGTGGGTTCGATCAGCTTCAGCACCGTCTTGCCGATGGTCGACTTGCCGCAGCCCGATTCGCCCACCAGGCCCAACGTCTCGCCGCGGGCGATCGAGAAGGAGACGCCGTCGACCGCCCTCACCTCGCCGACGCGCCGCTGCAGCAGCCCGCCATGGATGGGGAAATGTTTTACGAGGCCTTCAACCTCGAGGACCGGCGGCTCGCTCATGGTGTGCTTGCCCGGACGCGATCGACTTCCCAGCAGACCACGGTGTGACCGGCGCCGACGTCGACGAGCGGCGGTGGCTCGACGTGGCATCGTTCGGTCGCGAAGCCGCAACGCGGCGCAAAGGCGCAACCGGGAATGGGCTGCGTGAGCCGCGGCACGAGCCCTGGAATCTCCTGCAGCCTGGGCCGCGTGCCGGCGGCGTCGGCCTCGATGTCGAGCCGCGGGATCGCCCGCATCAGGCCGCGCGTGTAGGGGTGCAGAGGCTGCCCGAACAGCGCCTCGACCGGCGCCTCCTCGACCTTGCGGCCGGCGTACATCACCACGACGCGCTCGGTGGTCTCGGCCACGACGCCGAGATCGTGAGTGATCAGCACGATGGCGGTGCCGGTCTTTTCCTTGAGCTCGAGCATCAGCTGGAGGATCTGGGCCTGGATGGTGACGTCGAGCGCGGTGGTGGGCTCGTCGGCGATCAGCACCTGCGGATCGCAGCTGAGTGCCATGGCGATCATGACGCGCTGGCGCATGCCGCCCGAGAGCTGGTGCGGATATTCGTCGAGCCGGCGCCTGGCGTCGGCGATGCGCACCAGGTCGAGCATCTCGAATGACCGCTCGCGCGCCGCCCGCCACGACACACCCATATGGCGCACGACGTTCTCGGCGATCTGCGTGCCGACCGTCAGCACCGGATTGAGGCTGGTCATCGGCTCCTGGAAGATCATGGAGATGCGATGGCCGCGCAGGCCCTTCATCGCCTCCTCGCCCAGCGTCGTGAGCTCCTCGCCCTCGAACTTGATCGAGCCCGCCGCGATGCGTCCCGTCTCGGGCGGGATCAGGCGCAGGATCGAGAGCGCCGTCACCGACTTGCCGCAGCCCGACTCGCCCACGATGCCGAGCGTCTCGCCACGCGCCAGGTCGAACGACACGCCGTCGACAGCGCGGACCACGCCGTCCAGGGTGTTGAACTGGGTCTGGAGGTCGCGGACCTCGAGGATGTTGCCGGCGGTGGCGCTCACAGGCGCCTCGCCAGGCGCGGATCGAGCCGGTCGCGCAAGCCGTCGCCCAACAGATTCACCGCCAGCACGGTGATGGCGAGGAACGTGCCGGGGATCAGGATCGTCCAGGGTGCGATCTGGAAGAAGGTTCGACCCTGGGCGATGATGTTGCCCCAGCTCGGCACCTCGGGTGGCACGCCGGCGCCCAGGAACGAGAGCCCCGCCTCGATCAGCATCGCCGAGGCGCAGACATAGGTCGATTGCACGATCAGCGGCGCCAGCGTGTTGGGCAGGACATGGCGCAGCAGCAGCTTGGTATTCTTGGTGCCGCCGGCGATGGCGCTTTCGATATAGGGCTGACTGCGGATCGACAGCACGACGGCACGCACGACGCGCACGATGCGCGGGACCTCGGGAATGACGATGGCCAGGATCACGATGCCGAGGCTGGGACGCGTCAGCGTGATCAGCGCGATGGCGAGCAGGATCGAAGGGATCGCCATCAGCCCGTCCATGACGCGCATGACGATGCCGTCGACCTTGCGGAAATAGCCGCACAGCAGGCCGAGACCGAGGCCGACCGCACTGGAAAACAGCGCGACCGAGAGACCGACGATCAGCGACACGCGCGCGCCATAGACGGTGCGGGAAAAGACGTCGCGCCCGAACTGGTCGGTGCCGAACCACCAGCGCTCCGACGGCGGGCGCAGACGGTTGACCGGCGCGATCTTGAAGGGGTCGCTGTAGGCGATGTAGGGCGCGAAGATGGCCACGATGATCAGCGCCGCCAGCAGGACGGCGCCGAAGGTGATCGTGGGATTGCGCCGGATGGCGGTCGCCAGCGAGAAGCGGCGCGGCGGCAGGACGAGGTCGTCGGTGATCGCGGTCATGTCAGTAGCGGATGCGCGGATCGAGGAATGCGTAGGAGATGTCGATGATCAGGTTCACCAGCACCTTGGCGGCCGCGAACACCAGGATCAGCCCCTGCACCACCGGATAGTCACGCTTCAGCACGGCATCGACAGTGAGACGGCCGAGGCCGGGGATGTTGAACACCGTCTCGGTGATGACCACGCCGGAGATCAGCAGCGCAATGCCGATGCCGATCACGGTGACGATCGGCACGGCGGCGTTCTTGAGCGCATGCAGCAGCAGCACGCGGTCGGTGGCCAGTCCCTTGGCATTGGCGGTGCGGATGTAATCCTGCGCCAGGACCTCGAGCATCGAGGCCCGCGTAATGCGGGCAATCAGCGCCATGTAGGTCACGCCCAGCGCCACCGACGGCAGGATCAGGCACTCGACGAACGGCCACAGGCCCTCGGCGATCGGGCGATAACCCTGCACCGGGAGGAGCTGCCACTGCACGGCGAAGAAATAGATCAGGATATAGGCCAGCACGAACACCGGCATGGCAAAGCCCAGCACGGCGAAGCCCATGACCAGGCGGTCGACCAGTTTGCGGGCCTTCCACGCCGCCACGACACCGATGGGAATGGCCAGCGCCACGGCCACGAACAGGGTGGACAGCGTGAGCGCCACAGTAGGTTCGAGACGCTGCGAGATCAGGCGCGTGACGGCCAGGTTGGAGAAGATCGACACGCCCATGTCGCCCTGCAGCAGTTGCAGGATCCACACAAAGAACTGCTCGACCATCGGCCGGTCGAGTCCAAGCTTGGCGCGGACAGCCGCGATCGCCTCGGCCGTGGCGTCCTCGCCGGCGATGATCGCGGCCGGATCGCCCGGCGCAAACCGCAGGAGGAAGAACACGAACAGCGCCACCACTGCCATCACGGGCAGGGTGGCGAACAGTCGGCGCACGATATAGGCGGTCATGCGCGCCGCCTCGGAAGAAGCATCACTTCTTGGTAATGCCCCACAGAACCGCAAGGCCGGTGTTGGGCACGACCCCGTCGATCTTGTCGGCGCGGAAGGCGAGCGGCGTGTTCCATTGCCCGAATGGGATGTAGACAACCTGCTCCATCGCCTTCGTCTGAAGATCGGTCGCGATCTTCTTGCGCTCTTCATCGGTCTGGGCAAACGCAAAGGCGTTGCGCAGCTTCTCGATCTCCGGATCGCACGGCCAGCCGAACAGGCCCTTGTCGCAGGCAGCACCTATCCAAGTGTGCAACACCGGATTTGACGCGCCGACACCGCCGGTCGTGGTGACGAAGATGTTCCAGCCGCCCTGGGCCGGCGGATCCTTCTTGGCGCGGCGCGAGACGACCGAGCCCCAGTCCATCGACTGGGCATCGACGTTCAGGCCCGCCTCGCGCATCGCCTGCACCAGCACCTGGGTTGCCGGCGTGATGGTGTTGTGGTCGGTGGTGAACAGCACGGTGATCGGCTCACCCTTGTAGCCGGCCTCCTTCATGAGCTGCAGCGCCTTCTTGGGATTGTAGTCCTTCAGGAAAGCGGAGCCGCCGGTGTTCTCGTAGGGGCCACCGCAGGTCAGCAGGCCGTGGCAGACCCGGTAGAATTCCGGATTGCCGACGATGGCGCGCAGGAAATCCTCCTGGTTGATCAGGTGGTACATCGCCTGCCGCGCCTTGACGTTGTTGAACGGCGGATGGAGATGGTTGAGCCGGATCATGCCCTGCGTGCCGTCGATCTTGCCGGTCATCATCAGCTTGACGCCCTTGGCCTTGGCCAGGATCGGCAGGAAGTCGTTGTTGGGCGCCTCGTAGAAGTCGATCTCGCCGTTGACCAGGGCCGACATCGCCGTCTGCGGATCGGAGATCCACACCAGCTCGATGCGGTCGACACCCGGGATCTTGCTGCCGGCGAAGGACGACGGCGGCTCGTTGCCGGGGCGCGGCACATAATCCTTGTTCTTGAGATAGACGGCCTTGCTGCCGGGAACCCACTGCTCCTTGGCGAACTTGTAGGGGCCGGAGCCGATCGCCTCCTTGACCTGCTGCTGCGGGTCGGTGAGCGCCTCCTGCTCGCGCATGATGACGGCGACCGAACTGCCGCTCTTGCCGAGCGACTCCAGCACCATGCCGTAGGGTTCCTTCAGGATCATCTTGAAGGTCTTGTCGTCGACCGCCTCCTGTTTGACCACATAGGAGAACAACCGGATGCCGACACCGTCCTTGGAGCCCCAGCGCTTGAGCGAGGCCATGACGTCCTTGGTGGTGACGGGCGTGCCGTCATGGAACTTGAGACCGTCGCGCAAGGTGAAGGTGTAGGTGAGCCGGTCCGGGCTCACCTCGTACTTGCCGACCATCTGCGGCTGCGGCTTCAGGTTGGCGTCATTTCCGAACAGCGTGTCGTAGATCAGCATGCCGTGGATGCTGGCAATGGTCTGGGTGGTCCAGATCGGATCGATGACACGCACGTCGGCATGCATCACCGCCCGCAGGACTTTCTCCTGGGCCTGCCCATGGGCCGCCGCAAACGGAACGACCAGCGCCACGGCGCCCGCGAGAATACGTTTCAACATGCGATCGTCTCCCTAAGCTCCCCGCAGCGAGTATGCTAAGCGCTGCTCATGATTGTCCAGCACGACGCCCAACACGACACTAGGAAATGAGCCCACGCGGCCTTGCATCGGGATCGAGCGGCCAGATCGGCCGTTGCACCTTCGTATAGGGCACCTTGCGGTGGTCGCGCCTGAGCGGACCACTGGATTCGACATAAATCACCTTCTTGGCGATCGGTCCGTAAGCCGCCATGAAGTGATTGGTCGACTTCACAACGACGATCTTCCTTTGTGCAGGATCGATGCCAAGATTCGTGAAGAGTTCCAACCCGGTCGCCTGGGTGCGCTTGGTGATCAGCACGACATCGACACCATCGACTCGCACTGCGGCACAATCGCCAACCGGCACCTGCGTCGGTCCAAACCGCTGCCAGGCGTCACGCTTGAGGCCGATGATCTCGACCACGGCATCCACCGGCTGTCCCGAGGACGGCGCGATCTTGCCGCCGAAGCGCAGGCCGATCTTCGCGCCAAGACCGGCGTCGAAGCAGATGCGGACGGCGATCGGATCCCAGATCGGCCCGAGGCAGGCGTTCTCGACCTTGTTCGCGATCAGGTGGCGCAGGATGTCGGTGTTGTCCGAGGGCGCGCCACCGCCGGCGTTGTCGGCGGGATCGGCGATCATCACCGGCAGG
>NZ_SCVH01000148.1 GCF_004296935.1 Reyranella sp.
CGTGGCACATGCGCCCGAGAAGCACATCCGCATGCCGTCCGGCGCCGGCCACGACGCGCAGGTGATCGGCCTGAAAATTCCCGCGGCCATGATGTTCGTGCCCTCGATCGGCGGCATCTCGCACCACTTCACCGAGAACACCGCCGATGCCGACATCGTGCTGGGCTGCCAGGTCTTCGCCGACGCCGCAGCGAAGATTTTGAAGGGCAACTAGCGGAGTCATAGGTTTGCGTCGACGGTGCGCCGCGCCCGGCGTGCCAAACCGTTGATCGGCCACGACGATCAGGGCTTGGCCGCTACCGGGGCGGGAGTCGCCGGCTGATTGTTTTCGCGATTCGCATTCGCCAGTTCGGCCTGCAACAGCAGCAGCTCGCGGCGCTCGGCGCGATCTTCGGCACGCCGGCGATCGGCATCAAGCCGGTTCTGCACATGGATCATCAGCCTCACGTTTACCCGGCGCCGCTCGCCCACCTTCTTGCCGCGGTAGTAGTAGGGCTGGACGTTGGGCTTGTGTGCCGCCAGCACGATGTCATCGCCGACTTCCCTGGCGTAGCGCCGGATGGCGGCGTCCCAGCGCCCGGCGAAGGCGGGGTTCCTGGCCCGCCAGCGATAGACCGAGCCGCGGTTGATGCCGGCGCGGGTTGCCGCCTCGGCCGCCGAACCGCAGCGTTCGAGCTGGCGCAGGAAAGCGGCGCGCTGGCGGGACGGGGTGCGCAACCGCTTGGGACTGGCCGGCGCACAGGCGAGCAGCTTGGGCCGTGACGCGACCACGGAGGCTTCCGTCGCTGCCTTTGGCGGTGTCGTCAGGAGATCGTCGGAAAAGGGTTGGCGCACCCAATCCTCGAGCGCCATCCCGGCGGGGCTGCGCCCGGGAATACCGAAGTGCCTGGGTTGTTTGGACATTCTGAGATTCTCCTTCCCTCGGGGGCACCGCTGTGGATAGGAATAGAGGATAGGTTGATAGGAGTCAATAGGCCTATCTTGTGGTCGATCCCGTCGGTGTGCCTGCATTGTGCAGGCAGATCCCGTCCGCCAAGCACATGGCGATCGCCTCGGCGGCGAGCCGGTGGCCTCGGGCGTTCCAGTGGCCGTCGTTGGCGAAATGGTACACGAGCGGCGTACCGCCGGCTTCGAGCGGCGGACGCAGGTCGAGCACCGCGACGCCGCGACCGATGAGCGCCGCCACAAGTGCCTGGTGAATCCGGTCTTCGGTTGCGCGACTGTCGCCGATCCACAGGGCGCGCGAGGGGATCAGCAGCACCAGCAGGCGGTAACGCGTCGCCAGAGCCTGCAGCATGTCTGCTGAGGCATCGATCACCGCGGGATCGTAAACGTTCCTCGCCATCCCCTCGAGGTTGGGCACGATGGCGCCGACGCCGACTGCGAGCGCCTTCAGTCGCGGCGTCTGGTGGATCACCGTCGTCAGCAGCAGGTAGGTCGCCGAGCGTTCCGTCAGCCACTGTTTCCAGCCGGGGCCTTGTGTCCGGTCTTCCGTTCGTTCCTCGCCGCCGTCGTAGGGACCGAGATCGTTCTCCAGGCACACCGCCAGCACGACCTGGCCGATTCGCGCGCCGAGGGACTGGGCATAGTCCAGCAGCGCGGCATAGCCTGCGAGGTCGGTGGGTGTGGCGAGGTTATAGGCCCGCCGTCCGGTCAGGACCTGCAAGCGCTCCGAGAACCGGTCCGGCGCCTCGACGCCCCAGCCCCAGGCAAACGAATCGCCCACGACCACGAGGTCGCCGGCCGTGGCTTCGGCGATGTCCTTGTCGTCGCGCAGGCCATGACGGTTGATCCTGACGGCGACGTCATAGTCGCCGGTGTTCTTCGCCTGGCGTGTGTGGGTGCCGGGCTGCCCCAGAGTGAGCGACCCCGCCGGATAGCGGAACTCGAACCTGCCCGACGGATCGAATGCCGGAAAGAGCAAGCGGGTCAGGCCTTCCAGCAAGCCGAGCCCGACGAAAATCGCCGCCGCGACCGTGAGCGTGGCTAGCGCCAAGCGCCGGGCCAAACCGGTGCGATTCCCGAAAACTCGGGGAGATCGGCCTTTCATGGTGAATCCAACCTCCCTCCTGGTCCCACATCCATGCTAGATTCTGCCATTGGCAAGACCGTTCGCGTTCGACATGCAACGAGCAAAGGCCGCGATCTGCAAGAACTCTCCGCAGACCGGCAAGATGCTATCCAACGTCACACGGGGAGCCCATGCCGATCCATCTCGACATCTCCCATCTGGACAGGATCGTCATTGCCGTCGTCATGGGTGACGTCACCGCCGCCGATGTCGCGGGCCTGGCGCGCCAGTTCGCGGAATCGGGCTCGATGCACTATCGCAAGATCGTCGATACCACGGCCGGTGTCCTGGCGATCGACGAGGCCGGGGTGGCAACCGTCGCCGCCTTCCTGCGGGCCGACCCCAAGGCGGCATCCCGCGGACCGTTGGCCTTCGTCGTCAATCCCAACCGGCCCGACTTCTTCTCAGCGAAATTCGTCGAGCTCACGGCCGGCGAGCGCCCGGTAAAAATCTTCCACAGCCTCCATGCCGCGCGCCGGTGGCTCGACGAGAGTGCAGCGATCGAGCCGCGACGCTGACGGACGCAATACCTGTTGCGTCGGAAGTGCAACCTACAAAAATGCTGCAAGATAGCGCCCGGCGTACAGGCTATGATGCGGCTGAAATCGTCGCCGATCGAACCTCCGGAGGCTCATGCCGATCCATTTCGACATCTCCGACCTCGACCGCCTTGTGATCGCCGTCGTCCTGGGCGAGGCCACGCCCGACGACATCATGGAGGTCGTGCGCGCCTTCCTGGAGACGGGCCGGCAGCACTACGGCAAGATCATCGACACGACGGCCGGGACCTCACCCATTGACGAAAACCGGATGGCGGCCATCGCCGCCTTCATGCGCGCCGACCCCAAGGCCGGGTCGCGCGGACCACTGGCCTTTGTCGTCGATCCCAAGCGCGGCGAGCAGGCCATGAAATTCGCCGAACTCACCGCCGACGAAAGGCCGGTGAAGGTCTTCAACAACCTTCGCGCCGCCCGGGCCTGGGTGCGCGAGAACACGAAGGTCCAGCCTTAGATCGAGATCTCCCGGTAGCCTAGGGTCCGCTCACCTCGCGGCAAGCCGCCGGTCCCGCAGCGAGGAACCGGCGGCTGCGAGCTTTTAGAAGGCGATCAGCACGCGCCGGTTCAGCGGCTCGGCCACGCCGGTCGAAGCTCGCACGATCGGATTGTCATCGCGGCCAACCAGAACGACGGACTGCGCAGAGATGCCCTGGCGGACCAGTTCGGCCTTCACCGCTTCGGCATGATCGGCGTGGCCGACGAGGCGGATGATGGGGGCCTTGCTCGACCGCGCGGCGCGGGCGGCGAGCCGGATCGTGTCGGCTGCCGCAGGCGAAACCTCGGGGCGGCCCGGTTCGAAGAACACGATATAGCCGGGGCGTGGCTTTGCCGGGGCGGCGGCCGGCGCTGCGGCGGCAAGGTCCGCGGCATATCCCTTCGTGAGGCCGGGGACCAGCAGGATGGCGCTACCGGCCAGAAGACCGGCGACGAGGGCAGCGCGCCTGTGGATACCGAGAAGCATGGAACACCTCCTTGCATGGATGCCGGAACAACGCCCCGACCATGGTCGCGGTTTCCGGCGGTTTCGCCGTTATCCCCGGCAACCATTTGCCGCGTTCCGCGTTGTGCCAAACCAGCGAGGTGTGGGTGGTCGAAAAACCGACAGTGCGTGTGCCCACCGTTCATCTGCGCGGCGGTTCGGCGATTCGCCGACCCTTGATCGTGCTGGCGGTTTGCGCCGTCGGTGTCGTGGGTTACCTGGCGCGCGATTTCCTGATCCCGACCGCAGGTGCGATCGTCCTGGCGTTGATGCTGACCCCGGTCGCCAGCGCTTTTGAGCGGGTGCATCTTCCCAGCACGCCGGCCGCCGCCGCTTCGGTGTTGCTGCTGGCGCTGGTCCTGGCCGGCCTGCTGGCAGTCGCCATGCCCTCGCTTTCGAGCTGGGCCGACCAGGCGCCGTCGCTCACCTACACGCTGGAGCGCAAGCTCGAGGGTCTGCGCAAATCGCTGGCCGCGGTGAAGGAAGTGTCGGACCGGGTCGAGCAGGCGGCCACGGCGGCGCCCGTCGGCAGCACGACCACGACGACCTCCGAAAAGGTGGTGGTGCGCGAAAAATCACTTCTGGGCGAACTGGCCAGCACGACCCCCGGGGTTGTGCTGCAGATCGGCTATGCCGGCGTGCTCGCCTTCATGCTGCTCGCCAACCGCAACAGCCATCGTCGCCAGTTCCTGCGCATTCCCGCGACCTGGTCGATGCGCGTGAGGCTGGCGCGCGTGATGCGCGACATCAACGACCGCGTCGGGCACTACCTGTTCGCGCTGGCCGTGATCTACGCCTGCGTGGCGGTGGCATCAGCGGTGGCGCTGGCGCTGCTCGACGTGCCCAACGCCATCATGTGGGGTGTCGCCCTGGGGCTCGCCTCGTTCGTGCCCTTCGTCGGCGCGCCGGCGGTGATCGCGCTGGTCACCCTGGTGGCGCTGCTCTCGTTCGAGGACTGGCCGCGCATCGTGGCCGTGCCCGTGGTGCTCACAGTCATCCATGTCGCCGAGTCGCAGTTCGTCACGCCGACATTCGTGAGCCGCCGCTGCGCCCTCAACACCGTAGCGGTGTTCGTCTCAATTGCACTGCTCGGCTGGATGTGGGGGGTCGTCGGCGCCATCGTGGCGGTGCCGCTCCTGATCCTGCTCAGCACCATCGCAGCCCATCTGCCGTCATTGCGCTGGCTGGAAGTTCTGCTGTCGGACGACCGGCCGGTGAGCGAGCGCCTGGCGGTCAAGCCGCCTCTGGCGTCGGTGACGCGTCAGATGCCGCGACGGCGCCGGGTGGCGGCCAAGTAGAGCGCGACGCCGGCCAGCCCGTAGAGGCTGCCCACGATGCCCCAGACCTCGGCGGGATCGAGGTGGCGCTGCAGGATGGTGAGGCCGGCATAGGTGAAGCACAGTACGCCAACGGCGCCGGCGATTGCGGCGCTCAGGATCAACATCAGGCGAAGCGCCACGTCGACGGCGGCATGACGCATGGTGCGCGCGGCCGCCGAGGCGACCGCGAGGCGGAGCAGGGGGGCAATTATCGCCATGGCCGATGCTCCGCTTGTGCTTTTCTTTTTGGCGTGTGCCCGAGGGCTAGCTCCGACGACAAAGATACCCCGCGAGGAAGCCGATGCCGATCACGGTGGCGAGCGTGGCGATCGGACGGGCTTTTACCGTCTCGATCAGGGTCTCGGTCGCCTCGTCGCGCAGTTCGGCCGACTTGTTCAGCAGGGCCTTGGTGGTCTCCCTGGCGCTGTCGGAGTAGTCGTCGATGAAGGCCTGCGCCGTCTCGAGGACCTCGTCGATGGCTTCCTTGCTCTTGGCCTGGATCTCGCCGAGGGCGCCGCCGGCGTCCTTCTCGATGGATGTCGACAGCTTCTTGAGCTGCGCCTTGAGGACCGAGATTTCCTTGACCAGATCCTTGGTGCTGTTGGCCGTGGCCGTGCCGTTGGCGCGCATGATCGTTCTCCGCTCCGGGTGAATTCCTGAGCAGTGAACGCATGCGCCGGCCGGAGGTTGCGCCTCTCAGCCGTCCCAGACGTTTTGCGGCATCGGCAGGCGGGCGAAGTCGGCCTCGACCAGCGGCCGATGGTGGACCTGGCCTTCGCGCTCGAGCAGCATCATGTACTGCCGCACGTGCTGGCCGGAATGCCAGGTCGTGCGCTCCATCAGCTCGTGCAGGCTCTGCGGCCCGTAGTAGGTGTCCAGCGTGCGCGCGCCGTCGGTGTCGCCGGATGCCCACCAGTCGCGGAAACGCTGGCGCACCTTGGTGCCGTAGGCCGCGAGGGCCGCGGTATCGGCGTCGGCCGCCGGTTCCTCGCGGAACATCGCCTGGACCAGGGTGATGCCCTGGTTGGCATCGAGGAAGGCATCGACCACGCGGAACAGGTGAAATCCCAGCGAGCGATAGCTGCGTGGCCGGCCCGGCACGTGGGTGTCGAGGCGGTCCCCGGGCATCTGCGGCAGCAGCTCGAGCGCCGCCGTCAGGAACTTGTCGAGCCGGGCATAGAGCTCGGCCGGCGACAGCTCGGGGCCGGACTTCTCGTCGATACCGAGGAACTCGACGATCTGCCTGGTGCTCTGGCCGAAGGTGAATTTGTCGCCGCGCGACAGCACCGGCACCGAACGGGCGCCGAGCTTCTGCAACTCGGCCAGGCCGGCCGGGTCTTCAAGAACGTTGACGGAAACGAAGTCGATCCCACGGACCGATAGAAACTCTTTGAGTCTCAGGCAGCTGGTTCAACCCGGCTGCCAGAACACCTTGAACGGCGGCATGCGATGCTCCTTGCGGCGTGCATCAATTGACGGGCTTGAGGCCGAGTAAGTCAAGCATCTCCTTCCAGCTCTGGAAGTCTGCGACGAGGCGCGCCGCCATTTCGGCCGGCGTCGAGGTTTCGACCTGGAAGCCCAGTTGCAGGAGCTGGTCGGAGACTTCGCGCGATTCGAGGGCGGCCCGGAGCTCCGTCGTCCAGGCGGCGACCAGTGCCGCCGGCATCGCGGGCGGGGCGAAGAACGCGTACCAGCTGGACTGCTGGAGCTTGGGAAATCCCAACTCGAGCGCAGTCGGCACGTTCGGGGCCGCGGCGATGCGCTTGGCGGCGGAGGTCATCAACAGCCTCAGCCGACCGCCGCGATGGGGGGCGAGGAAGGAGGTGATGCCGCCGGTGCCGGCCGGTATACGGCCCTGCTCGAGGTCGGCCAGGAGCGGTCGCGCGCCGCGGTAGGGCACGGCCTCGAGCGGAACACCGATCTCGCGGCCGAGCGCGGTCCCGAAATACTGCGTGAAGGAGCTGGGCGTCGTGGTGCCGAAGCGGGCGCGGCCCGGCTCGCCCGCCTTCAGCCACGCGACATACTCGGCCAGCGTGGTGACGTCGATCTTGGGCGAGACGGCGAGGGTCGTCGGATAGGTGCCGGCAAGCGTGAGCGGCAGGATGTCGGTCAGGGGATCGAACGGGAAGCCGCGAATGGTGAGTTTGCCGACCATGGTCGCGCTCGGCATGAAGGCGATGACAGTGCCGTCCGGCGCCGCCTTCTTGAGCTGCTCGCCGGCGCCCATGCCAGAGTCGCCGGGCTTGTAGTCGATAGTGATGCTCCGCGACATCTGGCTGTGCAGCGCGCCGGCGATGATGTGCATCAGGGAATCCGAACCGCCACTCGAGGGAAAGCCGATCAGGATGCGGATCGGCCTGTGCGGCAGCCCGGACTGGGCGCGTGCGATCGTTGGCGCTGCGAGGCCAGCACCTGTCGCGAGCAGCCAGCGGCGGGTAAGGCTGTTGTTCATTCGTTCGGCTCTCACGCCGGCTTGTGGCAGACGATGCAGACCTTGTTGCCGTCGGGATCGCGCAGATAGGCGCCGTAGTAGTTCGGGTGATAGTGGGCACGAAGGCCAGGCGCTCCCTCGTCCTTGCCGCCGGCCGCCATGCCGGCCTTGTAGGCCGCGTCCACTGCGGCGCGGTTCGCCGCCTCCAGGCCGACCGTGATGCCGTTGCCGACCGTGGCCGCCTTCTTGTCGACCGGGTTGAGGACCCAGAGCTGCGGCCGCCCGCCGGCGGGGCCGTAACCGGCGGCGTTGGGATACTCGACATGGCGGACCAGGCCGAGTGGCGCGAGCAGACCTTCGTAGAAGCCCTTGGCCTTGTCGAGGTCGTTGCTGCCGACGGTGACGTGGCTGAACATGTTTATTCCTCCCCGGCCGAACGTTAGGGCCTGCCCGCCGGCCGGGCGAGGCCGAAGTGCTCCCTGAGCGTCCTGCCTTCATAGGCGGTCCGGAAAAGCCCGCGCTTCTGCAGGAGCGGGATCACCTCGGCCACGAAGACGTCGAGCATCGAGGGCAGCAGCGGCGGCATCAGGTTGAAGCCGTCGGCAGCGCCGTTGTTGAACCAGTCTTCGATGAGATCCGCGATCTGCTCGGGCGTGCCGGCCGTGGTGAAGTGGCCGCGGGCGCCGGCGAGGTAAGCCAGCAGCTGGCGCAACGTGAACTTTTCGCGACGGACCAAACCCACGATCACTTCGGTGCGACTGCGCGCGGCCTGCACCGTGCCGGGATCGGGGAAGTCCTCGGCGGCCAGCGGTCTGTCGAGCTGCAGATGGGAGAAGTCGTGGCCGCCGAAGCGGCCGCTCAGCCGCTTGCGGCCGACCTCGGGGTCGGTGAGATCGTTGAGATCGCGGGCGAGCCGCTTCGCCTCGGCTTCGGTGGCCGCGATCACCGCGCTGAGGCCGGGCAGGATCAGCGCCTGGTCGGGGGACCGCCCTTCCGCCACCACCAATCGCTTCAAGTCGGCATAGAATTCCTGCGCCGTCGCCTTCTCCATCTGCGCGGTGAACACCGCCTCGGCATGCCGCGCGGCGAAGCGGCGGCCGGTGTCGGACGAGCCCGCCTGCACGAATACCGGCCGGCCCTGCGGCCCGCGCGGCATGTTGAGCGGGCCCGCGACCTTGTAGAACCTGCCGGCGTGATCGATGGCGCGGATGCGCTCGGCGCGGGCGTAGTGGCCGCTCGCGCGGTCGTCGAGCACGGCATCGTCGGCCCAGCTGTCCCACAGCGCCTTGACGACGGCCACGAACTCTTCACCACGAGCGTAGCGCTCGTCGTGACTCACGAGACTCTCGCCGCCGTAGTTGCGCGCAGCGGCGGCCAGCCACGAGGTGACGATGTTCCAGCCGACGCGGCCGCCGCTGATGTGATCGAGCGAGCCGAACTGGCGCGCGAGATTGAATGGCTCGGAGTAGGTGGTGGACGCGGTGGCGATCAGGCCGATGTGCGTGGTCGAGCCGGCGAGCGCGCCCAGCGTCGTGATCGGCTCCAGCCAGGTGCTGGCGGCATGCGCCACGGTATCCATCAGCGCGAGGGTGTCGGCGAGGAAGATTGAATCGAAGAGGCCGGCTTCGGCGCGCCGCGCAAGATCGCGGAAGTATTCTATGTCGGTCAGCGCCAGCGCCGACGAGGCTGGATGCCGCCACGATGCTTCGTGGTGGCCGCGGCTCTGGATGAAAAGATTGAGGTGGAGCTGGCGCTTGCGGTTCATGCCCTCACTGTGCAGCGGGCGCGTACACCGCGGCAAGCTGGCGAGACACCAATCGGGCGTAGAGTCCGCCACGCGCAAGCAGCAGGGCGTGCGTGCCGCTTTCCGCCACGCGGCCCTCGTCGAGCACCACGATCAGGTCGGCATCGCGCACGGTCGACAGGCGATGGGCGATGACGATGGTTGTGCGGTCGGCCTTGAGTACGTCGAGCGCGCGGCGCACCGCCTGCTCGTTCACCGCGTCGAGATGCGAGGTCGCCTCGTCGAGGATCAGGATGGGCGCATCCTTGAGGAAGGCTCGGGCGATGGCGACGCGCTGGCGCTGGCCGCCACTGAGACTGGTGCCGCGCTCGCCGACCGGGGAATCGAGGCCCTGCGGCAGGGCAGCCACCAGTTCGGTGAGCGACGCGTGCTCGATGGCGGCCGCGAGCTCGGTCTCGGTGGCGTCGGGTCGGGCGATCAGGATGTTGGCGCGCAGCGTGTCGTTGAAGAGGTAGGTGTCCTGCGCCACCAGCGCCACCAGGCCGCGCAGCTCATCGAGCTTATAGTGGCGGAGATCGGCGCCGTTCAGCGTGATGCGGCCGGAGTCGGGATCCCAGAAGCGCATCAGCAGCTGTGCCGTCGTCGTCTTGCCGGCGCCCGAGGTGCCGACCAGTGCCACCGTCTTGCCGGCGGGAATGTCGAACGTAACCTCGGAGAGGGCGCGGCGCGCCTGGCCGGGATAGGTGAAGTTCACCTTCTCGAGCGAGAGGGCGGCCGCTCCCTTGCGCGCCGGCACGCCCGGCCCGTCGCGCACCGGGATCGGTTCGTTGGCCAGCGCATAGACCCTGCGCGTGGCGCCCAGCGTGTCGGCCAGCTGGCGGCCGATCTGGGCGATCTCCGACACCGGCAGGAAGGCCGCCATCGCCAGCACGGTCATGAGCGGCAGCAGGCCGGGATCGAGTGCACCGCGCGACGACAGGATCGCGCCGGTCGCGACCACGGCAAGGCCGCCGAGCCCAGTCAGCACTTCCAGGATCGCGTGCTGGAGCGTGAGCTCGCGGAAGAAGGGCAGGCGCAGCGAGATGTGGCGCTGCGAGAGCTCGTCGAGCTTGTCGCCGCGTGAGCGCTCCTGCTGGAAGGCCACGATCTCGCCCAGTCCCTGCACCGAATCGACGGCGAAGGCGCCGAGTTCGCCCGCCGCCTCGCGCGCCTGGGAGCCCAGCGTGTCGACGCGCTTGCGCATCAGGAAGGGGCTGAGGCCGACGGCAAGCAGGAAGGGCGCCAGTGCCAGCGCCAGCCAGCCGTTGGCCGACGTAAGCGCGATGACGACGGCGGCCGGCACCAGGATGGCCACGAAGGCGGGTGCCACGGTGTGGGCGAAGAAATACTCGACCAGCTCGATGTCGTGGGTGGCCAGCGCCATCAGGTCGCCGGTGCGGCGGCGCGTCAGATAGGCGGGCGCCAGCGCGTCGAGTTTGCGGAAGGCATCGATGCGCATCTCGGCCAACAGGCGGAAGGCCATGTCGTGCGCCATCCACGATTCCAGCCAATGGAGCACGCCCGAGACCGGTGCCAGAACCGCGAGCGCGATGGCGAGGCCGGCATAGGGCTGGCCATCCTTGAGGGCGAGCACGATCAGCGCCGACAGCACGCCGATGCCGATGAACGCCACGACGCGCAACACGCCCAGGATGAAGGTGCCGGTGAGCTTGCCCTTCCACGGCATGATCACCTTCATCAGGGCCGCCACCACCTGGTACCAGGTGAGGCCTTCGGCCTTGATGATGCCCTCGGTCACGGCCTTCACCGCGCCGCCCGGCGTATCGGAGACGGACTCGGTGCGCGCCGGCGCATCGATGAGGTCGGCTGGGTCGCCGGCCTGCTGTTCGCGTGCCTGCTCGGCCATCAGCGCCGCATAGACGCCGCCGCGTGCCATCAGCTCGGCGTGGCGTCCTTCCTCCGCCACCTTGCCTTGGTCGAGGACGAGGATGCGATCACAGTCGATCACGCTCGACAGGCGATGCGCCAGGATCACAGTGGTGCGGCCGCGCATCAGGCGGTCGAGCGCCTCCTGGATCACCGCCTCGTTCTCGGCGTCGACGGCGGAGAGCGCCTCGTCGAGCACCAGGATCGGCGTGTCGCGCAGCAGCGCGCGAGCGATAGCGACGCGCTGGCGCTGGCCGCCCGAGAGTTTGATGCCTTTCTCGCCGATGATCGTCTGGTAGCCCTGCGGCATGCTGCGGATGAAGTCGTGGATGTTGGCGACGCGGGCGGCGGCCTCCAGCTCCTGTTGCGAGGCGGCGGGACGGCCGAGCCGGATGTTCTCCTCGACGGTGCCGTGAAAAAGAAACGTGTCCTGGTTCACCACCGAGATCAGCGAGCGGATCTGCTCGAAGCTGAGGGCGCGCAGGTCGTGGCCGCCCAGGATGATGCGACCGGCGTCGGGATCGTAGAAGCGCAGCAGCAGGCGCACGATCGACGACTTGCCGCCACCCGAGGAGCCGACCAGCCCCAGCCGCTCGCCGGCCGCTGCGGTGAAGGAGAGGCCGTCATGCACTGTGCGGCGCGTGCCCGGATAGGCGAAGCGCACGTTCTTGAAGGCGATCGTAGGGCTCAGCGCGGCGTCGAGTTTGGCCGGCGCTGCATCGGCGACCGACGGCGTGTCGTCGAGGATGCGATAGATGCCTTGCGCGGCGGAGAGGCCGACCATGCCCTGGTGCAGCACGGTCCTGAGCTCGCGCATCGGCCGGAAGATTTCGATACCCAGCATCATGATGATCAGCAGCGAGGTGAGCGACATGGCGCCGGCCTCGACCCGCGACGCGCCGTAGATCAGCGCCGCCGCGGCGCCGCCCGCGATCGAGGCATCGGTGATGCCGCGCGCCAGCGAGTTGGTGCCCAGCACCCACATGGTGCGGCGGAAGAGATCGCGTGCCTCGACTTCGAGCTTGTCGGCGCGCGCCCTGCCCTGGCCGAACGCCTTTAGCGTGGCCAGGCCCTGGATCGAATCGAGGAACTCGGCGGCGAACGACTTGTAGGCATTCATCCGGCCGATTGAGGCGCGGACGTCCCATTTGTGCCAGAGCGCGGGCGCAAACAGCGCCAGCAGCGCGAAGCCCAGCATTACCAGAGCCACCGGCAGGTCGATGAAGGACACGACCGCGAAGATCAGCAGCGGCGAGAGCAGCGCGATCAGGAACTGCGGCAGGAACTGGCCGAAATAGGTTTCGAGCTGCTCGACGCCGTCGATCATGGAGAGCGTGAGGCCGCCCGAACGCTGGCGGCCGACGGTGCCCGGCCCGAGCGACGCCACCTTCTCGTAGAGCGTGCGGCGCAGCGCCTTCTGCACCCGCGCCGCGGTCTCGTGCGCCACCACGGCGCGCCAATGCTCGGCGCCACCACGCAGCACCATGACAGCGGCGATCAGCACGGCCGGCAGCACGAGGTCGGACAGCGGCCGGCCCAGGAAAACCTGGCCGATCAGCCAGCCCAGCAGGCCGAGGCGGGCGATGCCGAGGCCGACGGCGACGAGGCCGATCGCCACGGCGCCGGCGATCCGCCAGCGCACCCCTTTCGTGAAGACCAGAAGACGCGGTTCGATATGCATGGACGCTGCTCCAACGGGCAGTTTCGGGCTTTTCCGAGTGCCACGCTAGGATGAACGCCGGCATTCGTCAGTCCACAATTTGGAAAAGTCATTGTACAAATATGAACAGGGCAGGAGGGCTGCGATGACGGACGCCAATTGGGACGATCTGCGGGTGTTCCTGACGCTCGCGCGCGAGGGCACGCTGACGACGGCGGCCAAGTCGCTGGGCGTCAGCCATCCGACGGTCGCGCGCCGCGTGCAGGCGCTGGAGAAGCAGATCGGCGCCCGCCTGTTCGAGCGCCTGCCCGACCGCTTCGCGCCAACCAGTGCCGGCGAGCAGCTGCTGGCCGACACCGAGGCGATGGAGAAGGCGGCGCACTCGATCCACCGGCGCAGCGCGGGCCTCAGCGACACGGTGAGCGGCGTCGTGCGGCTGTCGGCCGGCGAGGCCATGGCCGTGCTGGTGGCGCGTCATCTGCCGCTGCTGCGCGCCCGGCTGCAACAGATCGAGTTCGAGGTGGTCACAAGCCACACGCTCGCCAACCTGTCGCGGCGCGAAGCCGACCTTCTGATCCGCGACCAGGTACCGGAGCTCGCCGGCATCGTCACACGCAAGCTCTGCCACGTCGCCTACGCGATCTACGCAGCGCGCAAGCTCGCGCTCAAACACACCAGCGTGCCGGCGCTGGTCGACCAGCCCTGGATCGGCTTCGACGACGACCACAGCTACATGCCGGGCCAGCCCTGGCTGCAAGAGCAGCTCGGCCGCCGACCGGAGATTCGGGTCAACAACTGGCTCGTCCTGCACGAGGCGGTGCGCGTCGGATCGGGCCTTGCGGTGCTGCCCTGCTATCTCGGCGACCAGGACCCGGCGCTGCGCCGCGTCGGCGGCGTGCTTGCCGAGGTCTCCAACGAGCAGTGGCTGCTGGTCCATCGCGACCTCAGGGCCCTGCCGCGGGTGCGCGCGGTCATGGATGCGCTGGTCGACCTCTTCCAGCGCCATCGCTCCCTTCTGGAAGGGCGAGGCCGACAGACTGCGCTATAGTGGGCTGCCTTTTCCGGGAGAAACGCCATGAAGAAGATGTTTCTTGCAGCGGGTCTTGCGGCCGTCGCGTTCGCGACAGCTGCTCATGCCGAAGGGCCGGCGCTGCCGCGCGCGGCCACGCCGGAGGAGGTGGGTCTCTCCTCGGCGCAACTCAAGCGCCTCGAGGCGGTGACGCAGAGACACATCGACGATGGTCTGGTGCCGGGTGCAGTCATGCTCGTCGCGCGGCGCGGCAAGATCGCGTGGATCTCGACACTCGGCAAACGCGACACGGCGACGGGCGATGCGATGAAGCCCGACTCGATCTTCCGTATCTATTCCATGACCAAGCCGATCGTGAGCTTGGCGGTCATGCAGATGGTCGAGGAAGGCAAGCTGCAGGTCGGTGATCCGGTCTCACGTTTTCTGCCCGAGATCGGC
>NZ_SCVH01000149.1 GCF_004296935.1 Reyranella sp.
TGCTTGCCAGTGCTCGCCTGCCTTCTTGCGAAGGCGCACGAAACTCATGTCTTGGTTAACCGCGTATGCCGCTTTAATGCGATTAAGCGTTCTCTTTGCTACAGCTGGCGGTCTTGTTACCGAAACTGCTTTCGGAAGCGCCGTCGCAAACGTTGTCTGGCTTTGGACGGTATAAAGATCTAATTGATTCTGCTGTGGCAAGGTCGAGCGGGTATATGGCGTTACTACTGCAATCGCCGCCTGTTGTAGAGCTGTAGTCCAAATAGAAGGGCTGTGGGCGCCTTCCGAACCATGGTGAGGAATTTTAAACATGCTCGCCGGAGTATTGCGGATCGGAGCCGCCAGCACTGACTTCCATCCTGATTGCGGATGATTGTTGTGCTCTAAATCACTACCCAGAAGCAAAACTTGATCGCCTATCTTGATGTATAGGACCACGCACTCTGTATTTTCTTTGATTGCGGCCGTTGGCGCAGCGCTGGGATCGTACAGATTTTGGAACTCCAGCTTCGATCGCGCCAGATCAGCAGGAGAGGGAGAAAGGGCCCAAATCTCGACATTCAATTCCGGCGCAAGCCGCTTGTTTAATCCCGCATGAATCGCCACCGGATGAAGTGGGTCCGCCTTAAATCGATTCACGATAGTGCGGAATACTTGTCTTATCTCCCGATGTGCACTCTTTAACACATCGGTGTTAACGATTGGCAATTGAAGGATTTGCTTGAACTCAGCAACCGTGACTGCTTCCGAGCAAACGAATTGAACGCCCGGACATGCTTCAACTATTTGGCTAAGACCATCGACATGATCAGCGTGCCAATGCGTAGCGACGATAAGTTTGATGCATTTTGCTGGGTCTAAACCGAGTTCGCTTAGATAAACTAAAGGCCAAGCCGTATGTTTGCTTTTGGCCGAATCAATGCAAAGCCATTGGCTATTGCCAATATGAACTAAGATAGATTCACCGATGCCCGGACCGTAGATACATACTTCAAGTTCATCTGCTTGAGGCGGGGTCGACCATTTTTTCATTGTCCCATCCGAACGTACGCCACATTTCGTCCACTTCCGCGATATCTTCGGGAGTTGGCGCTGCTGCTCTCCGGCCCCTCTTGAACCATAAGAGCGACGTACTTTCACGACGTGGCCCAACATCTTCGACGTAAATGTACCAATAGAATCGCGCACCTAGCTTTAGTGCGGATCTGTCATCAACACTTACCTCTGAATCAATCTCAAATTCCGCCACTTCCATTACGTTGGGGTACTTTGAGTCATAGAGATGAGCGGTGAAATTGCCGTCTGCAATTTTGACGACTTCGCCTTCCCATTTGCTAAGCAATTGAGCTGTTTCAGTTCTGGGCAAACGACGCGATGCCCACATTCGTCTCGCCGTTCGATTCTGAAGGGCAGGCACCCAAACTTCCTCAATTCGTGGCGTGGGCGCCGCCCTAAGTGCGGGCTTCTCAGAAATGTTGGGAGAGGTGACGACCTCACCGGACTCCAAGGCTGGCCCTCCAGCGTTCCAGTGACCAAACGTATGGTCGCGCCACTGCTCGGAATGCCCCATCCCCCAGGCGAGAAACTCCAGCGGAGGCCTTGATACACGGGGCGCGATACGGCCGTCTGACACTGCGGACTCTTGGATCGACACGTTAGCAGTCGGTCGAAATTCGTCGTCGGCAGGGCTTCCTGCGGTATTAGATTGATCGAAAGGGCTCATGCTCCAGCTTCAGCCTTTAACGAATTAATCAATCCATCCGCGAAAGAAATGCGTTCTTTCCATTGGTCGGACAGAACTTCTATTGCGGAAAGGGCAGCTTTGTCAGCATCAGGACGCAACGCGAAATGGTCGTTGATTGACATATATATGCCTTTCTCGACCTTTTTTGAGGGCTCGATTTTAATATCAATATAGCCGGGCAGACCATCTGTCCGTGTGTGTCGAACCACAACAGATTGTGTCGCGGCGCCTGATAGCCCCAATTTTTGGCTAAAATTCAATGCTTTCCCAGCAAGGTTTGTCAGGAACGCGGACCGGCGTTGGTCATCAAAGACCTGAAAATGAAAATCCGTGTTGATTCCCAGCGCTCGGTATTTCGGGTCGCGCATCTCAGAGAGCATTCCAACGGCGAAGTCTCGAACTGGTTCACCGAGCGGCTTTTTCACCCTTGTAACCAGTGCAATGCGCTCTTTCTCGGCTACTACCGCCATCCATGGCAAATCGAACGCTATCATATCGTCGAAGACAGCCGTCATATTGAGTTCAGCAAGGTCAGAAGCAACTAGCTGACCGCTCTCAATTAGCTTTGGAAGCCGAAACGCCGACAGATCGAAAGTTCCGACGAGAATAATCGATGTACCCTTAAGCTCTTCTTGGGGCCCGAGCATTATGTGCTCGTCTGCAGATAGCAGCAGTCGATCACGGTCAATTAATCTCTCCCTCAATCCGGCTGGCCATTTTGGCCATCTGAGCAGTGGCTCGGCAAGTGACAGTTCGCAATGCCGCCAAGTTCGTCATATGAAAAAATGCGGTAACGAGCTTCGATACCAAAGCAACATGGAATCGGCTCGCGCGTGTCCCCCCCGTGTCCCCACAGCGGAAAAGTATTTTGGCACGCGTGCCTAAAAGCTTGATTTTAATGGTGCCCCGAGACGGAATCGAACCGCCGACCCCATCATTACGAATGACGTGCTCTACCAGCTGAGCTATCGGGGCACGGCGGCGGGTTTAAGGGAAAGGCGGCGGCGGCGCAAGATGGCGTTTGGCCCCTGATTCACTGGCGCACTTCGGCCGCTGCCGAAGCATGTGCGGCGACGGTGGGCTATAGAAGCCCGCCATGACGACAACGCTTGCCCTCCTGCCCCTGTTCCTGGTGCTTGGCCTCCTCGCCTCGGGCCGCGCCAGCGCCCTGGCGGCAGGCCTCGCCGGCCTCTCGGCCACGCTTGCCGCTTCGGCAATTATCGTCACGCAGCAGCAGGGCGCCGCCGCCCTGGTCGGCCTCTTCCTGCACGAGACTTCGGCCGGGCTTTGGCTCTCCTGGCACGTCATCGCCATCATCGCCGCCGGCATGTTCTTCCACCGCTGCCAGCAGGCGCGCGGCGCGCACGCCAACGGCGGCATCCTCGAGGCCAATCCGCGGCGGCTGTGGTCGGTGTGCTTCCTGTTGGCGCCCTTCGCCGAATCGGTCACGGGTTTTGGCGTGGGCTACATCATCGCCCTGGCGGCGCTCCGCCGGCTGGGGCTGGGCGGCATGTCGGCCCTGCTGCTCGGCCTCTACAGCCAGTCGCTGGTGCCGTGGGGCGCGCTCGCCACCGGCACGACGGTGGGCGCCACCCTGGCCGGCCTCACGCCCAACCAGCTGGGCCTGAGTTCCGCCCTGCTGCAGATTCCCATCCACGTCCTCTATCTCGCACTCTACTGGCGCTTCGCCCGCGACGCGGGTTTTGCCACGTCGCTCGCCCAGAAGCTCGACGATGCGCTGTGGACCACGCTGCTGCTGGCACTGGTCTGGCTGTTCAATTTCTATAGCGACGTCGAGATCGCGGGCGCCGCGCCCACCGCGCTGCTGCTGGCCGTACGATTCTGGCGCGACGAGCGGCCGGACGCGGCGCGGCTCAGATCGGCGCTGCATGCCAACGCGCCCTATGTCGCGCTGACCCTGGCGCTTTGCGCCACGCGGCTGGTCCCGCCGCTGCGCGATTTCCTGAAACCCCTGTGGGCGATGCGGCCGTTCGACAACCAGCCGGCCTTCGCGCCGCTCTATGCCCCCGGTTTCTGGCTGGTCTCGATCGGCGTGGTCGTGGTGTTTCTCGCCCGCGCGTCGATTGGCCGGGTGCTGGCCGAGACCGGCCGCGGCGCCTGGCGCTCCTGCGCCGTCACGCTCGTGTTCGTGGTGATGGCCGAGTTTTACGTCGGCTCGGGCATGGCGACGCAGGTCGCCGAAGCGCTGCGCTCCGTGGCCGGCCGCGACGCGGCGGCCAGCGTACCGTTGTTCGCCGCCGTCGGCGGTTTCCTGACCGGCGGCGGCTCGGCCGCCAACGCCATGCTGATGCCCATGGTCACGGCGCTGGCGCAAGCCATCGCCGTCGACCCAGCCTGGATCGCCGCGGTCCAGAACAGCGTCTGCACCAACCTCACCATGCTGTCGCCAATCCGGGTGTCCATGGGGGCGGCCATCCTGGCGCTGCCGGTGTCCGATGCGGTGCTCTACCGCCGCGCCTGGCCGCTCGCCCTGCCGCCACTTCTTGCCGGCTTCGCCGCCATTCTGGTCCTGCTGGCGCGCGCCTGATTTGGCCGTATGATCCCGCCCGCAACGCAGGAATTGTGGGAGAGAACAATGGCCAAGGTGGCATTTCTGGGTCTGGGCGTGATGGGCTTTCCGATGGCGGGGCATCTCGCCGCCAAGGGTCATGACGTGACCGTGTACAACCGTACTTTCGCCAAGGCCGAAGCCTGGACCAAGAAGCACAAGGGCAAGGCCGCCAAGACTCCGAAAGAGGCGGCGGCCGGCCAGGAAATCGTGTTCTCCTGCGTGGGCGACGACAACCATCTCCGCGCGGTGATGCTGGGCGAAAGCGGTGCCCTTGCCGGCATGGCGAAGGGCGCGATCCTGTTCGACAACACCACGGCCTCGGCCGACATCGCCCGCGAACTCCACGCAGCGGCGAAGAAGATCGGCGTCGACTTCATCGATGCGCCTGTTTCGGGCGGCCAGGCGGGCGCGGAGAACGGCCAGCTCACCGTGATGTGCGGCGGCGAGCAGGCGCCGTTCGACAGGGCCAAGCCGGTGGCCGACGCCTTCTCCAAGGCGGTGACGCTGATCGGCCCCCCGGGCTCCGGCCAGATCACCAAGATGATGAACCAGATGTGCATTGCCGGCCTCGTCCAGGGCCTGGCCGAAGCGCTGAACCTCGGCCAGCGCGCCGGCCTCGACATGGACAAGGTGATGAGTGCCATCTCCAAAGGCGCGGCGCAAAGCTGGCAGATGGACAATCGCTGGCAGAACATGATCGCCGGCAAGTTCGACTACGGCTTCGCCGTCGACTGGATGCGCAAGGACCTCGGCATCGCCATGGCCGAAGGCAAGCGCTGGAAGGCGCAGATGCCGGTGGTGGCGCTGGTCGACCAGTTCTACCAGCGCGTCCAGGAGCGCGGCGGCGGACGTTGGGACACGTCGAGCCTGATCCAGCCGTTGCAGAAGCCGTGACGGTGACGCCATGAGCTACAAGCTCTACGGCCGCCCCGGCTGGGGCTCGGCGATCGTCGAGGCCCAGCTCGTCTGGTACGGGCTGCCCTACACCTACGAAGCGGTCGACGATCTCTTCAAGTCGCCGGACGCGCGCGCCAAGCTCGAGAAGGTCAATCCGCTGGCCCAGGTGCCGACCCTGGTGATGCCGGACGGCAGCATCATGAGCGAGAGTGCCGCCATCACGCTCCTGCTGGCCGACATCACGGGCAAGGACCAGCTGGTGCCGGCGGCGGGCGCGCCGGAACGCGCGAAATTCCTGCGCTGGCTGATCTACATCGTCGCCAACATCTACCCCACCTTCACCTATGCCGACGATCCGTCGCGCTTCGTCTCGGTCAATGCAGCGCGCGATCCGTTCCGCGCCGCCACCGACGCCTATGCCCAGAAACTGTGGCGCCAGATCGACGGTGAAGCCGGCAAGCCATGGTTCCTGGGTGAGCGCTTCTCGGCGCTCGACATCTACCTCGACGTCATGACCCGCTGGCGGCCCAAGCGCGGCTGGTTCGAGGGCGAGACGCCCCGCCTCTTCGCCATCGCCCACCGCACCGACCAGGCGCCGCAACTCGCTTCCGTGTGGGCGCGCAACTTTCCGTCGAGGTGACATGGCGTGCGTCGGAATCGTCGGCGGGTTGGGCGTCGGCGCCACCGTCCACTACTACGAAAAGATCGCGGCGGCCTGCAAAGCCCGCGGCACCGTGCCCGATCTGGTGATTGCCCACGCCGATGTCGACACCGGACAAGGCCTGGTGCGCGCCGGCAAGCTCGACGAGCTGGCCGATTATCTCAGCGGCTTCATCGAGCGCATGGCCCGCGCCGGCGCCGAGGTGGCGGTGATCCCGGCCGTCACGCCGCACATCTGCATCGCACAACTTCTGAAACGCACGCGCCTGCCCCTGATCAACATCGTCGATCCGATCGGTGCCGAACTCCGCGCCCGCAAGATCAAGCGCGTCGCGCTGTTCGGCACGGTGTTCACCGTCGAGGGTGGTCTGTGGGGTCAGCTCACGGGCGTCGAGATCGTGAAGCCGCGGCCCCACGAGATCGAGTTCATCGGCAAGGCCTATCAACGCATCCTGGACACGCAGGACGGCAACGAGGCCGACACCGCGGGATTGCGCCGTATCGCCGCCGAGCTGCAGCGGCGCGACGGTGTCGAGGCGATATTGCTGGCTGGCACCGATCTCGCTGTGATTTTCGACGAGGCAACGGCCGGCTTCCCTGCGATCGACGTTGCGCGCCTGCACATCGACGCCATCGTCGAACGCCTGGCCAGCTAGAATGTCTGCCTCACGCCCACGATCTGGCTGAGGCAGAGGCCGACATGCTCGGCGGTGTCGGGGGACAAGCCCTCGACCTCGATCTCGACCGAGAGCTGATCGTCGGCGGCTTGGGCGAAGACACGTGCCGGCACGAGGCCGCGCTTGGCCAGAAGCTCGAGTGCGCGCGGCAGCACACCCGGCTCGGCGTCGGCTTCAAAACAATATCGGACGGTGGAATTGCTACGCTTGAGGGCGAGAACGCCAAGGGACGTGGTGGACATCGGACGATTCCCTGGATGGATAGAGAGCGAACACAGCTACGCAGCGGTTTGCAGTGCAAACCGTGGTGCTAATTCGCCGTCCAAGGAGGTCCGTGCGGGCCATGTTGCCACTATAGCGCCGGGACAGGGCGGCGGGCTACCCTCCCGCCAACGGCTCACCGGGAAGGAAACAATAATGCGTTCGACGCCTATCTACGAGGTTCATGCTGTCAAATACGCCCACCTGCCGCGCAAGGCGTGGGAAGTGCAGATCACCCCCGACCCGCATGACGCCGATTTCCCGATGGACTATTTCGTCTGGGTGGCGATCCCGCTGGACGAGAGTGGCCACCGCACCATCGGCGGCAAGCCGATCGTGATCGACACCGGCTTCAACGCCACCATCGGCAAGCAGCGCGGCCGCGAGGTGAAGAAGAATCCCGCCGACCTGCTGACCGAAGTAGGCGTCGACGCCAAGACGGTCGAGGACGTCATCATCACCCACCTGCACTACGACCACGTCGGCAACTGGGACCGCTTTCCCAAGGCGCGGTTTCATCTGCAGGACAAGGAGATGAACTTCGCCACCGGCCGGCACATGTGCAAGGACCCGTTCCGACACGCCTACGAGGTCGAGGATGTCGTCGGCATGGTGCGAGCCGTCTACGGCAAGCGCGTGGTCTTCCATGACGGCGACGAGGAGATCCAGCCCGGCATCTCGGTGCACCTGATCGGCGGCCACACCGCCGGCATCCAGTCGGTGCGGGTCATGACGCGCAACGGCTGGCTCGTGCTGGCCTCCGACGCCAGCCACTATTTCTGGGGCATCAACAACGACAAGCTGTTCGCCATCGTCTACTCCGTGGCCGACATGCTGGCGGGCTACGACAAATTGAAGAAGCTGGCCGACGGCCGCGTCGAGATGGTGATCCCCGGCCATGACGCCGAGGTCATGAAGCGCTACCCGGCGTCGAGGAAAGGCCTCGAGGGCGTGAGCGTACGGCTGGACTGACCCCCTCCGGCCTGCGGCCACCTCCCCCGCGGAGCGGGGGAGGAGAATGATTTTGCCTCCTCCTCCCCCGTCATCGGGGGAGGTGCCCCGAAGGGGCGGAGGGGGTCAGAAGATCGCGGTCACTTCTTCTGGATGTTCCACAGCGCCAGCGACGGTGTCTGCAACAGGCCGTCGAGGTTGGTGCGGATCGCCGTCGGCGTCGTGAACTGGCCGAGCGGCACGTGCGTGGGATACTCCAGCACGCGCAGTTGCACGGCCTCGGCGATCTGCTTCTGCTTGGCCGGATCGGTCTCCTTGGCATAGGCGTCGCGCAGCTTCTCCAGCTCGGCATCGCACGGCCAGCCGAACGTCGCCTTGTCGCACGAGGCGTTGAGGAAGGCCGCCGACACCGGGTTCAACACGTCGGTGGCGCCCCATGAGGTGAAGAAGGCGCCCCAGCCGCCCTTGTCCGGCGCGTCCTTCTTGGCACGCCGCGTCACCAAGGTCTGCCAATCCATCGGCTGCAGGTCGATCTTGAGGCCGGTCTTCTCGAGCTCGGCCTTGGCGACGGTGGCGAGGTTGTTGTGTCCCGACGTGTCGGTCTGATGCAGGAACACCACCGGCGTGCCGTCGTAGCCCGCCTCGGCCAGCAGCGCCTTGGCCTTGGCGATGTTGCCCGAGATCTTGTCGTCCCAGCCCTTGGTCGATTCCAGCGGCGAGCCGCAGGGGAACAGCGACTTGCACTCCTTGTAGTAGGCCGGGTTGCCGACATTGGCCTCGAGGAACTCCTTCTGTGACAGCGCGTAGAGCACGGCCTGGCGCACCTTGGGATTGTCGAACGGCTTGAACATCACGTTGAAGCGCATGGCGTATTGCCGGCCCGCCGTGTTGACGACCATGACCTTGATGTTCTTGTCCTTGGCCAGGAGTGGCAGCAGGTCGGGCGGCACGATCTCGACCAGGTCGACCTCGCCGTTGATCAGGGCATTCACCTGGGTCTGGGTGTCGGGCAACGTCAGCCACTCGACCCGGTCGACCTTGGCGACCTTGCCGCCAGCGAGGCCCGAGGCCAGCTCGTTGCGCGGCTTGTACTTGGGGTTCCTGACGTAGACCGCCCTCTCACCCGCTCTCCACTCGTCCTTCTTGAAGATGAAGGGCCCGGAGCCGATCGAGTCGGTGATCTGCGCGTTGGGGTCGGTGGAGGCCACCGCCTTGGGCATCATGAAGGGCACGTTCGAGCTCGACTTGCCGAGCGATTGGAGCACCAGCCCATAGGGCTCCTTCAGCACCATCTTGATGGTCTTGGCGTCGGGCGCGCTGAGATCGGCCACAACCCCCATCAGCTTCTGGCCCATCGAATCCTTGGCGCCCCAGCGCTTGATCGAGGCGACGCAGTCCTCGGCGGTCACCGGCTTGCCGTCGTGCCATTCCAGGCCATCGCGCAAGGTGAAGGTCCAGGTGAGCTTGTCGTCAGAGACGGTCCACTTGTCGACCATCTGCGGCTTGACCTCGAGCTTGCCGTCGAGCGCGAACAGCGTGTCGTAGATCATGTAGCCGTGATGGGTGGAGATCAGCGCCGTCGTCCAGACCGGATCGACGATCTTGAGATCGGAGTGCAGCGCCACTTTGAGAGTGGTTTGCGCCGCGGCGGGCGCCGCGAACACGGCGACAGCGGCAAATGCGCAGACGACCCGACGACCGATCTTCAACATGGCAATCCCTCCTGGCTTCCCCGCCGGCAAGCAACATATGCAACAATAGGGCCGTCAGCCGCCCTGTGCGACGTCCAACAGCGCCTGCCACTCGGTCAACTTGACGCGAGGCCGGCCCTGGGCCGCGCCGGCCGCGGTCTCGGCCTTGTCGATGCGGTGCCAGCCGTCGGCGTCGATGCAGATGGGCAGCGGATCGGGACCGCTCTTCGGATCGCGCGGTTTCAGCCAGGCCGCGACCTGCTGTGCCACGGCATGGCTGTCGGCACGGTTGGTCGGGATCGTGCCGCTGGGACCGCGTTTTGCCCAACCGACCGCAAACACGCCCTCGGCCTTCGGATAGTCCTCGCCGCGATAGCCGATGCAGGTGATCGCCAGATCGACCGGCAGCTTGCCGGTCGTGAGCTCCAGCTCACCGGGACGAAAGGCCACTGGCGCGGCATTGAACAGGAAGTGCACGGTGACGGACTTGCTGCCCGCTTTGTTGCCGGCAAAGCCCTTCAGGATCTCAAGGTTCTTGGCCTTGCGCAGCCGTTCCGGCGTCGGATCCGAGGCCGGTGGATGGCCCTCGAGCGCCTTGGCGTCCGTGACGGCCACGGCACGGGCAAGACGGCCCATCTCGGCCAACTCGTTGCTGGTGAAGGAGGCATGCTCGGGTCCACGCCGGCCGATCACATAGATGTCGGTGAGCGGCGCGGCGGCGATCGCCGCCGCCGCCTCCGGCACGATGTCGCTCTTGGCCATTTCCTCGGCGCTCTTGGCCAATAGGCGGGCGACGTCGAGCGCCACGTTGCCGTTTCCGATCACCGCCACGCGCTTCACCCGGGAAAGATCAGGCCCCTGGCGGAAGTCGGGATGGCCGTTCAGCCAGGCCACGAACCGCCACGAGCCCCAGACCAACGGCTGCTCCTCGCCCGGGATGCCGAGCTTGCGGTCGATCACCATGCCGGTGGCCACGATCACCGCATCGTATCCCGTCCGAACCTCGTCCCAGGAGAGGTCGCGGCCGATCTCGATATTGCCGGCAAATCTGACGTCAGGCTGGGCCAAAAGCCGGTCGAACTGGCGCGAGACCGCTTTGGTCCCCTGGTGATCCGGTGCGACACCGGCCCGTACCAACCCATGGGGCGTCGGCAGCCGGTCGATCAGGTCGATGTGGAGATCGGGATTGGCGCGCAACAGCCCGTCGGCGGCATAGAAGCCGGAGGGGCCGGCGCCCACGATGGCAACCCTGTGAGTCATGGCGGCCCGCTTAGCATATGATGGCGGTGGAGTTGAAGGTGAGGCTGATGGCAAAGAAGTACGGACATCTGACGCAACTGGGCCGCCCGGCGGCGCTGCCGGCCTCGCCCGACAAGGCGGTGCTGGAGACGGTGCCCAATGCCAACCCGCGCGATCTCTATCTCGTGCGCTTCACGGCGCCGGAATTCACCACCCTCTGCCCGATGACCGGCCAGCCCGACTTCGCCCATCTGGTGATCGACTACGCGCCCAAGGCGAAGCTGATCGAAAGCAAGTCGCTGAAACTGTTTCTCGGCAGCTTCCGCAACCATGCCGATTTCCACGAGGCCTGCACGCTCGCCATCGGTCAGCGCCTGGCCAAGGTGCTGGCGCCGCGCTGGCTCCGGATCGGCGGCTACTGGTATCCGCGCGGCGGCATGCCGATCGACGTCTTCTGGCAGACCGGCCAGCCGCCCAAGGGCCTGTGGCTGCCCGACCCGGGCGTCGCGCCTTATCGCGGCCGGGGATAACGGAGCGACGATGGCGCGGCTGCCACCGACGCCGAAGCGACCGCCGCGGCAGGCGACGCCGCTCGAACTGCGCAATGCCATCCGCGACGAGGCGCTCAAGCTGGGCTTCGATGCCGTGGGCTTTGCCGCCGCGACCTTGAAGCCCAAGGCGCGGGCCGAACGGCTGGCGCAACTGACGCAATTCGTCGAGCTGGGCTTCCAGGGTGACATGGGCTGGCTGGGCGAGCGCACGCCGGAGCGCGTCGATCCCGCAACGCTGTGGCCGGGCGCAAGAACCGTCGTCTCGGTGGCGATGAACTATGGTCCGACGCATGATCCGCGCACGCTTCAGGGCGAACCCGCGCGCGGTGCGATCTCGGTCTATGCCCAGGGCCGCGACTATCACGATGTAATGAAGACCAAACTGAAGGCGCTGGGCCGCTTCATCTGGGACAATTACCGCCACTCCATAAAGGTCTTCGTCGACACCGCGCCGCTGATGGAAAAACCCTCGGCCCAGGCGGCCGGCCATGGCTGGCAGGGCAAGCACACCAACCTGGTGTCGCGCCGCTTCGGCTCCTGGTTGTTCCTGGGCGAACTGCTGCTGTCGGCCGAACTGCCGGTCGACGCGGGCGAGAGCGACCATTGCGGCCAGTGCCGGGCCTGCCTCGACGCCTGCCCGACGGCGGCCTTCCCCGCGCCCTACAAGCTCGACGCGCGGCGCTGCATTTCCTACCTCACGATCGAGCATGAAGGCGCCATCGACCGGGAATTCCGCGCAGCCCTCGGCAACCGCATCTATGGCTGCGACGACTGCCTGGCCGCCTGTCCGTGGAACAAGTTTGCGAAGACCGCCCAGGAAGCAGCCTTCCTGCCGCGCCCCGAACTCACCGCGCCGATGCTGGTTGAGTTGGCCGCCCTCGACGATGCCGCCTTCCGCCAGCGCTTTGCCGGCACTGCCATCAAGCGCATCGGCCGCGACCGCTTTGTGCGCAACGTCGCCTATGCGCTGGGCAACAGCGGCGCCCCAAGAACGGCACTCCCCGCCATCGAGCAGTTGCTCGCCGATCCTTCACCACTGGTCCGCGGTGCCGCAGTCTGGGCATTATCACAACTGGCGCCGGCCGAGTTCGAACACCGGCGCGGATCGACAAAGGAAATCGACGACGGCGTACGCGCCGAATGGGAGGCCATGACATGACACGATTGAGTCTGGTGCTCGTGATATTGATCGGCTGGACGCTGCCGGCGCTGGCCGACGGCTGCTACATCTGCACCTCGGGCAGCGGCTGCGGCCAGTACTGCCGCTACAGCGGCGCCGACAATGCCGACAACCGCAAGAAATGCGCCGCCGCCAACTGCAAGATCGGCGGCACGGCCTCCTGCCCGACCGGCGTCAACATCAAGACCTGTTCGGCCGCGCGCCCGCTGGATCGCCTGCACCAGCTAGCGACGTTCGCGGAAGAACGCCCGCAGTAACTCCGCCGCCTCGACCTCGCCCACGCCCGGATAGAGCTCGGGTCGGTGGTGGCAGGTCGGCTGGTCGAAGATGCGCGGTCCGTGCTCGACGCCGCCGCCCTTGGGGTCCGACGCGCCCCAGTAGACGCGCCGCAGCCGCGCGAAGGAAATCGCCTGGGCACACATCGGGCAGGGCTCCAGGGTGACGTAGAGATCGCAACCGACCAGCCGCGGCGAGCCGGATTTTTGGGCCGCCGCGCGGATCGCCAGCAGTTCGGCATGGGCCGTGGGATCGCGATCAGCTTCTGTGCGGTTGCCCGCTTCGGCCAGCACCGCGCCATCCGGTCCGACGATCACGCAGCCGATCGGAACCTCGCCCCGCTCTGCGGCTGCGCGCGCAACGCCCAGCGCGCGTTCCATGGGGGAGGTTCTTGCCGGGCCGCTCATAAGGGGGAAAATAGCGGTAAGAAGAGCGTCGCGATATGGGGAGGAGTAGCCATGCGGTTCAGCTTCACGCCGGAGCAGGACGAATTTCGCACCAGCCTGCGGCGCGCGCTGGAGGCGCGGTCGCCAACCAAGGAAGTGCGGCGTCTGATGGCGACCGAGCAAGGCTTCGACCGCGAGGGCTGGAAGAAGCTCAACCAGGAAATGGGGCTCACCGCCGTGCACATTCCCGAGGCCTATGGCGGTGCCGGCTTCGGCTGCGGCGAACTCGGCATCGTGCTGGAGGAAATGGGCCGCAGCCTCTTGTGCGCGCCGTTTTTCTCGACCGCCGTGCTGGCCGCCACGGCGATCCTGAACGCCGGCACGGAGGAGCAGAAAAAGGCGCTGCTGCCGAAGATCGCCTCGGGCGACGTGACCGCCACCTTCGCTTTCTCCGAGGACAGCGGCCTGAACGATGCCGCCAGCGTCGCCACGACCGCGATCGCGTCGGGCGGCAGCTACAAGCTCGACGGCACCAAGAGCTTCGTGCTCGACGGCCACACCGCCGATCTCATCGTGGTGCTGGCGCGCAAGCCCGGCAGCAAGGGCGAGGAAGGTCTCTCCTTCTTCACCGTCGACGGCACGGCCGCGGGGCTGGAGCGCCGGCTGCTCAAGACCATGGACGAGACCCGAAAGCTCGCCCGCCTCACCTTCAAGGGCGTCGAGGCCAAGCTGCTCGGCGCCGAGGGCAAGGCCGCCGCGCCCTTCGCCAAGACGCTGCAACAGGTGATCGTCTGCCTCGCCAACGAGATGGTGGGCGGCGCCGAACGGCTGCGCGAGGATGCGCTCGCCTACGTGCAGATGCGCATGCAGTTTGGCAGGGCACTCGCCTCCTTCCAGACGATGAAGCACAAGGCGGCCGACATGCTGGTCGATGTCGAGCTCGCCAAGTCGGCGGCCTACTACGCCGCCGCGGCGCTCGATGAGAGCGATCCCGAAGTGCCGATGCTTGCCTCGCTCGCCAAGGCCTCGGCCTCGGAGGCCTACCTGCAGACGGCGATCCATGCCGTGCAGATGCATGGCGGCATCGGCTTCACCTGGGACAACGACACGCATCTCTGGTTCAAGCGCGCCAAGTCGAGCGAGATCCTGTTCGGCGATGCCAACCAGCATCGCGAGACGATGATGCAGAATTGGGGAGCCGGCACATGAGCGACATCATGGAAAGCGACCTCACCGAGGAGCAAGCCCGCGCCGACGTCCGCGCCTGGCTCAAAGCCAACTGGGATCCCGAGCTCTCGTTGCTTGAGTGGCGCAACAAGCTGGTCGAGTCGGGCTGGGGTGCGCCGCACTACCCGAAGGAGTGGCACGGTCGCGGCTTGCCGGTGAAGTTCAACACGCCGATCGACGACGAGTTCGCCAAGGTGGGCGCCATTACGGTGGCGCGCGCGGGCATTCGCACGCTTGCCGCCGCGACCATCCTCGACCACGGCACGGACTTCCATAAGCAGAAGTTCCTGCGCCGCATCCTCACCGGCGAGGACACCTGGTGCCAGCTCTTCAGCGAGCCGGGCTCGGGCTCCGACATGGCGGGCGCGGTCACGCGCGCCGACAAGAAGGGCAACAAGTGGGTGATCAACGGCCAGAAGGTATGGACCACGAGCGCCCACAAGGCGCATTGGGGTCTGCTGCTGGCCCGCGCCAACTGGGACGCGGTCAAGCACAAGGGCCTCGCCTACTTCGTGCTGGATATGAAGCAGCCCGGCGTGCAAGTGCATCCGCTGCGCCAGATGAACGGCCATGCCTCGTTCAACCAGGTGTTCTTCACCGACGCCGAGGTCGAGCCCGAGATGATGATCTGCGACGTGGGCGACGGCTGGACGGTGGCGACCACGACCCTGATGCACGAGCGGCGCGGCGCCGACGGCCTGCGGACGTGGGCACAGGCCTCCAACCGCAAGGGCCGCATCTACGAAGAAGAGAAGGCCGAGATCGCCACCACGATGGAGCCCTACAAGTGGTATCCGCAGCGCGCCGGCCGCGTCGACCTCGTGATGAAGCGGGCGAAGGAGACCGGCAAGATCGCCGACCCGGTGGTGCGCCAGGAGATCGCCAAGCTCCTGATCATGTCCAAGTCGGCCGAATGGACGGCGCGGCGGGCGCGGGCGGCGCAGAACCAGGGCAAGCCTCAGGGCCCGGAAGGCTCGCTCGGCAAGCTGGCGTCGAGCCACGTCGCGCGGCAGGCGGCGCGTGTGCACACCTATATCACCGGCGCGGATGCGCTGCTGAGCGGCGCCGACAGTCCGATGGAGGGCGTGATCGCCGAGATCCTGGTGTCGGTGCCAGCGACCTCGATCGCCGGCGGCACCGACGAGATCCAGCGCAACATCATCTCCGAACGCGTCCTCAAGATGCCCAAGGAGCCAAGCGTCGATACCACCAAACCCTTCAAGGACGTGCCGAGGAACATCACGGCCAAGGCGTGAGTCTTGTGCTAAAGTAGCGCCATGCCCCGTCCCCTGATCGGCGTGACCCTGGATGCTGAAAAGCCCGGCGGTTACTCCAAGTTCCCCTGGTATGCGCTCCGGCAGAACTACCTCGCCGCAATCGACGCGGCGGGTGGGCTGGCCGTCGCCCTGCCGCACGAGCCCGACCGGGTCGCCGACTATCTCGAGCGCATCGATGCGCTGGTGGTGACCGGCGGCGCCTTTGACGTCGACCCCTCCTACTATGGCGGCGGCGCGCGCCACGCCACGGTGATCACCAAGGACCGCCGCACCGCCTTCGAGTTTGCCGTGACGCAAGGCGCGCTTGACCAGAACAAGCCGGTCCTGGGCATCTGCGGCGGCCAGCAGCTGCTGCACGTCGTGCTGGGCGGCAAGCTGATCCAGCACATTCCCGATTCGATCGCTGACCCTCTTGCCCACGAGCAGCCCAACCCGCGCGACGAAGCGGGTCACCTGGTCAAGGTGGCGCGCGGCACGCAACTGCACGGCATCGTGGGCGCCGACGAGCTGCCGGTGAACAGCGCCCATCACCAGGCGGCGGCCGATGCGCCCGACGGCGTGGTGGTGAATGCCACCGCCCCCGACGGCGTCATCGAAGGCATCGAGGCGCCGCGCTACCGCTTCTGCATCGGCGTGCAGTGGCATCCGGAGTTCCTGATCTCCGAGGGCGACGCGAAGCTCTTCCGCGCCTTCCTGGGAGCGGCGGCCACCAAGTGAGCGAACAGGAGAGAATTGCCAAGCGGCTGGCGCGGGCCGGCCTCTGCTCGCGCCGCGATGCCGAGCGCTGGATCGAGGCCGGCCGCGTCAAAGTCGACGGCCAGGTCCTGGCCTCGCCCGCCTTGAATGTCACCGACCAGAGTGTGATCGAGGTCGACGGCAAGCCCCTGCCCCAGGCCGACCGAGCCCGGCTGTGGCGCTATCACAAGCCTCCCAGCGAGATGGTGACGGCACGCGATCCCGAGGGCCGGCGCACGATCTTCGACTCGCTGCCCAAGGGCATGCCGCGCGTCGTCACCGTCGGCCGGCTCGATTTCATGTCGGAAGGGCTGCTGCTGCTCACCAACGACGGCGGCCTCGCCCGCCGCCTCGAATTGCCGGCCAATGGCTGGACCCGGCGCTACCGGGCGCGCGTGCATGGCACGGTCGACGAGGCGCGCCTGGCCGCGCTGGCCAACGGCGTCACCATCGAGGGCGTGCGCTACGGCGCCATCGAGGCCAGCATGGACCGCCAGCAGCGTTCCAACGCCTGGCTCGACATCGCGCTGGCCGAAGGCAAGAACCGCGAGGTCCGCCGCGTGCTGGCCCATCTCGACCTCCCGGTCGTGCGCCTGATCCGCGTGGCCTTCGGGCCGTTTCATCTTGGCGAGCTGGAACGCGGTCACGTCGAGGAAATTCCGACGCAAGCGCTGGAAAGCCTGCTGGGCGTCAAGCGGCAGCCGCGCAAGCAGGGCTGGGCGAAACCCAAACCGCGTGGCCGCTGATGCTGAAGATCATCGGCGGCAAGCACCGCGGCCGGGCGCTCGAGGCGCCCGAGGGCCAGAACGTGCGCCCGACATCGAGCCGGGCCCGCGAGGCGCTGTTCAACATCCTGGCCCACGCGAGCTGGCACGAGGATGGCACCTCGCCGCTGATCGACGCCCACGTACTCGACGCCTTTGCCGGCTCTGGCGCACTGGGGCTGGAGGCGCTGTCGCGCGGCGCCGCCCATGCGACATTCCTCGACAACGATGCGCGGTCGATCAAGCTGATCGGCGAGAACCTGCGCCTGTTGGGCGAAGTGGCCGCGGCCAAGGTGGTGCGCGCCGACGCCACCCGCCCGCCGCCAGCCCGCGAGTTCTGCGATCTCGTCTTCCTCGATCCGCCCTACCGCAGCGGCCTGGCGGCGCCGGCGCTGGCGGCGCTGGCCGAGGCCGGTTGGCTGGCGGCCGGCGCGATCGTCACGGTCGAGCTCGCCCACAACGAGGACATCGTGCCGCCACAGGGCTTCGAGCAGATCGACGAGCGCCGCTATGGCGCGGCCAAGATCGTGATCCTGCGCCGGACATGACGGCGACGCCCGGCCTCGTCGTCCCGCTCTACATGCTGCGCCACGGCGAGACGGCATGGAACACCGAGCGGCGCATGCAGGGCACCAAGAACTCCGATCTCACCGAGCGCGGCCGTGCACAAGCGCGCGCCATGGGCCGTGCGCTCAAGGCCGAACTCGCCCGCGAGGCTGGCTCGACGATTTTCCTGCGCAGCCCGCTTGGCCGAGTGCGCGAGACCTCCGAAATCGTCGGTCACGAACTGGGACTCGATCCCTCGCGGTGGCGCGACGATCCGCGGCTGGCCGAACTCGGCTATGGCGAGTGGGAAGGATTCAGCTGGAAAGAAATCGAGGTCACGCATCCGACGGCATTGGCTGACTGGCGTGCCGACCCCCATGGCTTCAGCCCGCCCGGCGGCGAGACGCATTTCGAATTGCGCCGGCGCTCGGCCGGGGTACTGGCCGACATCGTGGCGTCGCAGACGCGGACTGTGATTGTGGGCCACGGCGTCAGCGGTGCGGTGGTGCGCGGCCTCAACCTCGGCCTCGATGCGCGCGCCATGTTCGTACTGGAAAAGCCGCAGGACGCTTTCTTCCGCTTGCTTGCCGGCCGCGAGGAGCGAATCGAGGCGGTGTTCGACTAGGCCTCAGCCGCGCGCCAGGCGGGCCGTGCGGCGGCACCCGCCGTTCTCCGTGACAACGAGGCCCCCGCCGTCGCTGCGGGCGGTGAGCTGTATGCGGCGATGCTCGGTGCCCTTGACCGACGCGACGCTCAGAAGAGTGAAGGTGCCGCCGCTCCTAGCCACGCCGTGGATCTGCCACAGGCCCGGGCCGGGCGGCGGCGGGGCGGCCTTGCTCGGATTGGGCACCGGCCCGCGCGCGGTGGTGTCATAGGCCGAGCCGTCGACGAAGCCGGATTCGATGGTGAGCTGGTATTCGAGCGGCGCGTTGCACGAGCCGCCGTCGCTGGTGCCCTTCCATTCGCCGTCCAGCGGCGAGGCCTGTGCCGGCGTGGGGTTGGCCGGCGGCGCGGCCGAAGCAGGCGCCGGGGCGCGGGTCTGGGCGCTCGCCGACGCGGCGGCGCCCAGGAAAAGCAGCAGGATCAGGAACTTGTTCATCGCCTTCCGAACAGCCGCTCGATGTCGGCCAGCTTGAGTTCGACATAGGTCGGGCGGCCATGGTTGCACTGTCCGGAGTGCGGCGTCGCTTCCATCTGGCGCAGGAGCGCGTTCATTTCCTCAACGGTGAGGCGGCGACCGGCCCGCACCGAGGTGTGGCAGGCGAGCGTGCCGCAGACCTGCTCGACCTTTTCCTTGAGCGCGAGATGATCGCCCATCTCGGCCAACTCGTCGGCCAGGTCACGCACGAGTCCCTGGAGGTCGACCTCGCCCAACACCGCCGGCGTCTCGCGCACCACGACGGCGCCGAGGCCAAACGGTTCGAGCACCAGGCCCATCTCGGCCAGTTCGGCGGCGCGGGCGGCCAGCCGTCGTGCACCGTCCTCGCCCAGTTCGACCACTTCGGGCAGCAGAAGCGCCTGGCGCTTCACGCCGTCAGCCTCGAGCTGGTTTTTCAGCTTCTCATGCAGCAGGCGCTCGTGGGCGGCGTGCTGGTCGACGATCACCACGCCCTGGTCGGTCTGGGCCACGATGTAGGTTTCATGCAACTGGGCCCGCGCCACGCCCAGCGGATAGTTGCCGTTGGCGATCTCCCCGGTCGGCATTTCGACCCGCGCCGAGAGACCATCGAGGGGGGCCATGAATTGCGCCGCCGCCTCGGCGAGACCGCGCGGAATGAACGAACCACCGCCACTGTGGCCCAGCGGCAGGGCGTTGGAATAGCCGGTGTGCGGCCGGAAGGCGCCCAGCGCCGCATCCGACACGGTCGTGCTGGCGCGGTGGCCGGCGGCGGCGAGCGCGGTGCGGAGCGCGCCCACGATCAGGCCGCGCACGATGCCGGCGTCGCGGAAGCGGACCTCGGTCTTGGCGGGGTGGACGTTGACGTCGACCATCTCGGGCGGCGCCTCGAGGAACAGCGCCACCATCGGATGGCGGTCGCGCGCCAGGAAATCCTGGTAGGCGCCGCGCACGGCGCCGGCCAGCAGCTTGTCGCGCACCGGCCGGCCGTTGACGAAAAGATACTGATGCTGGCCGGTCGGACGGTTGAGCGTCGGAAGGCCGGCGAAGCCGCTCAAGCGAAACCCCTCGCGGTTGGCATCGATGGCGAGCGCATTGTCGGCGAACTCGCGGCCCATGATGGCGCCCAGCCGCGCCAGACGCGCGGCGTCGCCGTCTTCGAGCAGCGACGGCGGGGCCGCTGCCAAATCGATCAGGGCACGCTCCTCGCTTTCGAGGCGAAAGGCGATCACGGGGTGGGCCATCGCGAGGCGCCGCATCGCATCGGCGACATGGCCCGACTCGGTGCGCGGCTCCTTCAGGAATTTGAGGCGCGCGGGCGTGGCAAAGAAGAGATCACGCACCTCGACCCGCGTGCCCGCCGGATGCGCGGCGGGCCGCGGCTCGGCCTTGGCGCCGCCGTCTATTTCGAGGCTCCAGGCTGACTCGGCGCCCGCCGGCCGCGACGTAATGGTAAAGCGGCTCACCGAGGCGATCGAGGGCAGCGCTTCGCCGCGGAAGCCCAGCGTGTTGATGTGCGTGAGATCGTCGTCCGGCAGCTTGGACGTGCAGTGGCGCTCGACGGCGAGCTGCAGTTCCTCCGCGCTCATGCCGACGCCGTCGTCGACCACGGAAATGAAGGTGCGGCCACCTTCCTTCAGGGTGACGGCGATGCGGTGCGCGCCGGCGTCGATCGCGTTCTCGACCAGTTCCTTAACGGCGCTCGCCGGACGCTCGACGACCTCGCCCGCGGCGATGCGATTCACCAGGGTTGTGGGAAGACGACGGAGGAGAGGCGCGCTCATGGCGCTGCTAGCTTACGTCCGCCGCCGTGAGGAAAGATACTGGCGGGTCAGAACCTTGGCGTCCTCGACGGCGGGCTGGTCGAAGGCGTCGATCTTCCAGAGATGGGCGGCAAAAATCGTCTCTAGGATGAAATGCATCATCAGTGCGCCGATCGTGCGCTCATCGACCTCGGCGACGCGGATGACGCGCGTCGGCCGGCCGGCCTTGGTGGCCGCCGTCGCCGTGGCGTCGGCTTCGGCCAGCAGCAGATCGCCCATGGTCTGGCCGGCCAGATAGTCGAGGGCCTTGTCGCGGCCCGGCTGCAACACCGACCCCTGGCCCGCCGTATCCTGGATCAGGAAGGTGAAGAGCTTGTCGGCCGGACCGCCGAGATAGAGCTGAACCTGGCTGTGCTGGTCGACGGTGCCCAGCGCCACGGCCGGCGTCGTGCCGTTGCCGTCCTTGCCGAGACTCTCGGCCCAGATTTGCCGGTACCAGTAGGCAAAGGTGTTGAGCCGGTCGACATAGGGCATCAGCACCGTGATGTTGATGCCGCGCTCGCGTGCCAACCCGACGGAGAGCGCGGCGCCGATCGCCGGCGCAATACCGGCGACGTCGTTGGCCGCCAACACCGGATCGAGCACGCTGGCCGCCCCCTCGCGCACCGCGGCGCAATCGAGGCCGGCGATCATCGCCGGCAGCATGCCGACCAGCGACAGCGACGCGTAGCGCCCGCCGATCTTCGGATCGTGCTCGATGATGGTGCAGCCCATGGCGGTGGCAAGCCGGCGCAGCGGATTGTCGGTCGCTTCAGTGATCGCCATCACATTGGAGGCCAGGACCGCCTTGCCGGCCTTGGCTTCGAGCGCCGCCGAGAGCGTCAGGAAGGCCGCGATCGTCTCCGGCGTGCCGCCCGACTTGGAGATCGGGATGAACCCTGTGCGCTCGAGCGGCAGCCGCTCGATCAACGCGGCAAAGGTGGCCGGATCGACATTATCCATGAACCAGAGCTTGGGCCGCCCCTTCGCGGGGCCGAAGCCCTGGTCCTTCAACGCCACCAGCGTCTTGCCACTCAAGCTCGAGCCGCCTGAACCGATGACCACGACGTGCTCGAAGCCGGCGAAGCGTTCGGCGTGGGATTTTAGCGCCACGAGGTCGTCGCGACGCGCCGGCAGCTTGAGCAACGGCAGCTCGTTGCTGTCGTGCCAATGGCGGATCTTGTCGAGCGCCGGCCGCAGCTCGGCCATCGCGCGGTCGAGACTGGCACGGGAAAGACCCTTGGCGCCGACTGAAGTGTCGAGGGCATCGTCGATCGAGTGGCGATAATAGCTGGTCATTCTTTGGAATCCGAAACGACACCGACGGGTTTGCCGACGACGACGGTCGTCATCGTCTCGTCGCGCAGCAGGCGGCGGGCGACCCGGCGCACGCTGTCGAGCTTGACGGCGGCGATCAGCGCCTCGCGCCGGACCAGGTGATCGGGCGACAGGCCGTCGACCTGCAGGGAATGCATCAGGCTCGCGACCGAACTCGACGAATCGAGCGACAGCGCCAGCGCGCCGCTGAGATAGGTCTTGGCGTCGGCAAGCTCCTGCTCGGTGACACCCTCGGTGCGCATGCGCGCAAGCTCGGCGCGGATGATGCGGATGGCTTCGGCGACGCGTTCGTTGGCGCTCGCCGTCGAGACAACCAGCAGGGCCGCCCGCTTGTAGGTGCGCAGGCCGCTCGACACGCCGTAGGCCAGGCCGCGCTTCTCGCGCACCTCGTTGAACAGTCTGGACTGCTGCCCGCCGCCACCCAGGACATGGTTCATCACCACGGCCGAGTACCAGTCGGGATCGTCGCGGGCGATGCCGGGCAAGGCCATCAGCGCGGTGCTTTGCGGCACCGGCCGCTCGACGACGATGGTGCGCGGCTTGGTCGGCGGCTTCCATTCCGGCGGCAGCGGTGGCACCGTGCCGACAACGAGGCCGCCGAAGGTGCGATCGAGTTGGCGGGCGAGTTCGGCCTCGCCGATGTCGCCGACCGCCGACACGATCAGGCCGCTGCGCACCAGCAGCGTGGCGGCGCGCTGCTTGAGCCGCGCCGGTGTCAGCGTTTTCAGATCCTCGCGCGTGCCTTCGGGATCGTTGGCATAGGGATGGCCCGCGAACAGGGTGGTCATCAGCGTGCGGCCCGCCACCGATTGCGGCCGCTGCTCCGCCTGATTGAGGCGCGCGATGGTCTGGGCGCGACGCTGTTCGACCATGTCGGCATCGAAGCGCGGCTGGACGAGCGCCAGCCGCAAGAGCTCGAAGCCTTCGTCTCGATTGGCCGAGAGTACACGCAGCGTTCCGCTCAGCCGGTCGAGCGAGGCGCCGAAGCCCAGCGAGGCGGCGGCATCCTCCTGGCGGCGGCGGAAGGCCTGGGCGTCGAGTGGGCCGGCGCCGTCGGTCAGCAGCCTCGCCATGAGATTGGTCACACCCGACTGCCCGTTCGGATCCGAAGCCGTGCCACCGGCGAAGGAAAAGGACAGCGCCACGACAGGCGCGCTCTTGTCTTCGACCAGCCAGACCTTGATGCCGAGCGGCGTGGTCACTTCCTTGATGTCGATGGCCTCAGCAACAGCCGCCGGCAGCCAGGCCAGCACGGCAGCGAGCATCGCCAAGGCGCCACGGCGGAGGCTGTGGGTCATCGGTTGCCTTCCGCCGGGCTCAGCAGCGAGATCACCGCGCCTGAGTCGCGCCACACCAGCTGGGCAGCGGCGACCACGTCGGCCGGCGTCACGGCGGCGATGCGATCGGGCCAGGCATCGATATCGGCCATGGTGCCGCCGGTGCTCAGCATCGCGCCATAGAGGCGCGGGCCACTGGCCAGGGAATCCTGGGCGTAGATCGCCCCGGCGAGCAGCTGGTTCTGTGCCCGCTCGACCTCGTCCGCGGTCACGCCGCCATCGGTCAGCTTCTTCATCTCGCGGTTCACCGCCGTCTCGATCTCGGCCACGCTGCGCGAGGGCGCCGGATGAACGCCGATCTCGAACGAGGTAAGGCCGAGGCTGGCGGGGCTGTAGCCGGCCGACGCCGAGAGGGCGAGCTTGGAGTCGATCACCAGCGACCGCCACAGCCGGCTGGTCTCGCTGCCGCCGAACAGCCGCGCCAACACCTGGAGTGCGTGGGCGTATTTCGTTTCGCCGACGCGGTAGGACGGCGCCAGCCAGTCGCACGACCAGCTGGGCTCGACGACCCGGGCGTCGGCGCGGCTCACGCGCTGCGGCAGGTCCGCGCCGCCCTGCGTCGGCCTGCGCCGCGCCTCGACCTTGCGGGCGGGGATCGGGCCATAATGCTTCTCGGCAAGCTTGCGGACGGCCTCGGGCGTGGCGTCGCCGGCCACGATCAGCACCGCGTTGCCGGGGATATAGAAGCGGCGATAGAAGGCCATCAGTTCGGTGATGTTCAGCTTCTTGATGTCGTCGGCATAGCCGATGACCGGCATGCCGTAGGGCTTGTGCCGTCCGAACAGCTGCTCGCGCGCTGCCTCGTCGAGCAATGCAGCCGGCACGTTGTCGGTCCGGGAGCGGCGCTCCTCGAGCACGACCTGGCGCTCCGAGATCAGCTCCCTCTCGGTAATGCGCAGGCCGGTCATACGATCGGCTTCCATGCGCATCACCAGCTCGAGGCGGTCGGGCGCCACGGTCTGGTGGTAGCCGGTCGAATCGAAGGTGGTGTAGGCGTTGTCGCGCCCGCCGTTGCGCGACACGATGCGCGAGAACTCGCCCGAGGCGACCCGGTCGGTGCCCTTGAACATCATGTGTTCGAGGAAATGCGCGACGCCGGTGTGCCCGAATACCTCGTCGGCGCTGCCAACCTTGTAGACCAGCACCTGGGTCACGATCGGCGCACGGCGGGACGGCAGCACGACGACCTGCAGGCCGTTGGCCAAAGTGAAGCTCTCGGCCGGACGGCGCCCGACAGTGAACAGCTTCGCCAGGGCCGGGACCGCCGGCGCCAGGACCGCGCCCGCAGCGAGGCCGCCAAGCAGGGCGCGGCGGCGGGGCGTCAGCGCACTCAGAAGATGCCTTCGAGAAGGCCGCGCTTGCGTCGCGTGATCGTGGGCGTGGCGCCCGTCGGGGTCTGGCCGGCCGCCTGGGCGTCACGCAACCGCTGCTGCTCCTTGGCCGGATCGAGCACGACACCCGACGGTGGCTTGTCCTGCCAGAAGATCAGGGCATCGACGAAGCTCTTGTCGCTGTCGTTGATCGTGCGCGTGTCGGTGTTCACGCGGCTGCGGATGTTGGGATCGATCCCGCCCTGGCCGGCCTTGGCCACCAGCGCCTGCTCCGAGGCGCCGCCGGGACTCGGCGGCGCATTGCCGCCGGCACCGCGCTGCGCGCGCCCGGCGGTCTGCGGCGCCAAGGCCTCGCGGGCCTGCTCGGCCGGCGTCACTTCCTGCGGCCTGGGCTCACCGGGTCGCGGCGGGCGCAACTCGGCGTTCGGCGGCATGGTCAGCGGCGAATGGGAAACGATCTTGAACTCGTCGGGCGAAATCTTCTTGCCGCCGCCCAGGTTCTCGAAGGCGCTGCAGCCGCCCATCGCCAGGGCGCCGAGCGCCAGGAGGGTTATCGGGAATATGCTGGTCCGTTGCATCGTCCGTCCTTCGAAGGTCCGCTTCTGTCCGCTGATCATGGCCGCATCAGGGCGCGCGTTGTTTTTGGCCAACGAGAGAATCGATGAGCATCAGCCCGACGCCGACAACGATCGCCGAATCGGCGACGTTGAACGCCGGCCAATGCCAGCGGCCTATGTGGAAATCGGCGAAATCAAACACCGCTCCCCAACGGGCGCGGTCGATAACATTGCCGATAGCGCCTCCGATGACAAGACCGATGCCCCAGCCGCCGAGCCGCCGGTCGGTTCGTCGCAGCCAGACGAACAGGCCGATGCAGACCGCCACGGCGACCGCCGAAAGGACCCAGGGCGGCAGGGCGCGATCGCCGCCCAGCATGCCGAAGCTCACGCCCTTGTTCCACACGACGACCAGGCGGAAGAAGCCGTCGAACACCGACACCACTGCGCCGGCTTTCAACAGGTAGCCGAGCAGAAGCTCCTTGGAGATCTGGTCGACCACCACGGTCACGACGACCAGGGCCATCGCCTGCAGTTCGAGGCGTCTCATCGGGAAAGCCTCATGCCGTCACCGCCCCTTCGCAGCGCTGGCAGAGCAGCGGATGAGCCGCCGACTTGCCGACCTCTTCCAACACCTGCCAGCAGCGGGCGCATTTCTCGCCGGCGGCCGGCGCCGGCACGACGGCCACTCCCGCCACCTCGGGAAGCATGAAGGCGCCCGCCGGCAGCACACCGCCGTCGGGCACCTCGATCAGGTCGCCGCCCGAGGTGATACAGATCTCGGTGAGATCGAGGCCCTTCAGCGCGTCGATGAAGGCCGAACCGGCATGGACATGCGGGGCGGCCTGCAGGCTGGAGCCGATGCGCTTCTCGGCGCGCTCCAACTCCAACGCGCCGGTGACGACGCGACGGAGCGCACGCACGGTCTTCCACTTCTCGCCGAGGCCCGGATCGAGCCAGACGGCCGGGATCGTCGGATAGACGCGCAGATGCACCGAATCGGCCTTGCCGTCCGGCACGTCCTGCGGCCGGGCGAGCCAGGCCTCTTCCGCCGTGAAGCAGGTGATGGGGGCCAGCCAGACGGTCAGGAACGAGAAGATCTCGGCCATGACTGTCCGCGCTGCGCGCCGGCGCGGCGAGGTGGCAGCGTCGCAGTAGATCGCATCCTTGCGGATGTCGAAATAGAACGCCGACAGATCGACGGCGCAGAAATTGTGCAACTCGGTCGCGATGGTGTGGAAGTCGAAATCGTCGACCGCGCGCCGCATCAGCCCATCGAGTTCGGCCAGGCGATGGAGCACCCAGCGCTCGAGTTCGGGCATGTCGGCGTAGGCCGCCGTTTCGGCGGCGCTGTAACCGTCGAGACTGCCGAGCAGGTAGCGGAGCGTGTTGCGCAGCCGGCGATAGGCCTCGGCCTGGTGCTTCAGGATCTCCGGGCCGATGCGCTGGTCCTCGGTATAGTCGGTACCGACCACCCACAGGCGCAGGATATCGGCGCCGTACTGGTCGCAGACCGACTGCGGGGCGGTGATGTTGCCCAGCGACTTCGACATCTTGCGGCCCTGCTCGTCGAGCGTGAAGCCGTGCGTCAGCACGCCGTCGTAGGGCGCGCGGCCCCTCGTGCCGCAGCTTTCCAGCAGCGAGGAATGGAACCAGCCGCGATGCTGGTCGGAGCCCTCGAGATAGAGGTCGGCCGGCCACTTGAGATCGGGATTGCCTTCGAGCGTGAAGGCATGGGTGCAACCGGAGTCGAACCAGACGTCGAGGATGTCGGTGACCTGCTCGAAATCCTGGGCATTGTACTTGTTGCCGAGGAAGCGCTCGGGCGGGCTCGCGAACCAGGCATCGGCGCCCTCGGCCTTGAAGGCTTCGACGATGCGTCCCATCACCTCGGGATCGCGCAGCGGCTCGCCGGTCGCCTTGTTCACATAGACCGCGATCGGCACGCCCCAGGCGCGCTGGCGCGACACGCACCAGTCAGGCCGCGTCTCGATCATGCTGCGTAGCCGGTTGTAGCCGGCCGGCGGCACGAAACGTGTCGCATCGATCGCCGCCAGGGCCTTCTCGCGCAAGGTGCCACCGATCTCGGCGATCGGCTTGTCCATGGCGATGAACCACTGCGGCGCATTGCGGAAGATCACCGGTGCCTTGGACCGCCAGGAATGCGGATACGAATGCGTGATGCGACCCGAGGCCAGAAGCTTGGCGGCGGCATCGAGGGCCGCGATCACCGTACGGTTGGCGTCGCCTTTCTTGCCCTCGGGCGTGTAGACGCGCTTGCCGGCGAACAGCGGCACGTGCGGATAGTAGGAGCCGTCCTCCGAAACCGTGTCCGGCACTTCGACGCCGTTGGCCACGCCCAGCTCATAGTCGTCGGCGCCGTGGCCCGGCGCGATGTGCACGAAGCCGGTGCCGGCATCGGCGGTGACGAAGCTGCCGGCCAGAAGACGCACGTCGAACTCGTAGCCCTGGCCGCGCAACGGGTGAGCGGCGACCAGGCCCTCGAGATCGGCCGCGGTCACATCGGCCAGAACCTTGGCCGTGAACTTGCCCGCTTCGGCGGTTGCGGCGACCAGATCCTTGGCCAGCACCATCTTGTCGCCGACCCGGGCCTTGCTGCCCTCGGCCACGGCGTCGACCTCGACCAGGGCGTAGGCGATCTCGGGCCCGTAGGCGAGCGCGCGGTTGCCCGGGATGGTCCAGGGCGTCGTCGTCCAGATCATGATCGAGCTGCCGTCGAGCTTGCCGCCGGCTGATTTCAGCACCGGGAAGCCGACGTGGATCGTGTCGGAGACATGGTCGTGATACTCGATCTCGGCCTCGGCCAGCGCGGTCTTCTCGACGACCGACCACAGCACCGCCTTGGAACCCTTGTAGAGCCCGCCATTCATGACGAACTTGCCGAGCTCGGCCACGATGGTGGCCTCGGACTCGTACTTCATCGTCGAGTAGTAGTTGTCCCAGTCGCCATCGACACCCAGGCGCTTGAACTCCTCGCGCTGCACGCCGATCCAGTGATCGGCGAAGGCGCGGCACTGACGGCGGAACTCGACCACCGGCACCTGGTCCTTGTCCTGCTTCTTGGCGCGGTACTCCTCCTCGATCTTCCATTCGATCGGCAGGCCATGGCAGTCCCAGCCCGGCACGTAGTGGCTGTCCTTGCCCAGCATCTGCTGGGTGCGGCTCACCAGGTCCTTCAGGATCTTGTTGAGCGCGTGGCCGATATGGAGGTTGCCGTTGGCGTAGGGCGGGCCGTCGTGCAGGACGAACTTGGGCCGGCCCTTGCTCTCGGCGCGCAGGCGGTCCCACAGCTTCATGTCGGCCCAGCGCTTCAGCAGCTCCGGCTCCTTCTTGGGAAGGCCGCCGCGCATGGGGAAGTCGGTCTTGGGCAGGAAAACGCTGGATTTATAGTCAGTTGTCACAAGAAACTCGGTGCGAAAGGAGCGATGGGTGGCGGCCAGAACGGCAGCCAAACAGACGGGACGACCCGGCCGCGGTCAGCGGACCGGGCGGATAATTCGCTCCTGGGGGGCCCCGATAAACATAGGGCCGGCAATCTAGGGACGGGGGTCGGGGGGGTCAAGGAGCCGCTAGAATGGCCTTTGCTGCCTGCCCATCGGCCGCAATCTGCGCCTTGAGCTGGTCGAGGCCGGCGAACTTCATCTCCGGCCGGATGAAGTCGACCAGCGCCACGCGCAAAACCTTGCCGTAGAGGTCGCCCGCGAAATCGAACAGGTGGACCTCGAAATTCTCCTTGAGCTTGCCGAAGGTTGGACGCCGGCCAAGGTTGGCGACAGCCTCGCGCCATTCGCCATCGACCAGGGCGCGCACGGCATAGACGCCGAAGCGTGGCCGGAGATGCTCGCCCAGCGCCACATTGGCGGTCGGAAAGCCGATCGTGCGACCGCGCTGGTCGCCCAATTCCACCACGCCCTCGATCTCCCAGGCATGACCCAGCAGCTCGGCCGCCTCCTTCGCCATGCCGGCGCGCAGCGCCTCGCGAATGCGGGTCGAGGAATAGATCTCGCCCTCGCGCATGACAGGCTCGAGCACGGTGACGCCGAAGCGGCGCGCCTTGCCCTCGGTCCGCAGGCGCTCGACGTTGCCGCCGCGGCGCGCCCCGAAGGTGAAGTCGTAGCCGCACACGACATGGCGTGCGCCCAGCCCCTTCAGAAGCACGTCCTCGATGAAGGCATCGGCCGAGAGAGCGGCAAACCCCGCGTCGAAGCGTTGCGCGAGCACGGCCTGCACGCCGTACTGCGCCAGCAACCGGAGCTTGGCCGGCGGCAGAGTGAGGCGGAACGGCCCGGTGTCAGGCACGAAGAAGCCGCGCGGATGCGGCTCGAAGGTGAGCGCCACCAGCGGCGCGCCGAGCGTCTTCGCGTGCTTGCCGGCGTCGGCCAGCAGCGCCTGGTGCCCGCGATGCACACCGTCGAAATTGCCGAGCGCCACCGCGCCGCCCTTCCAGGCAACAGGTGCCTGCCGCCAATCGTCGAAGACCGGAATCGAATTCATGTGCAGGGTCACGCCACGTCGCGCCGCGGCACCAGTACCGTCGCCTCGCCGTCGATCACGACCTTCTCGCCATTGAAGCACTGGGTCTGCAGCGTGACGCGCCGGCGCTTCTCGTCGATGGCGGTGATGGTGGCAACGGCGGTGATGGTCTCGCCGATCAGCACCGGCGCCAGGAAGTTCATGGTCTGGGAGATATAGACCGCGCCGGGGCCCGGTAGCTTGGTGCCGATCACCGTCGAGATGAAGCTGCCGCTCAGCATGCCGTGGGCGATGCGCTGGCCGAAGCGCGTGGTGCGGGCGAAGCCGTCATGGAGATGGATCGGGTTGGTGTCTCCCGAGACGCCGGCAAAGCCCGCGATGTCGGCCTCGGTCACGGTCTTGCCGAACATCGCCGACATGCCGACCTTGAGGTCTTCGAGATAGAGGCCGTTCATGGCCGAAAGGGACTGCGCCAAAGTCTTGATTCTCCCCGCGTGAGGGTCGCCCTCTTACCACGCTGCGGGGCCTGTGCCACAGTCCGGTAAATGACCGTTCACACGTCTGACGAAGCAGAAAATGTCGCCTCAGTCCTGGCCCGGGCGGCCAGCCGTCATTTCGGCGGCACGGCGACCATCGAGAAGCTCGGCCGAGAATCAGGCGGCGCCTCGCGCCAGACCTGGAGCTTCGACGCCATCGTCGGTGACACCCGCCACGAGTTGATCCTGCGCCGCGATCCGCCGACCTTGGGCGCGCCCCGAAGCAAGGCCGAGAGTGACCGTTCGGTCTCGATCGACCGCGCCACCGAGTTTCGCGTCCTCGGCGCCGCCTTCCAGGCCGGCGTCCGCGCCCCGGAAGTGCTGTTCGAGCTCGCGCCCGGTGACGGCCTGGGCGAGGCCTATGTCATGCGCCGGATCGGTGGCACGGCGATCGCCCGCAAGCTGCTCCGCGACGCCCCCTACGAAGGCGCGCGGAAAAAGATCGCGGGCCAGCTCGGCGAGATCCTGGCGCGCATCCATGCCGTGCCGCCGGGCGGCCTGCCGCCGCTCGTGCATCGCGAGGCGGCCGACCACATCGCAGGCCAGCGCCGCGCCCTCGACCTGCTCGACCGGCCGCAGCCGGTGTTCGAGCTGGCGCTCGCCTGGCTCGATCGGCGCAAGCCCGCGCCGACCGCCAAGCCGGTGCTCGTCCACGGCGACTATCGCACCGGCAATTATCTCGCCGACGAAACCGGCGTGACCGCGATCCTCGACTGGGAAGGTGCGCATCTCGGCGATCCCATCGAAGACCTGGGCTGGCTCTGTGTAAAAAGCTGGCGCTTCGGCGCCGTCGACAAGCCGGCGGGCGGCTTCGGCAGCCGCGAGGAACTGTGGCAGGCCTACGAACGGGCGGGCGGCATCAAAATCGATCCGGCGCGCGCGCATTGGTGGGAGGTGTTCGGCACGGTGCGCTGGGGCATCATCTGCCACAATCAGGCGTGGCGGCATCTCTCTGGCGCGATCAAGTCGATGGAATTGGCCTCGATCGGCCGCCGCGCCGTCGAGACCGAAGTCGATCTGCTGCAACTGTTGAAGGCCTGATATGGCACAGGATCGTCCCACTGCCTCGGAACTGCTGGCCGCCATCGCCGACTTCCTGCGCGAGGAGGCAACCCCCGCCCTCGACAAGGCCGAACCGCGGCTCGGTTTCCAGATGCGCGTGGCGGTGAATTCGCTGGCCATCCTCGAGCGCGAGGCGCGCCTCGGCCCCGACGCCGATGCCGCCGAGCAGGCGCGGCTCGCAAAACTGTTGGGCCGCGACGGCACGCTCGACGAACTCAACCGCGAGCTCGCCCGCCAGCTCCGCACCGGCCAGCGCGACGAACGCGACGCCACCCTGATGACCCATCTCGACGCCACCATCGCCGACAAGATCGCCATCGCCAACCCGAAGTGGCGCTGACCCCCCTCCGCCCCTTCGGGGCACCTCCCCCGTTTCGGGGGAGGTGGCCGCAGGCCGGAGGGGGTCATAGTTCGGCCTTCGCCGAACCATTGACCGTAGAAGCCGCCGCGGGGCGGGCGTAAATTCCCGCCATGACCACCGTGAACGCCCTTTCCGAAGTCGCCGCCCTGATGGGCGACCCGGCGCGCGCCGCCATGTTGTCGCTCTTGATGGATGGCCGCGCCCATACCGCCTCAGATTTGGCACTGGCCGCTGGCGTCACCGCCCAGACGGCGTCGGGCCATCTCGGCCGCATGACCGAGGCCAATCTGCTGGCCGCCCGCGCCCAGGGCCGCAACCGCTTCTATCGCCTGGCATCGGGCGACGTGGCGCACGCCATCGAATCGCTGATGGCGCTGGCCGGCACGCGTGCCCCGCCCGCTTCCCAATCGGCGGCGTGGCGGCGCGATCCCGACCTCCGCTTCTGCCGCACCTGCTACGACCATCTCGCGGGCCAGGTCGGCATCGCGGTGACCGATTCGCTCACGCAACACGGCCATCTCGAACCCAAGGGATCGCACGACTGGAAGCTGACACCATCGGGCGAGCTTTTCTGCGCCCGGGTCGGCGTCGATCTCGGCAGCGCGCGCCAGGCGACCACGCGCCACTTCGCGCGCCAGTGCCTCGACTGGAGCGAACGCCGGCCGCACATCTCCGGTGCGCTGGGCTCGGCCATCGCCGACACTTTCTTCAAGAAGGGTTGGGCCGAGAAACTGCGCCGCGGCCGCACCGTGCGCCTCACCGACTCTGGCCGTCGCGCGCTCGCGCGCGACTTCGGCGCAGCGGTCTAGGGCGCTTTACCAACCATGGAAGCGCGGCCATACAAAGGTCGCGCCCTTGGCCGTCACGAGATGATAGTCGGGATATTGCGCGCCGGTGGCGCAGGCATGGTTGGGGAGCACGCGCAGCTTCGTGCCGATCGGGAAGCGTTCGACGAGGCCTGGGTCCGCCTTGCCGTCGCGGCGCGAGATGATGCCGTGCTCCTGGTTGGCCGCGGTGACAAGGAGCCCCTCGATCGCGCGACCTTCGGCATCGCAGACGATGCCGTAGCCGTAGTCGGTCGTCTGGCGCTGCGTGCCGCGGTCACGGCTCATCGCCATCCAGCCGGCGTCGACGATCACCCAGCCCTTTTCGGGCTGGTGGCCGATCACCGTCGTCAGTACCGAGAGCGCCACGTTCTCGGGCGTGCAGACGCCGATGTTGGCCATCACCAGATCGAAGAAGACATAGACGCCAGCCCGCACCTCTGTGACACCGTCGAGGCCTTGCGCCGAGAGCGCCGTGGGCGTGGAGCCGACGCTCACCTCGGGACAGGGCAAGCCGGCTGCCCGCAGGCACTCCGCCGCGCGCACCGAAAGACGGCGCTCCTGCTCGGCGAGTTTCTGCAGCGCTTCGGGCGTGTCGAGGTCGTAGGAGCTGCCGGCATGCGTCAACACGCCTTTTAGCTTCGCGCCGCCCTCGTGCAGCACCTTGCCGATGTCGATCAGCACCGCGTCCTCGGGCTGCACGCCGGAGCGATGCCCGTCGGAATCGATTTCGATCATCACCTCGAAAGGGTGCCCCTTGGCGACGACGGCTTGCGCCGCGGCGACCGAGTCGACCAGCAGCGTGAGCGCACAGCCCTGCCGGCAGAGTGCCAGCGCACGGTCGAGCTTGTCGGGCGAGATGCAGACGGCATAGAGAATGTCGGCGAAGCCCGCGGCAAAGAACTGCTCCGCCTCCTTCAGGGTCGAGACCGTGATGCCGCTGGCCCCCGCTTCCTGCTGCCGTCGCGCGACCTCGATGCACTTCGATGTCTTCACATGGGGACGCAGACGCACGCCTAGGGCAGTCATGCGCTCCTGCATGCGGCGGATGTTGGCCTCCATGCGCCTCTCGTCGATCAGCGCAGCAGGAGTCTCGATGTCCGTCAGCTTCACGTCGGATGTCCTTCGAGCCAGGGCAGAAGACCTCCCAAGGTCGGCCGTTCGAGGGCGGCCTGGGGCGCACCGTCGGGACGCGCAAGACCGACCCTGTTGTGCCAGTAGGTGCGCAGCCCAACGGCTGATGTGCCGAAAAGATCGTAGCCGGAGCCCGCCACGAACGCAGCGTCCCGGGCCTCGATTCCAAGCTTCGCCAGCGCCAGGCGATAGGGCCGCGGGTCGGGCTTGTAGAAACCCGCCTCTTCGGCCGTGACGACACAGTCCCAACGCATTTTCAAACGCTCCGACGCCTGTATGCCCAGCCGAACCGAGCAGTTGGTCACCACGGCAAGCTTCGTCCGGCCTTTTAGCGCATCGAGCGCGGCCTGTGCGCCGTTCCACACCGGCAGCTCGTGCCATCGCGTTTCCAGCGCGTCGGCGACCTTCTCCGGCAGTCCCGTCGTGCGCGCCGCCGTACGCACGAGATCCTCATAGGGCACGTAGGCGCCGCAGCCGTAGGTCAGCCGCAGATACTCGGCACGCCAGACGCGACCGGCAGCCTCGGAGCCGGCCACCCTGGTCCACAGACTCCAGGAATCGAGGAGCGCCGTCAGCAGGTCGAACAGCACGGCTTTTGGCGGGGCGGGCGGGTTAGGGCTTGGCATCCTCGCGCACCAGCTTGGCCTTGCCGAAGGCGAGACCGTCGCCCGACGGGATCTTGCAGATCGAAGAGGCGCGCAGGATCTTCTCCTCGCCCACCGTCAGGTAGATGTTGGTGAACAGCAGCGAGCGGGTAGCGCGCACCAACTCAGGCCTTCCCTCGACCCAGTCGCCGACCTTGGCCGGCGCCACGAAGTCGAAGGTCATGTTCACGGTCGGCAGGAACTTGCGCAGGCCGGCCAGCGTGCCGCCGCCCATGGCGCCCACCAGATCGGCCACCGTCATCATCATGCCGCCATGCAGCCCACCGGCGGGGTTGCACATGTGTTGATGCACGCGAAAGCCCATGACGAACTCGTCGCGCGTGCCCTTCTCGCCGCGCTTCACATACAGATTGCCGATATGGCTGTTGAAGGTCGGCTCGGGACGGTCGCGGTCGAAATCGACCTTGCGGAAGCCGGTTGGCGGATCATCACTCGGCAAGCGCTAGCTCCGGGCTTTTAGTTGTCGATGGCGGCTCAGCAGCGAGAAGACGCCCAGCCCCGCCAGCACGTCGTGGCGCGGACCATAGAGCCGGCCCCTCACCTGCACCATATGTTCGTCGTGACCGACGACTTCGCCTTCGGCCTGAAGCCAGTCGCCGATCCGGCCCGGCCCGAGATAGTCGATCGAGAGGCGGAGTGTGACGGCGCGGCGCTGCAACGTGTGCCACACCGCCGTGCCCATGGCCGAATCGAGGAAGGCCGCCAGCATGCCGCCGTGTACGATGCCGAGCGCATTGGCGTGCTGCGGCCCGGGCAGGAAGCCGCGAATGGCGCGGCCGTTGTCGATCCTCTCGAACCACGGCCCATTGGCCGCGGCAAAGCCTGACGCTTCAGTGAGTTCTCGAAAGCCCGAGGGAATGCGCGAGGGGGGAATGGGCACGCGCCATCTTAGGCAATCCGCGTGAGAAGGACGAGGCCGTAGCCGACATAGTAGGTGGCAATCGTCGTGATCAGCCGGTTCGACCACAGACGGAACTGCTTGTCGGTCAGCTTCTCGAGCAGGAGCTTGCCCAACGAGGTGCCGATCATCGACGAGGCGATGGCGACGGCCAGGAACCACGGTTCGACCTGGCCGACCTCGGCGATCAGCACGCCGAAGTAGAGCAACTTGAAGCCGTGGCCGAAGACCTGGCACACCGCCTTGGTCGCGATGATCTGCCGCCGGTCGAGGGCCGAGCGCAGGAACATGGTGTCGAGCAGCGGACCGGTGACGCCGGTCAGCAGCATCAGCATCATCGAGAAGAGGCCGGTCATCGCCACCTGCAGGGGGCCGAAAGTGCGCGGCAGGATGCTTTCGGGAATGGCGCGGATGATGAAGGGCGAGAGACCCAGCAACAGGAGCGCCACCGCCTTGTCGGGCACGTAGAGCGTGATCGACCACAGCCCGACCGAGACCAGGCAGCCGGCGACGTAGAAAACAGTGCTCTTCCAGACGATGTGGCGCCACCACAGCAGCGCACGCCAGCCGTTGGACGCCATCTGCGTGACGGCGTGCAGTACCATGGCGGTGGGCAGCGGGAAGATGAACAGCAGGACGCCGATCAGGATCAGCCCGCCCGCCATGCCGAAAATGCCCGACAAAAAGGCCGTGCCGATCATCAGCAGGCTGAGCGAAGCCGCCATCAACGCCGTCATGCTTACCCCCGCGAAATCTCGGCAGACGCTAGGGCCGGCTGTCGCAGTGTTCAAATATATGTTAAATAGCTTTGCCATATTCATTACATATGTCGTATGGAACTGCGCCACCTCCGCTACTTCGTCGCCGTGGCCCACGAAGGCCACATCACGCGCGCGGCCGAGAAGCTCCACATGCAGCAGCCGCCGCTCAGCCAGCAGATCCGCGCCCTGGAGAGCGAGATCGACGCCGCCCTGTTCGTCCGCCATCCGCGCGGCGTGGCGCTGACAGATGCCGGCCGCTCGTTCCTGGTCGACGCCGAGGCGGTGCTGGCCGCGGTCGATCGCGCCGCGGCGCGGGCCCGGCGCACGGCACGCGGCGAGACCGGCCGCATCGCCGTGGGCTTCACCACCTCGGCGCCGTTCCATCCGCTGGTGGCGCGCGCCATCCGCGAGTTCCGGCTCACGCGGCCGGACGTCTCCTTCGTGCTCGAGGAAAGCAGCTCGGGCGATCTCCTGGGCGGCCTGCGCGAGGAGCGGCTCGACGTCGCCTTCATCCGCTCCGGCCTGGTCGATCCCGAAGGCCTCACCGTCCACGCCCTGCTGCAGGAGGACATGGCGGCAGCCCTTCCCTCGCGCCACAAGCTCGCGCACCGGCGCGATCTCACGCTGAAGGATCTCGCCAACGAGACCTTCATCCTCTACCGCCGGCCGGACGGGCGCGGCCTCTACGATGTCATCATCGCGGCCTGCGCCCAGGCGGGTTTCAGCCCGCATGTCGGCCAGGAGGCGCCGCGCATCGTCTCGACCCTCAACCTCGTGGCGGCGGGCCTCGGCATCACCATCGTGCCGGCGTCCTTGAGCCGGTTGCCGCTGGAAGGTGTCACCTACCGCATGCTGAAGGGGCGGCCGGCGCTGAAAGTACCGCTCAACCTCGCCTGCCGCCGCGATGAGCGCTCAGCGGCAACTCTCGCCTTCATCAATCTCGTGCGCCGGCTGCCGTCATGAACCCGATCAAGACCATCGGCCATTCAAACCATCCGATCGAACGCTTCGTCGATCTGCTGCGCGCGGGTGGCGTAAAAGTGCTGGTCGATGTCCGGTCCACGCCCTGGTCGCGCCGCTTCCCGCAGTTTGGCAAGGACCGGCTGGCGAAGGTGCTGGCCGAGGCGGGCATCGACTATCTGCACGAGGGCGCGGCGCTGGGTGGCAAACCCCGGAGCGGCGGCAGCTACGACGATCTCGCCGCCCGACCCGACTTCGCCGACGCCCTTGCCCGCCTGACGGCGCGTGCCGGCGGCTCCACCGTTTGCCTGATGTGCGCCGAGAAGGAACCGCTTGACTGTCACCGCACCGTGCTGGTGTCGCGGCGCCTGGCCGAGCGCGGCGTGCCGATAGAGCACCTGCTGGCCGACGGTGGCACCCGCACGCACACCGAACTCGAGGAGACGCTGCTGGCCCGGGCCGGGCGCGGCGGCCCCGATCTGTTCACCCGGGACGAAGACCGCGCGACGCGGCTGGCCCGCGCCTGGGGGCTGCGCGAACGGGCGATGCGCCGGGCCTGACAAGCCGTGCTAGGCTCGCCCCGAAGCCCGGGGGGGATACGATCGATGCGGATGATCTCGTTACTGTTGATATTCTTTGTCGCCCTGATCCATGTCGGCTTCCTGGTCCTGGAGATGTTCTACTGGAACCACCCGATCGGCCGGGAAATCTTCAGCATGACGCCCGAAGTGTCGGCCTCCTCCGCCATCCTCGCCGCCAACCAGGGCCTGTATAACGGCTTCCTCGCCGCCGGCCTGCTCTGGGGGCTGGTGAGCGGCCGCCGCGACGTAAAAGTGTTCTTCCTTGGCTGCGTGATCGTTGCCGGTGTCTACGGTGGCCTCACCGCCAAGATGTCGATCCTCTACATCCAGGGCCTGCCCGCCCTGCTTGCACTGCTCGCGGTGCTGTCGGCCCGTCCCGTCCGCACGAGACCGCACCTCTGAAGCGCTGGCCCGACCTCATCCTCGTCAACGGCCCGTCGAGCGCCGGCAAGACGACGCTTTGCCGGGCGCTGCAGGCGAAGACCCCGCAGCCCTATCTCGTCGCCGGCTTCGACGATTTCATCTTCATGGCGGCGCCCCGCTACTACCGCGGCGCCGATACCGGCCGACAGGCGGAGCGCGATCGCTTCACCGCGCTCGGCGTCGAGATGGTCACGACATCGCCGCCGGGGGCGCCGGTCGCGGTCTTCGCAAAGTTCGGCCCGGTGTTCCGCCGGCTGATCGACTCGATGGCGCCGGCCGTGCGCGCCCTGGTCGACAGCGGCAATGCCGTCATCTTCGACCACGTGCTGCATGACCCTGCGATGTACGACAGCTGGCGCCGCGCCGCCTCGGGACTGGATGTCTTCACGGTCGGCGTCACCTGCCCGCTCGATGTCCTGGAGGCCCGCGAGCGCGCCCGCGGCGACCGCGTACTGGGCCGCGCGCGGGGGCTGGTCGATGTCGTCCATACGTTTTGCGACTACGACGTCACGGTCGACACCGGCGCCATGGATACGAGCGCCTGCGTGGTCGAGGTGCTCGAGGCCTTGGCCGCGCGTTCCGGCGTCTCGTGAAAAGGCCTGGCTGTGGAAGCAGTCATGGTCGAACCAGTCTTCGCGCGGGCGGAGGGCTTTTGCGTGCAAGAACAGGGAATTTTCTGCGAATTTGGACGATAACAGGCCTGGAAAGGGTCAGATCGCGACAATCCGTCCAGATAAGCGCGCCAATTCAAGGGAGTAACGCGTGCGCCTGTTATTCGGCACAACAGGCCGTCTGGCCGGCCTGATCAGGCGCTACCGTGGGCCGAACAGGAGCCATACGGCCAAGGAACAGGCCTTCTTGGCGCCGCCAAGCTGCCTAGCCTCGCGCACCGAATGGCGGGCGGGAATAGCGCCCCTTGGGTTTATCTCGGCGATCATGGCATTCGATTCGAGAAGTTGAGGCCGGGCGAGCAGATGAACTATACCGAATAGCTTCGAGGGGCGAGGGTGTGACATGGGAGACAATGACACCGCGCACGCAATCAGACGCGCTGCGCGCACCATGAGCAAGGCCGCTAGCGTCATGCGCAAAGGGGCCAAGCCAGGCGGTGACACCGCCGCCCTTGCCGCCATCCTTCGGTCATGCCCCACGTTCGATCATGACGACTGGGAGATGCTCGCGCAGCTGGTCGAAGGCAAGCTTTGCCGCGCTAACGGGGACCGCTCCGCGTCGTACAAGCCGACGATGATGCACGAGGCCGAAGCGGTTGTGCGGGCGTGGAAGAAACAGAACGGGTCGACGCTGAAGGCCGCCTGCGCAGCGGCGGCGCCGGGCTTCGCAGGCTTGGATGAATCGACACTCTTCAACTACGTCCGCCGCAGCCAAAAAGACAAATAGCGCGCAACAAAAGCTGCGCACCTGTTGTTGGCGACGAAAGGCGACCGTTCATTTTAATTTGCTTCATGCCGTTGGGCACAAATGGAGCAAATCAAATGGCCGACGAACCGCTTGAACAAACTGTCCAGGATGCGCGACCCGCAGCCGGTGGTCGGATGCGCGACCTACCGGCGCGAGAAACCCTCCCGATGGTGGCAAATCCATACACTTTGGCGCCGCTTGCGGTAATTTACCGATCAGTCGATAGCCTTACTCCCAACCGTCGTAATGCCCGGACCCATCCCAAACGACAGCTGGACCAGATCGCAGCTTCGATCGGCGAGTTCGGGTTCACCAACCCTATTCTGATCGATCCGACCGGTACGATTATTGCCGGGCATGGCCGCCTTTTGGCAGCAAAGGCAATCGGCCTTTCCGAAGTGCCGACCATCGCGCTCACAGGCCTTTCCGAAACGCAGAAGCGTGCCCTCCAACTCGCCGATAACAAGATCGCCCTCGGCGCGGGATGGGATCCAGATCTCCTGAAGGTAGAGCTGTCGGAACTCGATCTCGGCGATCTGTCACTGACTGGCTTCTCGGTTGGCGAAATCGACGTCCTCCTAAAGGGGACATCCGATCCAGCCGATGAAGTTATTCCGTCGGTTCCGGTCGAGCCGCGAACGCGACCGGGCGACATCTGGATTGCGGGGGAGCATCGGATCGGCTGCGGCGATGGACGAGACCTGGCGTTTCTCGAGGAAGTGATGGGCCCGGGGACGCGAGCCGACGTCGCGTTTCTGGACCCGCCGTACAACGTTCGCATCAATGGCCACGCCAATGCAAAGGGCCGGCATCGCGAGTTCGCCATGGCTTCCGGAGAGATGAACGACGAAGCGTTTCGTAAATTCCTCACCGACACACTCTCGACGTGCGCACGCCTGTCACGGGAAGGGGCGGTCAATTTCATCTGTATCGACTGGCGTCACATGGACGACGTCTCGATCGTTGGAAAAGGTATCTATGGAGATCTGCTGAACCTTTGTGTCTGGAACAAAAGCAACGCCGGCATGGGATCCCTATACCGCTCCAAGCACGAACTTGTATTCGTCTACCGTGTTGGTAAAGCGCCTCACTTCAATGCCGTCGAGCTCGGTAGGCACGGTCGAAACCGCACCAACGTCTGGGACTATGCTTCGGTGAACTCCATGGCGGGCAGCCGCCGCGAGGACCTCACCTTGCATCCGACCGTCAAGCCGACGGCACTCGTAGCCGACGCTGTTCAAGACGTGACTAGGCGAGGAGAGGTCGTCCTCGACATTTTTCTCGGCTCGGGAACGACGCTGATTGCGGCTGAACGGACAGGCCGTCGTTTTCGCGGGGTGGAGTTGGATCCAACCTACGTCGACGTTGCGCTCGCGAGATGGAGCGCAATGACCGGTCATGAGCCGCATTTGGCCAAGCAAGGGTCCGCGTGAAAAGATGACCGAGTCAGAAAAGCCGTCCAGCATTGGCCGATTCCAAAAAGGGCAAAGTGGCAACCTGAAGGGTCGGCCAAGGGCCGCAAGGGAGAGGCAAGCCTCGGCGTTCGACATCGTCGTCCGGAAGACACTCACTGTGACGCAAAACGGCGTGCCACGGCTGGCGACAATCGAAGAGACATTGCAGCAAAAGACCTACCTCGCGGCCATAGGCGGCAATCGCCCGGCTCAGCGAGAGATTTTCAAGATGATCGAGAAGCGCGAACAATGGCTAGCAGCTAAAGGCGGCCGGAAATTGCCACCCGTGATACGGCGCCTGGAGCCGGTCGATCCCGATAATGCCGATGAAGCTCTTAAGATCCTCGGCATCGCAACTCATGACGAAAGCCGGGACGGATGGGGGGACGAGCGTGACCCGCTGCTTCTCGAGCCGTGGGGTGTACAGGCCGCATTGTCACGGCGGCGCGGCGGCGAACGTCTCCGCAACGAGGAGGCTGCGGACATCAAGCGCAGCACACGCAGTGCTGACAGGCTGCGCTGGCCACGTGGAAATGCAGAATGACCGTGGGAGGAGGAGAAAGCAAAACCGGTTACCGTAGGCCGCCTGCCGCGACGCGCTTCCGCAAGGGCGAGAGCGGAAACTTGCGCGGGCGTCCCCAGGGACGAAAAAGCCAGCCGCCCTTTGAGGCCGTGCTTGGGCAGATCGTGACCATCCGCGATGGCGGTGTCGAACGTCGCGTTACAGCAGCTGAGGCGTTCCTTTTGTATATGGCGAATGAAGGTCTCAAGGGCGACGGTGCCGCCGGCCGAGCGATAATGACGGCGATCGAGCGAGCGAAAGCCTTTGGTTTGACTGAGAACAAGGACATCATACGCGTAATAGTGAGAGTAATTGTGACGCCGGGCAGCGTCACCAGGGCGCTCGAACTGCTGCGCATGGCGACGAAACTCGACCGTTATCGTGACACCGCAAAAATGATGCTCGAACCATGGTTAGTCGAAATTGCGTTGGCGCGGCTTGGCGGTCAGCGCCTCACTATCGATCAGCAGAAGGAGGTCGCTCGCGTAACACGGGCCCTGGGGAAGGTGCGATGGCCGGAGTGGTGGGAAGGACAAGGAACACGACCAGGACGTTTTGGCTAAAGTTTAAGGCGACGGCATTCAGCTCGCCATGATTAGACTCGTATCGAAGGTGCAATGGCTCAGGGCCGTGGTGGACCGATTCCGACAAACCGGCTCCGCGGTTGAAGGACTTCCTAGCGAGACCTGATTTCGGCGAGTTGTATCTATCGACAAAGGCGGTCCGGGGCCTCATGCACCACGCGTTGCAAGGGGACAAGACTGCAGCGAAGTCTGTAACGTTGCCTCAACCCTTCGCGCTTGCTGAGTAGATTGCGGATCTGCAGGCCTCGGCCAACCTGGTCACGCACCGTCGCGAATGTCCTCCAGCAAGGCTTGAAGCTGTTTCTTCCAATGGATCCCGTATATCGGAGGTTCAGTTGAAAGCTTGTGCGCCTCGGCTTCTATGCGTTCCACGTGCTCCGCCGATGCTCCTTGGCTCGCCCGGGGGTCATGGGCACTGACCAGCCCGACCCGGCCATAGGGGCCGGCGAGCGCGACCCGGTATTCGGCCAGGGTTCGAATTGTTCGAGGACTCACCCGCTCCAGATCGCTCTTGGCTCCGCGCGACCAGGCGCCGGATTTGCATTCGATAATGTGCAACTGGCTACGGTGCATTATCGCAACATCGATATCCCGGTGAGCGGCTGGGCCTGTTGTCGGGCTCAAATCGACGCCAACATGTACCCTCGCACCGGTGCCGGCAAAGAAGCGATCTGCGATGAGAAAGACATGTTCCTCAAACCAGCCGCCAGCCAGGTAGCTTGCAGCACCTGGTTCAAGACGCCACCCGCCGTCTGTACCAACAATCAACTCTGGCGCCCTTTGTCCAAGCTGGACAAGCGTTGCAGAGATCCACTCGAAGCTTGCGGCTGCCATTCTCCGCGGCAGGTTGAATGAGCCAACCTTAGCCGAGAGCCTATCGGCGGAAAGCATATAGGGCACATTCTCGTTCTGCTTGATCAATCCGACGAAGGCCTGATTGAGATTGAAAAGGTTGATGTTAGCCATCGACCCCTTCGGACCCCGCGAGAATATCCGAGACGCCAGGCCAGCCGTCGCCGCCTCGCGCTGGCGCGCGACGGCGTCACGCGTTGCAGCGATCTCGTAGCCCATCAAGCGGCACCACGCATCGAGCGGCAAGGTCCAATCGCCATCGATGTTCAACACCCTCAGGACAGGCTTGATCTGGCGCACCTGTGCCGGGTGCCTCGGGCGCGGCGGGACGTAGGTCAGGATCGCACTGTCGAAGTTGTCGCCGGGCTCGAGGGCGAAGATACCGCCGAGAAGCGTTGCGCGGGTGCCGCCCGCATAGTTGTAGATGACGAACGGCGGCACCCTTTGCGAGAGAAATCGCTCGAGCGGCTCCTCCCAGCTCGTTTCGTCGTGTGGGTCACCGGATATTTCAATTATAGGTAGCCTCGTGTGCCCCGCTTCGGCAGCAAGGCCACGAACGGCAGCGGCAAAGCGATGTCCCGGCTCGATCGATTGCGTACGATCGGTCTCGGTCGGGGGATTGGCAGAGCGGCCGACGAGGACTGCAACGCCCGCACATCGTGCAATTCCGAGTGCGAGCAATGGAATCGCATTGGCGATCTGGAACTGGCTGGCGTTGCAGACATACCAAAATCCGTCCGGCGCGATTTCGTCTGCCTGATCGGTCATCGAAGCCTCCTCGGTGGCGAGTACTTGCAGCGGCGGCAAACGCCAACCTTTGGTCGACCAGCCTACCGCGGCTTCAACTCAGAAACGGGAAGCGTATCCGGCGAGCCGTTATCCTCGAAGTGGCCACGGACTTTCGCCTGACCTGTCCGGACTTCCTCGTCGAGAACGAACAGATCTCCATCGCGCGTGATCATACGGTCACCCCGCTGCCACGGACGTGCGGTTGCCAGGCCAGATGCGGCCGCCTTAGCACCAGTGCCACTTTGAGGCGCCGCCACCACGGGTGAGCGTGGAAACGCCGCCGTCTCGCGCCTCGTGACAGGTTTGCCCACCAGGTCAGGATACGGCGCAAGCACAAGGGGCGGTTTGGCCTGCTTCGCTCTTGCGTAGGCTTGAGCTCCCACCATGTGCTCGAGCTGATCGGGCGTGTCCGCGAGTCGCGCTCCCATTTCAGGATCGGCCATCGCCAACAAGCTGACGATCTGTTCGCTCGCCGCCCAGCCGACGCCGGCCTTTGCCGCGGCGAAGGCGCTCTCCATGTGCTTCTCGAACAGGGCGACCAGATCGGCCTTGCGGTACGCCGCGGCCGTTGCCTGCCCGCCCGGATCATTCGCGATCACGCAGGTCCGCGGCCGGCCATTTGCATCGCTGTCGCCGATTTCCGCGGCCCGCACGGCGATCTGCCCCATGCCAAAGGGGCGTCCCGTCCCCAGCGCGTGACGCAATCCGGCCTCGCCCCCCCACTCGAGCGTCCAGAGAAGAGCACCCAGCTCTATGGGCTTCAGGTTGTGGAAGTGCACGCGCCCCGAGAACACCTTGCCTTTCGGCACGGCGTGCAATGACGACTGGACACTGAAACTGTTCGCGACGTTGTCGGGCACCGGTGGCGCCCCGCCGAACGGCCGGGCCGGATATCGCTTCCAGCCCGAAATCTCCGGTTTGGCAACGGCGCGGCCACGCCCCGGCAGCGGCGTGTAGGTGGCATACGTCGCCCCATCGAGACGACGCGGCGCCCCCGCTTTCGCCGGCTGGCGGACATAGGCCGGAAAGTACGACCCCTTGGCGCCCAACAGGATGGTCGGCCCCAGGGGCACTTCGTCGGTTCCGCCGTCGGCGCGCATCGCAGGCTCGAAGGTCACCCGCCCACGCAAACCCGGCGGACTTTCCACGTCGTCCTTCGACCGGCCTTCAACGCCGAACAGGGCCGTCGCGAAATCCACGGTGGCCCCTTGGAGGTGCGGTGCTTTCGCATCGCCGTCGCGGGTCGTGTGACCCAGCATCTGGTGCACGGACAGCTCGTGCGCTAGCTTGAACATCTGCGCGAGCCCGAACGATGCGACACCCTGTGTCGCCGGATCGGCAATAAAGAATACAGGGATCGGCTGGCCCTGCTTCAGCACGGGCTCCCAGTGCTTCCAGGCCGGATTCTTTCCTGCCGAATTGTCGACAGGGTCGTGAATGGTCCTGAACCCGCGGAATACTTCCGGGGAAACGTCAAGCGGCGGTGGCGCCGGCCGCGCGTCGAAGAAAAAGAACTCCTGCTTCTTGTCACCAGGCCCCGAACCGCTCTTCGTCTTGCCGGTAAATACAAGCGTGCCTTTGGTCAGGGCGGCTTCCCCGCCCGTGGGCGCAGACGCGCGCGCATAATGAATTTCAATGCTGCCGCCCTGGTGGCGGTGAGGTTGCACCTGTCCGACGACCATCTCGACGACGCGCGGCCGGTTCCCCCATTTCCGATACCGCTCGTCGGCCTGTTCACGCTGCTCCCAGGCACTCTTGGCAATGGGGGAAAGACCGTCGCTGCGGCTTAGCTTTTCAAGCTCGGAGAAATACACGCGGGCGACATCGCAAGGCTGGATCGTGTATCCGCCACCGGCATTGGCCGACAGCCAGCCAGCCCGTACGCGGTGCTTTACCTGAATAGGAGGACTGGCGCCCCACGACTCGGTCAGCCGGTCGCGGTAATAGGGTTTTGCAGATTCATTGAGATCCCGGATGCCGAAGCGCCTGTCATCGAGTAATTTCATGCGGCCGAAGCCCGCGATCTCCAGGACATTGCGGACCATACCGCGCAGCGACGACGCCGGAATGGCATGACGGTCGCCCAGCCTGAAGGCGTGGACGACCCGCCTGCCCCTTTCATCCTTGGTCTGGCGACCGCCTACCAGCAAGGGCGCATGGGTTTCGATCGAGAGGTCGAACCAGCCGCTCAGCCCGTCCTTGAAGGGCCAGTCATGGCTGATCTGGTCGGCCCACGGCACGGCATGCACAAAGGCGGAGAGCGGCACGAAATTGTAGGGTGCGTGCAGGACTGCGCCGGCCGCCTGCTCCCCTGCTCCGCCGCCACCCTGTGGTCGGTAGCCCTGGTTCTGCCGGCCACCCTGAGCGTCGCCGGGGCGACGGTTGTTGCGATGATGTGGAGCCTGGGCCATCAGCTTACCTTCCTGCCGTAACCCACGAAGCGCTGGAACAGCCTGCACACGCCTGCCGGGTCCGTATCGCGCGTGCCCCAATAGACGCGGTAGCAGAGGACGCGACCGTCGCGCGCCAGGCTCTCGCAATCCTGCGCAAGAACCGCGCGCGCATCTCCCCCCGCAGCGAGCACCTCGCGATAGGTCCAGAAGGTCCAGCCATCCGGCATCTGGCGCAGCAGCACGCTCTCGCTCGGTGACACGGCCCATTCGCCGGCAACGGGCGCGCCGCCTTTCTCGAATGCGCCGGCAAGGGCGGGCGTCGCAAGAACATCCGATTGCAGACGCAACCACCCTTCGGCGCTGAGCAGGCCATTGACCCGCTCGACGACGCGCCCGAGGTCGCGCGGACCGAACGCTTCGTGCGACACATGCACGGC
>NZ_SCVH01000150.1 GCF_004296935.1 Reyranella sp.
TGAACTCGGCCCCGCCAAACCGATAGACGGTATCAAGGCGGGCAGAGCGCTGGTCGAGATTGCCTTGCAGGATGTACTGCCCGGGGTCCTGCGCCTGAAACCCTGCACAGTAGGTGAGGAAGGACCCGTCCGGCCGTAGATCGACCGGCTGGCACCTTGGCAAGCCGGACAGACTGGTAGCGCCGGCCACCGCGTCGAGGTCGAACCGTAATCGGCTCGCCTCCTGTCGGATCACCAACGTGAACTTGCTGCCCTGATTGCTGTACGCAAGCGCGCTGTACATCTGCGTCTGAGCCGAGACCGGGCCTGCGATGAATAGAACTGCGCCAGCCCCCAACAGCCACTTCATCTTCATCCCTTTCCTCTATCTATTCTTTACTATAGTAAATGGTCAAAGTGAGCGCGTCCACGACCCTTGCGGGTTATGGATGTGCGACGAATCGTTGGGCGGAATCTGAGACGGTTACGGCTCGAACGTGGTCTCAGCCAAGAAGCGCTGGCGCACGACGCCGAGATCGCGCCGAGCTTCCTGTCCCAGATCGAGAACGGGAAGCGAAGCCCCACGATCACGAAGCTTCAGGACCTCGCGACAACGCTGCGAATCCCTATCGTGGAGTTCTTTGCCGAGAGCAAGGCGACACCAGCCAAAGCTCTTCCTCGCGGCCGTCGGAAGCGATAGGCAAGCCGAGCGTACCCAGTCCACAATGGCGGCGGGCAGGATACTCTATGTGCTTGGTGAGATGGTTCGTTCGCGACCCGGTCATCGGCTGGTGTCGCATTCGATGAGTGCTGGGGAGCCTTGAACTTCGAAGTCAGTGGAAGGCAAAGTAGTTCGATCTCTACGCGAGATAGGGACGTGAGCAATGAAGCTACCATTCGGAGTCCTGTTTGCCGCTGCTCTTGTTCAAGGAGTGACGGCCGCATTGGCGCAGGGATCAATAGAGAAGCGTGGCCCCTGCCCGGCCGGGTACCACAGCAGCGGAAACTACTGCACTCCAAGCTCCGCCAATGCACGGCCTGCACTAATTAAGGAGGGCTCTTGTCCGGCGGGCTATCACACGAGTGGAAACTACTGCCTAGGAAGCAGTGATAACGCAAAAAACGCGATTGTCAGAAACGGCACCTGTCCCTCTGGCTATCATACCAGCGGTGACTACTGCCTGAAGAATCGGTAGCCATCGAGATGGCCAGCCGCTCACGGGCGTACTTCACCGGCGACAATTGTGTACGTGGGCATCTCCAAGTCCGTGAACAGTGACAAGTCCACGACGACGTAGCTCTTCCATGAGTATCGCCCGACTTCCACGCGGCGAATATCGACAGTAATCCGGTGTCGGCCTTCGCCGGGTACGACGCTCGGCTTTCCACCGACGAGCCATGCGAGTTGCGACAGATCGTTTCGAAGGATCGCGTCGAGTAGCAGGGGATGGAACGCCCCGACGCCAAGTTCGGCTGTCGCATAGGCATGACCGGTTTTGGCGAGCATCCTCGCGAAAGTGGGGGCGTCATAGCCGACGCGACCTGCACGCATCGTAACTCGTCCCCCAAGACGTGCGAGCCGCCGTTCGTTGTCCTCCGCTATCGGCCGAAGGCTGAGGCGGCCAGTGCGGACCATACCGAGAGGCGGCAGCCCGTAGAGCGCGTGCGGGGGATCAAAGTCGAACGCCATATGCAGGCCCGGGTGGTCAGCGATGGGTAAGTCTTTGACGACCTCAACTCCATCCTTCTCAACGCTTACCTCGAAAGTCTTCGGACGTTCCCGAGGACGCCTCGTCGGTAGTTTCATGTGCGTGCGAGAAGGCCAGTAGATGCCGCGAAGATTCTGCTGCTCTACCTGCGACGTGACTTTTGCACACTCATCGCAACTTGCAGTCGGAAGGATGAGCTTTCCTCCCAATGCGTAAGGAATGATGTGTTCGTCACTGAGCGGCGGCTCTGTAGTGCCGCAATAAATGCATAGCCCGACGGGTAGGTAGGTCTTCGAGATCACTGTCCGATCACTATGACCATCAAATGTCGGCTGGATCGTGGCGGAGGCGTACAAGCACGGCAGCGAGGCTCACTGCTCGGTTTTCAGTTGGCATTTCCGCTACGAATCCGCTACGAATGCCTCTGCGGCTCAAGTCGGTTTGTTGTTGATTTTGCGGGCTTTTGTGGATGGCGAGCTTGAACCTTATGGGTTCCTCTCGGGGACGCCATTCCACCTATGCCAATTCAGAGCTTGCTAGCGCTTGGGCGTGGCCGCGCGCTCGAGCCCGGGCGGCAGCTTGTGCCAGGCGCGGCCATCCTTGCCTTCCTGGAAGCCGTAGGCGTAGAGCGCGCGCATGTAGGCCTGGTCGAACTCGCCGGTCTTGGGCGCGCTGAAATCGGCACCGATATAGGCCAGGTTGTAGTCGACGCCGTCACGCTGGCTGACGAAGTAGGTCCGCAGCACGTCGTTCTGGCCGCTCGCCGCCAGCATGGTGACGATCGCGCGGCCGGCGATCGAAATGGTCCGCCGCTCGCTCGCCGCATGGTCCGGGTCGAGCCGCGCATTGCGGATGATGTAGGCGTGTCGCTCCCGGCGGAATCCGCTGGTGGAGAGATTGATCGACGGTGGATAGAGGAAGAGCTGGGCGATCGCGCCGCCGTCGACGTGCATCTCCTGGTACTTCTTGCCGTCGATCTCGACATCGACCATCACTGGCTGGAAGGCCCCGGGAATCGCCGCCGAGGCGCGCAGGATCTTGCGGAACAGGTCGAGGCCATCGGGATGGCCGCTGGTGGCGATGGCGCCAATATTCCAAATGGTCGGACGCTGGGCGTCGAGATGGGTGGTGCCGATCAGCAGCAGGCGGCCCTTCTGGTACTCACGTGCGATCGCATCGAACATCTTCTGGTCGGCATAGCCCGCAATCACCTGGGCCAGCGGACCCGTGTCGGCCATGGCATCGTCGAACAGGGCCGCGGTGAGGCCGCGCACGCGGAAGACCTTGTCAGGGGTCATGGTCGTATAGACGTCGCGGAGCGCGTCGTCGTAGCCCGGCCCGAGGAAGGCGAAAGGGGCCACCAGCGCGCCGGTGCTGACGCCGGTCACCATCTTGAATTCCGGTCGTGTGCCGAGCGTGGTCCAGCCGTTCATAAGTCCGGCGGCGAAGGCGCCGTTGTCGCCACCGCCGGAAACGGCGAGGTAGTAGACCGGCGGCAAGCGCGTGGCCGGCTTGCCCTCCGCGCGCAAGGCCGCGAGCTCACGCTCGGAGGCGCGCATCCCTTCCTCGATCATGGCCTTCGGATCGCCGTCGGCGAAGAACCGCGCATTGGGAATGCCGAGCGGCAGGGCGCGGGCGGTATCGGCGGCCGGCACCGCGGCGCCGCGCTCCGGGATCGAGCAGGCGCCGAGGACGATGACGCCGATCAACAGCGCCGCGAATGACAAAGGCTTGCGCAGATCCAAATGCCCCTCCCTCAACGATCGCCGCGGTCAGGGAGACGCGGCGGCGACCTCGGCTGGCGGCACCTTGGGCGCCTTCTTCTTCCGTTCCTCGAAGCGCTGCAGCACCGTGAAGAACGACGGCACGAACAGCACGGCGAGGCAGGTCGAGGCGATCATGCCGCTGAACACGCAGAGGCCCAGCGAGATGCGCGAGTTGGCGCCGGCACCGGTCGCCGTCACCAGCGGCACGACGCCCAGGATGAAGGCGAAGGAGGTCATCAGGATGGGACGGAAGCGGGTGCGGGCCGCCTCGATCGCCGACTCGACGATGTCCTTGCCGTCGATCAGGCGCCGTTCGCGCGCCACCTCGACGATCAGGATGGCATTCTTGGCGCCGAGTGCGATCAGCAGCATCAGGCCGATCTGGGTGTAGATGTTGTTGGCAAGGCCGACGGCGGTGAGTGCGATGGCCGGGCCGCTCAGCGCCAGGGGCACGGCCAGGATCACGGCGAGCGGGGCCACCCAGCTTTCGTACTGGCCGGCGAGGCAGAGATAGACCAGCAGGATGGCCAGGGCGAACACGTAGAGCAGCTGGTTGCCGACGATGTTCTCCTGGTAGGCCATGCCGGTCCATTCGTAGCCGGTGCCGGGCGGCAGGATCGCCTTGGCGATCTCGTCCATCAGCGCGATGCCCTCGCCGGAGCTGAAGCCCGTTGCCGGCGAGCCCACGATCGCGGCCGAGGGATAGAGGTTGTAGAGGCTGATCAACGGCGCGCCCAGCGCCGGGCGCAGCTCGGCGATGGCGCCGATCGGCACCATCTGCCCGTCGAGGTTCTTCACCTGGAGCCTCAGGATGTCCTCGGGCCGCGTGCGGTACTGCGAATCGGCCTGGATGAAGACCTGCAGGCTGAGGCCAAACTTGTTGAAGCGGTTCACATAGGCGGAACCGAGATAGGCGGAGAGCGTCGAGAACACTTCGCCGACCGGGACCTTCAGGGACTCGGCCTTGACGCGATCGACCTCGACGCGGACGTGCGGGGCGCCGGCGCGGAACGAGGTGACGAGGTTGGTGAGCGCGGATTGCGTGCCGGCCTGCTCGACCACGGCGTCGGTCACGGCCTGCAGCTTGGTGTAGTCGAAGCTGCCGTCCTTCTGCTCGACCTGCATCTGGAAGCCGCCGGCATTGCCGATGCCCTGGATGGCGGGCGGGACGATGACGAAGGCCCGGCCGTCCTGGAGGACCTGCAACTCCTTCATGAGGGCGAGCACGATCGATCGAAGGTCCTGGTCCTTGGCTTTCAGGCGTACATCCCAGTCCTTCAGGATGACGTAGGAGACGGCGGCATTCGCCAGGGCGGAGTTGCTGTCGAGCACCGACATGCCGCCCAGCGCCACAACGTTCTCGACGCCCGGCATGGCCATGGCAATCTTGCTCACCTGATCGAGCGTGGCACCGGTGCGCTCCAGCGAGGCGCCGTCCGGCAATTGCACGCCGATCATCAGATAGCCCTGGTCCTCGTTGGGAATGAAGGCGGTCGGCAGGCGGCCGACGCCCCAGGCACCGATCCCGGCCAGCACCAGGGCGAGGCAGACCATCAGGCCGGCGCGCCGGACCATCGCGCCGACCAGGCCGGCGTAGGCATTCTCGAGCTTGCTGTAGACCTTGTTGAAGCTGCGGAAGAAGATGTTGCGTTTCTCCGGCGGCACCGCCGGCCGCAGCCACATCGCGCACTGCGTGGGCTTCAATGTGGCGGCATTGATGGCGCTGATCAGCGCCGTGGCGGCGATCACCAGGGCGAACTGGGCAAACATCTGGCCGGTCAGGCCGGGCAGGAAGGCGGCCGGCAGGAACACCGACATCAACACCAAGGTGATGCCGATGACGGGCCCGAACAGTTCATCCATCGCCTTGATTGCCGCGTCATGGGGCGACATGCCTCGTTCGATGTGATGCGCGACACCCTCGACGATCACGATGGCGTCGTCGACGACGATGCCGATCGCCAGCACGATGCCGAACATGGTGGTGGTGTTGATGGTGAAGCCGAGCGCCGCCATGGCGGCGAAGGCGCCAATGATGGTCACGGGAATCGTCGTCGCCGGGACCAGCATGGCGCGCCAGTCCTGCAGGAAGATCACGATCACGATCAATACCAGGATGCCCGCCTCGATCAGGGTCATGAAGACCTCGTTGATCGATGCGTTCACGAAGCGCGTGGTGTCGAATGGCACGCTGTAGGCGAGGCCCGGCGGGAAGTTCTTGGAAAGCTCGGCCATCTTGTCCTTGACGCGCTTGGCGACGTCGAGGGCGTTGGCATCGGGCAGCTGATAGATGGCGATGCCGGAGTTGGGCTTGCCGTTGATCTGCGAGGTCTGGGCATAGGTCTGGGCGCCGAGATCGACGCGGCCGATGTCCTTCACCCGGACGATCCGGCCGCCGTTGCCCTGGTCGGCCTTGACGATGATGTTGCCGAACTCTTCGGGCGTGCTCAGCCGGCCGACGACGTCGATCGTGTACTGGAAGTCCAGCCCCTTGGGCGCCGGCGGCATGCCGACCTGGCCGGCGCTCACGTCCTGGCTCTGCTGCTGGATGACGCGGGAGACGTCCGACGGCGTCAGGCCGTAGGTGTAGAGCTTTTCCGGATCGAGCCAGACACGCATCGAGTACTGGCCGACGCCCAGCACATTGACGTTGCCGACACCCGGCAGGCGCGACAGCTCGTTGACCAGGTTGATGGTCGCGTAGTTGCTGAGATAGAGGCTGTCGTAGCGCTCGTCCGGCGAGGTCAGCGACACGATCTGCAGGATCGCCGTCGACTTCTTCTCGACGATCAGGCCCTGCGCCTGGACGGACACCGGCAACGAGGCAAGCGCCGCGCTGACCTTGTTCTGTACCAGCACCTGGGCGAAGTTGAGGTCGGTGCCGATCTCGAACGTGACGGTCAGCGTATAGGTGCCGGCATCCGTGCTGTAGGACTGCATGTAGATCATCTTCTCGACGCCGTTGACCTGCAGTTCGACCGGCAGGGCGACATTGTCGACGACGACCTTGGCGCTGGCACCCGGATAGGTCGTGGTGACCTGCACCGTCGGCGGCACGACGTTGGGATACTGCGAGACCGGCAGGGTGAGCAGAGCCACGCCGCCGATCAGCACGATGATGATGGCAAGGACGTTGGCCAGAACCGGCCGGTTGATGAAGAACGCTGAAATCATCGGTGCGCTTCCGAACGGGTCACTTCGTGGCGCCGTCGGGCGTCGCGGTGATCGTGGTCGGCTTGGGGACCACCTTGCCGCCGGGGATCGCGCGGCTGTTGGTGCTGAGCACGACGCGGTCGTCGGGCTTGAGGCCGGTCGAGATCACCCGCAGGCCGCCGGGTAGCAGCTGTCCGGTGGTGATCCGGACCTGCTCGACAACATTATCCTTGTTGACGGTCAGAAGGTACTTGCCGGCCTGGTCCTCGGCGATCACCCGGTTGGGCACCAGCAGGGACGCCTTTGCACCCAGTGCCATCGGCACCTGCACGCGGACGAAGAAGCCCGGGATCAGGGCCCGCGTCGGGTTGTTGAACAGGCCGCGCACCAGGATCGTGCCGGTCGTGGCGTCGATCTCCGGCGAGACGTAGTTGAGGAAGCCCTGATGGGGAAATCCATCCTCGTTCATCAGGCCGATGTTGAGCGGGATCTTGCTGAGTTCCTGGACATCAAGGCGACGTTCCTTGAGGTTTTCCCGGATCTGCAGGATGTCCTGCTCGCTCATGTTGAACGTGACGTAGATCGGGTCGAGCTGGATGATCGTCGCCAGCTTGGTGGCGACCCCGTTGCCGACCAGTTCGCCGACCGTGATGAGATGCTTGGTGACGATGCCGTCGAACGGAGCCAGCACCGTGGTGTAGCCCAGGTTGGTCTGGGCGACCGTCAGGTTGCCTTCCTGGTTCTCGACGTTGGCCCGTGCCGAATCGCGCTTGGCCTTGGCGACATCGAAGGTCGCCTGCGCCGACACGTTCTGCCGCAGCAGTGTCTCTTGGCGCGTGAACTCGGCTTCCGCCTGCACGAGCGCGGCCTTGGCGGCGGCGAGCTCGGCTTGTGCTTCCTTGACCTTCGCCTGGTACATCGTCTGTTCGATCTGGAACAGGAGGTCGCCTTTCTTCATGAAGGCGCCGTCGGTGTACTTGATCTCGGTCAGGAAGCCCTCGACGCGGGCGACGAGATCGACGGTGGCGAATGACACCGTGTTGCCGGTCAACACCTCGAAGGGGGCGACCTGTTGCTGGAGCGGAGGCGCCACGCTGATCTCGGCCGGCGGCGGTGGCATGAACTTGTTCTCGGGCTTGCAGGCGGACAGCGACACCGCCAGCAGGGGCAGCGCGATCCAGCCCTTAAGGCTGCGATTCAACATGGTTCCGACGACGCTCCCCCAAGGGTTCCAGCGGCCCCAGCGTTACCGCATCCCATGCCGGATTGCCACCGCCGAGGCCCTTCACAGCCGCTTGAACACCAGCGACAGATTGTTGGCCGGCATGTCGATGATCTCGGGCGAACCGAAGCCCCGGTCCTCGGCGAGCGAGGCCACGGCCTCGAGGTCGCGCACGCCCCAGGCTGGATCGCGCTGGCGCAGGTCGCGGTCGAAGGCTTCGTTGCTGGGCGCGGTATGCCGGCCCTCGCGGCGGTAGGGACCATAGAGATAAAGCGTGCCGCCTGTGGGCAGGACGTGCGCCGCGCCGGCGATCAACCCGATAGCTGCCTCCCATGGAGCAATGTGGATCATGTTGCAGCAGAGCACGGCGTCAGCGCGCTGGATCGGCCAGACGTCACCTGCGGCATCGAGCGCCAGGGCGGGGCGGACATTGCCGAGGGCCAGCGTCCGCACCCAGTCGTCGATGCTGGCGCGCGCCTCGGCCCCGGGGTCGCTCGGCTGGAAGACGAGGCCGGGCAGTGCCTCGGCGAAATGGACGACGTGCTCGCCCGAGCCGCTGGCGACCTCAAGCACGAGGCCCCGCGCCGGCAACCGCGGCCGCAGGACGTCGAGGATGGGCTGGCGATTGCGGGCTGCGGCGGGCGCCTGGCGTCTCATCGCGCCGACCGTATTGCGGATCGTTGATCTGGTCATCCATCAATCTCGCGTGGCGGCCGGCCGGCTTGCAAGGGGCGGCAGCGGAAGGCACTAAGTTTCCAGGATCTTGTGCCTCTTTCGGAGGAAGTATGTCGACGGATTTCGATGCGGTAATCGTCGGCGCGGGCTTCGGTGGCATGTACATGCTGCATCGCCTGCGACAGAAGGGTTTTGCGGCGCGCGTGATCGAAGCAGGATCAGGCGTCGGCGGCACCTGGTACTGGAACCGCTATCCCGGTGCGCGTTGCGACGTCGAGAGCGTGCAGTATTCCTACCAGTTCTCTGCCGAACTGGAGCAGGAATGGGAATGGACCGAGCGCTATGCCACCCAGCCCGAGATCCTGCGCTATGCCAATCACGTGGCCGATCGCTTCGACCTGCGGCGCGATATCCAATTCGAGACGCGGATCACGTCGGCAGTGTTCGATGAGACGGCGAATGTCTGGCGCGTGGAGACGAACAAGGGAGACAAGGTCGCCGCGCGCTTCGTCATCACCGCCATGGGCTGCCTGTCGTCGCCCAACACGCCGAAGATAGAAGGCCTCGCGGATTTCAAGGGCCCGACCTATCACACCGGCAACTGGCCGCACGACGGTGTCGCCTTCACGGGCAAGACCGTGGGCGTGATCGGTACCGGCTCCTCGGCGATCCAGTCCATCCCGATCATGGCTGAGCAGGCCAGGCACCTCACGGTGTTCCAGCGTACCGCCAACTACACCGTGCCGGCACACAACAAGCCGCTCGACCCGGCCTATGTCGCCAAGGTCAAGGCGCACTATCCCGAGATGCGCAAGCGCGCCAAGACCAAACCGGCTGGCATCGATTTCGTGATCAATATGGCATCGGCGATCGAGACGCCTGAAGCCGAACGCCGCCGCCTGTTCGAAGAGCGCTGGGCCTACGGCGGGCTGGGTTTCATGGCGTCGTTCTCCGACCTGCTGCTGAACGACGAGTCCAACAAGACTGCGGCCGACTTCGTGCGCGCCAAGATCCGCGAAGTGGTGAAGGATCCGAAGACGGCCGAGATCCTGACGCCCAAGAATATCATCGGCTGCAAGCGGCTCTGCGTCGACACCGGGTACTGGGAGACCTTCAACCGGCCGAACGTGACCCTGGTCGACATCAGCGACGAGCCGATCGAGCGCATCACCGCGGCGGGCTTGCGCGCCAAGGGCCAGGACTACGCGTTCGATTGCCTGGTGCTCGCCACCGGCTTCGACGCCATGACCGGCGCGCTGCTGAAAGTCGACATCCGCGGCCGCGGTGGCGTCGCGCTCAAGGACAAGTGGCGCGAGGGGCCCAAGTCCTATCTTGGGCTTACGGTCGTTGGCTTTCCCAACCTCTTCACCATCACCGGACCGGGCAGCCCGTCGGTGCTGACCAACATGCTTCCCTCGATCGAGCAGCATGTCGATTTCATTGCCGACTGCCTGGAAGCATTGCGCGCCAGGGGCGTGAGCGTGATCGAGCCTATCGAGCAGGCCCAGGAAGCCTGGGTCGGCCAGGTCGGCAACGCGGCCAACATCACGCTGCGCTCGACCTGCAGCTCCTGGTACGTCGGCGCCAACATTCCGGGCAAGCCGCGTGTGTTCATGCCCTATATCGGCGGTCTGCCGGCGTATATCGCGGCTTGCGAGACGGTGGTGAAGAACGACTACGAGGGCTTTGCGCTGGCGTAGCGCGCCCCCGGCTAATACCCGATCGCGGCACCGTCGCTGCGCGGGTCGGCGCCGCCGACGCGCAGGCCGCTCGCGGGGTCGATCGTGATGCCGTGAGCGTGGCCCGCGAGTTCGTTCCACGGGCCCCAGCGGTTGAGCAGGTGGCCGCGTCGCTCCAGTTCGGCGACGGTCTCGGGCGGAAAGCGCCCTTCGATGTGCAGCGTGTCGCGCGGCTCGCCGATGGCGAAGCGTCCTGAAAGGAAACGCGGCGTTTCCAGCGCCTCCTGGATGTCGCAGCCGTGGTCGATCATGGCGAGATAGGTCTGCAGATGAATCTGCGGCTGGCCGTCGGCGCCCATGCAACCCACCAAGGCCCATAGATTATCGTCGCGGAATGCCATCGACGCGATCAGCGTGTGCAGCGGTGTCTTGCCGGGTTCGACCCGGTTGGGACTCTTCGGGTCGAGCGAAAAGTAGGCGGAGCGGTTCTGCAGCACGACGCCGGTACGGCCTGCGACGACGGCGGCGCCGAAGCCGCCGTAGAGCGAGTGGATCAGCGATACCGCATTGCCCTCGGCATCGACGGCGGCGATGTAGACCGTGTCGCCGGCCAGGCTGCCGTAGGACGGGATGCGGTCCCACGGCACGGCTCGCGCCGGGTCCATCAAGGCGCGCCGCTCGTCGGCATACTTCTTCGAGATCAGGCGCTCCATCGGCACATCGGCGAAACGCGGATCGGCGAGATGGCGGTCGCGGTCGTGATAGGCGAGCTGCTTGGCCTGCACCATGAAATGCACGTAGTCGGCGCCGAGGAAGGGCTTCCTGTGTAGCTCCAGCGGCTCGAGCAGGTTCAGCATTTCCAGCACGGCGAAGCCCTGCGTCGGTGCCGGCGTTTCGTAGATCGTGACGCCGCGATAGCTGCCCTTGAGCGGCTCGCCCCAGCGCGCGACCTGCGCCTTGAGATCGTCGGGCGTAAAGAAGCCGTCGTTGGCCGTCGACCAGCGCACCAGCTCGCGCGCCACCTCGCCCTCATAGAAGCCGTACCAGCCGTCGCTGGCGACGGCTTCCAGGGTGCGGGCGAGATCGGGATTGGTGAGCACCGCGCCTTCTTTGAGAAAGATCGCGGCGGCTTCCGGGCTCTTGGCCAGCTCCTCGCGCGCCAGCTCGCGCCAATAGGCGAGCCGCGCCGTCACCGGAAAGCCGCTGCGGGCGTAGCCGATGGCACTTTCGAGACAGCGTCTTAGCGGCAGGCGACCAAAGGCGGCATGGGCCTCGCCCCAGCTTGCGACCGCACCGGGGACGGTGAGCGTTCCGGGGAGTACGCCGCGATAGGGCACCTCGGTGAGGCCGCGCCGGGCGAAAGCCTCTATCGTGCCGCCGGCCGTGGCGCGTCCGCCGCCGTCGATGTAGCGCACGCCGCCGGTCTTGGCCTCATGGACAAGCCAGAAGGCGTCACCGCCCACGCCCGTCATGTGCGGATAGAGCACGGAAAGCGCGGCGCTGGTGGCGACGGCGGCGTCGACTGCCGATCCGCCGGCGCGTAGCACATCGACGCCGGCCTGCGAGGCCAGCGAATGCGGGGATGTCACCATGCCGTTCGGCGCGAGGGTGGCCGGACGGCCGGTGCGTATATCTACCATGAGGATTTCTTAGGTCGTTTTGCGGACGGTTGACAGGGCGTTGCGAAGTTTCTAACACTTAACTTAAGAGTTAAGTATCATCGGAGTGACCGAACGATGCTCAAGACGTTCGCCTATATCGCCGCCGCCCTCGTGGTCGTCGTCGCCGGCATCCTGATCTATGCCGCGACCCGGCCCGACACCTTCCGCGTCCAGCGCAGTGCCAGCATCAAGGCGCCGCCGGAGAAGATCTTCCCCCTGATCAACGATCTGCGGAGCTGGAGCGCCTGGTCGCCCTACGAGAAGAAAGACCCGGCGATGAAGCGGACTTTTGGCGGCCCGGCCAGCGGCAAGGGCGCCGTCTATGAATGGGACGGCGACAAGAACGTCGGCAAGGGGCGGATGGAGATCACCGAGGTGACACCGCCCAACAAGGTCCTGATCAAGCTCGATTTCATCAAGCCGTTCGAGGGCCACCACACCGCCGAGTTCACCATGGAACCCAAAAGCGACAACACGGTTGTCACCTGGGCGATGTACGGTTCCCACCCCTACTTCGCGAAAGTGATGGGTGTCGTGATGGGCCTGTTCATCAATATGGACGACATGATCGGCAACGACTTCGCGGCAGGTCTCGCCAGCTTGAAGGCCGTCGCCGAAAAATAGATCCGTGATTTCGGAGTACGTCATGAAGGTTGCAGCTTCTTTGATCGCGCGTGCACTGCTGCTTGGTGTTGCCTTGTCCCAGGCCCCGGTCGCCGGTGCTTCAGCGCAGGGCACATGCCCGCCCGGCATGCCACCTGGGGTTTTCTGCGGCGAGCGCAATATGGCGCACGCGACCGCTGGCCCGTATGTTCTCGATGGCGATCACTCGGCGATTCTCGCCCGCGTGTCGCACATCGGCTACTCCTACAGCGTCTTCCGCTTCGATCGCGTGAGCGGCACGCTCACATGGGACCCCGCCGCTGTCGCGCGCTCGGCCTTGTCGGTGTCGGTGAAGATCGAGTCGATCACCTCCAATGTGAAGGATTTCGCCAGCAAGCTGGCAGGGGATCAATTCCTGAATGCCCCCCGCTTTCCCGAGTCAACCTTCGTTTCCACGGCTTTCCGCCAGGCCGACGCCACCAGCGGCAAGGTCGACGGCCAGCTGACCTTGATGGGCAAGATCGCGCCCGTGACTTTCGACGTCACCCTGGTCGGCGCCGGCAAGGGCTTCGACGGCAATCCGCGCATCGGCGTTACCGCCCGCACCTGGATCAAGCCGCAGGATTTCGGCATGCCGGCGATGTTCGCCGAACCTATCGAGATCGTGGTCGACGCCGAGTTCGCGAGAAACCCATGAACGTCATGCTGAAGCCCGTCGGATCCGAGCTCGTCCTCACGCGCGAACTCAAGGCGCCGCGCGAGCGGGTGTTCGCGGCCTGGGTCGACGTCAAGCAGGCCTCGCTGTGGTGGGCTCCGCGGGATTTCACGCCGCTGTCCTGCGAGATGGACGTGCGCCCGGGCGGCATCTGGCGCCGGCGCATGCGGTCGCCCAGCGGCGACGTGATCCTGAAGCACGGCGTCTATCGCGAGATCGCCGCCCCCGAGCGCCTGGCCTTCACCTACATCACCGAGAATGCCAACGGCGTCGTCGATCCCGAGACGCTGGTATCGGTCAGCCTCACCGATCTCGGCGACAACCGGACCCGGTTGACGTTGTGGCACACCGCCTTCGAGACCGAACTGTCTCGCGACAACCATCGCGGCGGCTGGACCGGCGGCCTCGAGCGGCTCGCGGATTTCATCGAAAACAATTGAGTAGCAAAGGAGACGAAAGTGAACATCCAGCCATATTTGTCTTTTGAAGGCCGGGCCCAGGAAGCGATCGACTTCTACAAGGGCGCCGTCGGCGCATCAGAAAACGTCGTCATGCTCTTCAAGGACGCACCGCCCGACGTGCAGGCGCAGATTTCACCCGGTATGGGCGACAAGGTCATGCACGCCTGCATCAAGATCGGTGACTCCGACGTGTTCCTGTCGGATGGCCAATGCGGCGGCAAGGCGAGCTTCTCGGGCGTCACGCTCACGATCAACGCGTCCAGCGATGGCGAGGCGGACAAGCTCTTCGCCGCGCTCGGCAAGGGCGGCCAGGTGACGATGCCGATGGCCGAGACCTTCTTCGCCACGCGCTTCGGCATGGTCGACGACAAGTTCGGCGTGCATTGGATGGTGCTGAACCCCAAGAAGTAAACCAAGGAGAGAGCGATGCGGATCCAACCCTACTTGTTCTTCGATGGTCGTTGCGAAGAGGCGCTGGATTTTTACAAGGCCGCAGCCGGCGCCAAGGTCGAGATGTTGATGCGCTACAAGGAGAACCCCGACCGCGGCGACGGCAGCATGGAGCCGCCGGGCGCGGCCGACAAGGTGATGCATGCCGCCTTCAAGATCGGCGACACCATGATCCTGGCGTCGGACGGCCATTGTGCGGGCAAGCCCAAGTTCGACGGGTTTTCGCTGGCGATCAGCGTCAAGGGTGAGGCCGAGGCCGACAAGACCTACACAGCGCTCGCCAAGGGCGGCGAGGCGAGCATGCCGCTCACCAAGACGTTCTTCTCGCCCAAGTTCGGCATGCTCCGCGACAAGTTCGGCGTGAACTGGATGGTCATGGTTGAGGCCTGACCGCTAGCACTGTCAGCATTTGCAAGTTCAGCAGGTTTCGGCTAGTATTTCTGTCATGATGGGAGACGCCCGTCGGAGAGATCCGGCGGGCGTTTTGCTTGTTGGCAGGTGGGACAGCCCCGCGATTCGGGGATGGGCCGCGGAGAGGTCGGGCCTGTGCCGCAGGGTCGGCCAGGCCATTGAAGAATCGGTGCGATTCGATCGCAGCGGCACACGCTCAGGCACAGCTGGCGGCCTTCTCGCGGCACATTTCGTGTGCCGCTCATGGCCCCGTCAGCCCTTGTCGACGTTGGCGCTGCGCAGGGGGACGCCGAATTCGCGGCGGCAGACCTCGGCCAGGACGGCGACGCCCTGCCGGATCGTTTCCGGCTCGGGATTGGCGAAGCAGAGCCGCAGCCGGTTCTTGGCGTAGGCCTTGTTGGTCGACCATTCCGGCCCGGGATTGAGCGACACGCCCGCAGCAAGGGCGGCCTGTGCCAGCTTCTGGGTATCGACGACCTCCGGCAGCTTGATCCAGAGATAGATGCCGCCCTTGGGATCGCCGAATTCGGCGGCGGTGCCGAACTGCTCGGCCAGCGCCTCGCGCAGGACCTGCAGCTTGGCATGCAGCGTCTTGTTGAGCTTGGGCACATGGGTGGCGAAATGCTGGGTGCAGAACTCGGCCAGGATCATCTGTTCGAGCGCGCCGGATCCCGCGTCCTGCTTGAGCCCGAGGATGCGGCCCAGGATGTCCCACTTGGCGACGAGATAGCCGACCCGCAGCGCGGGTGCGATCGACTTGGAGAAGGAACCGATGAAGATGACGCCTTCACCGTTGGCCATGGAATAGATCGAGCGCGGGCGCTCGCCGCTCCAGATCAGGTCGGAGTAGCACTCGTCCTCGAAGATCATGACGCCGTACTCGGCGGCGAGCTTGATCAGCTCGGCGCGGCGCTTCTCGCCCATGATGGCGCCGGTCGGGTTCTGCACCGTCGGGATGGTGTAGATGTACTTGGGCTTGATGCCCTTCTTCTTGAGGTCCTCGAGCGTCTGCTTCACCACGTCGAGGCGCAGCCCTTCGTCGTCGAGCGGGATGCCGATGGTATTTACGCCGAGTTTGGTGAGCTTGGTGAGCGCGCCGCCGTAGCTCTCCTGCTCGACCAGCACGGTGTCGCCCCTGGAAAGCAGCAGGCTGTTCACCAGGTCGAGGCCCTGCATCGAGCCCGAGGTGATCAGGATCTCGTCGGGGGAGCAGCCGATGCCGGCATGGTCCTTGAGCTTCCCGGCGAGGAACTCGCGCAGCGGCTTGTAGCCCTGCGGCCCGCTGTTCAGGCCGTAGGTGGCAAGCGTCGCGCCCTCGCGCCGCAGCACCGCCGTCGCGGCGGCGATCAGGGCATCGACCGGCACGTGCTTCGCGTCGTTGTGACCGCCGATGAAATTGTACTTGGGAAAGCCCTTCCACGGGATGGCGGGGGCGGGCGTACCCGGCGCAAGCAGGGGCGCGAAGTCGAATGGTGCGGTCATGGTGTTTCCTTGGGCGTTTCTTCGGTCTTCTTCCGTCGTCATTGCTGAGCCAAGATCGCCCGGTTCGCAACTGATTTGGCCAGGTCCGGTCACGGCGCGAAACGGGCCGGCGTCGTGAGGCGCCGGCGTCAGGGAAGGACACTTCGTGCCAGCACGTGCCGATATCGGGATCGAACTCGTACCCGCCGATCCGCTGCTGCTGCATGCGCCGCCCTTGCGGCGAACGGACTCCAACTCGCCCCTGCTGCGTCGAGGCGGCCGAACACTGGCCTTCGTGTCCCACTATCTGCCGCGCGGCCACACTTACAGGCGGACGGGCGAAAACTCCCTCTGGCCCGGCGGCGCTCTGGACCCAGTGAAGCTGCTCGACGACCCGACGCCGGAGGTTGGCAAGTGGATCCAGTCGGTCTGGCGCGCACCGGACGGCAGACTCTTCGGCTGGTATCACGCCGAGGAGGTCGTGCCCTGCGCCAAGCCACTCTTCCTGCCGCATATCGGGGCGTTGTGGTCGGAGGACGAGGGCAAGACCTGGCGGACGGTCGGCGAGGTGCTGCGGGCGCCCTATGCCGAGGCCGACTGCGGCTATCAGAACGGTTTCCTGACAGGCGGCTATGGCGACTTCTGTGTCGTGCCCGACCGCTCGGCGGAGTGGTTCTACCTCCATTACTCGTCCTATGTGCCCGACGAGCGGCTCCAGGGCGTCTCGGTCCTGCGCTATCCGGTGTCCGAGCGTGACCGTCCGGCGGCACTGGAACTGTGGCGTGACGGCCGCTGGCAGCCGAAGGTTGGCCTGCAGGATGGCCCGCCGATCTTCGGTGTCAGGCGCGGCTGGCGGCATCGCGATCCGGCCGCCTGGTGGGGGCCGGCCGTTCACTACAATCGCGACCTCGATTGCTTCGTGATGATGCTGAACTGGACCGAGGAAGGCGACGGCGACATCGTTCAGCGCGGGGTGTTCGTTTCCTTCAACGACGATCCGGCAAACCCGGCGGGCTGGTCGGCGCCGCAGCGGATCGTCGAAGGCGGCAGCTGGTATCCGCAGGCGATTGGCCTCGGCCCCGACGATGGCGATACGCTGGCCGGCGCCGAGGCGCGCTTCTTCATGTCGGGCTATTCCGCCTGGACGATTCGGTTCCGCCGCGGCGGTACCCGCCCGCACTTTGCGCCGCTCGCGATCTCACGGCAGACATTCACCGAGCTCTTCGGCATCGCCCCCTGGTGATCTCCGTCAGGTGACGGCGCGGAACGAATGGGCCTGGGCCATGTCCCAGGGCCTCCGCCAGCGCGGATTGCCCGAGCCCGCCACCAGCTCGCCTTCGGCCAGCGATGGATAGAGGTCCGCGAAGGTGATGACTTCGCTCGGCGAGATGCGTCGGGAGATGTGCTCGGGCTTGAATTCGCTGGGATGATCGAGCCCAGCCGCCGCCGTCAGCTCGGCCAGTTCGTGCAGCGTGGCGCGGTGGAAATTGAACACCCGCTCGATCTTGTCGGGCACGACCAGGGCACGTTGCCGGGTCGGGTCCTGGGTGGCGACGCCGGTCGGGCAACGGTCGGTGTGGCAGGACTGCGACTGGATGCAGCCCACGGCGAACATGAAGCCGCGCGCCGAGTTGCACCAATCGGCGCCCAGCGCCATGGAACGCACGATGTCGAAGGCCGTGATGATCTTGCCGGCGGCGCCGAGCTTGATGCGGTGGCGCGCACCGATGCCGATCAGGGCGTTGTGGACGAAGTACAGCCCCTGGCGCATCGGCTTGCCGACATGGTCGACGAATTCCATCGGCGCCGCCCCGGTGCCGCCTTCCTTGCCGTCGACAACGATGAAGTCGGGATAGATCCCGGTCTCCAGCATCGCCTTGCAGATCGCCAGAAACTCCCATTCGTGGCCGATGCAGAGCTTGAAGCCGGCCGGCTTGCCGCCGGAGAGCCGGCGCATCTCGGCGATGAACTGCATCATCTCGACCGGTGTCGAGAAAGCGGAGTGTCGCGACGGCGAGACGCAGTCCTCGCCCATCGGCACGCCGCGGGTCAGCGAAATCTCGTGGCTCACCTTGGGCGCGGGCAGCACGCCGCCATGACCCGGCTTGGCGCCTTGGCTGAGCTTGAGCTCGACCATCTTGACCTGCTCGTTGGCCGCACCGGCAGCGAACTTCTCGGGCGAGAAGGTGCCGTCGGGATTGCGGGCGCCGAAATAGCCCGACCCGATCTCCCAGATGATGTCGCCGCCGCCCTCGCGGTGATAGGGGCTGTAGCCGCCCTCGCCGGTGTCGTGCGCAAAGCCGCCGCGTTTGGCGCCGCCATTCAGAGCGCGGATGGCATTGGCGCTGAGCGCGCCGAAACTCATGGCCGAAATGTTGAACACCGAAGCTGAGTAGGGCTTCGTGCAGTCGACATCGCCGATCATGATGCGGAACGACTCCTTGCCGACCGGCCGCGGTGAGATCGAGTGCGCCATCCACTCGAAGCCGTCGCCATAGACATTGTAGGTGGTGCCGAACGGTCGCACGTCGAGCGCCATCTTGGCGCGCTGATAGACCACCGCGCGCCGGTCGCGACTGAACGGCATGCCGTCCTTGTCGCCCTCGAAGAAGTACTGTCGCAACTCCGGCCGGATCGCTTCGAAGATGAAGCGAAAGTGCGCCATGATCGGGTAGTTGCGCAGCACGGAGTGTTTGGTCTGGAAAAAGTCGTGGATGCCGACGCAGGTCAGGAAGAGACCGACGCCGAAGGGGATCGCGAGCCAGAGCGAGCTGGAGTCGGCTGCCCAGGCAATGCCGAAGGCCAGTGTCATCAGCACGGCGATCGTGAAGGCGACGAAACGCCCCCTGAAGGGCAAGAGCGAAGGCGTCATTGGATCCTCAAGAGGTTCAGGGGCGGGTTCATTTGGCGCGTATCTCACGCAAGCGCGCGTCGGGTTGGGCCAATTGCCCGCGCCTCATCAGCTTGACCGCCTGCACGAGCGCCCGCGCTGCATTGCGCGTTTCGTCATGAAACGCCCGGTCGTGGTCGAGTGCTTCGTGGCTCGTGGCGTAAGGTTCGTAGTAACCGACATAGCGATCGAGTTCGGCGGCATGACCGGCCGGAATCATTCCTATGTCCTTCAGCCAATCGGTGAGGATGCGGCGCAGCGTCTCCGTGCCGGCGGCATCGCCGTGCACCACGACGGAGAAGACACGACCGGCGAGATGACGCGGATAGTCCCAGCCCTTCATCTCAAGGTCCTTGGCTTTCTGCGGGTCCTTGCCGCTGGTCGAGGTCGGGTCGGCATTGCCTCCGTCGGCGCAGACGAGGCGATCCATCATCGCCTTCAGTCCGGTCGGCGCCTGATACCAGTTCACCGGCGTCAGGATCATGACGCCATGCGCTGCCACCCACATCGGATAGATCTCGGCCATCCAGTCGTTGACCTGGCCGAGCGCATGGTTGGGATAGCAAGAGCATGGCCAGTGGCAGAGCGGTTGGGCAGTCGACACACACGCCTTGCAGGGTAGGATCTGTCGGCCGTACTGCGAGGCAAGCAGGCTGAGATCGAGCAGCTCTGTCTCGAAGCCGCGTTCGCGCTCGATCACCCGCTTTGCGATCTCGGCCAGCCGGAAGGTCTTGGAAATCTCGCCGGGGCAGCTCTGGTCGCTGCGCGAGGAACCGTTGATCAGCAGGATGCGCGACTTGGCAGTCGGCGCCTTCTGGCGGCGTCCGGCGCGGACGATAGCGTCGCGTGACTTCAGCCAGTCCATGGAGAGTTCGTAATCCGGATCGGCGTAGCGCGGGCCGGCGCGCTTCGTGTACGGCGCCTTGCGATACTCGTGATAGCCATTCCACGCCGCTTCGATGATCTTGCCGATCTCGTCCTGCAGCGGATCGAAGGCGGGATCGTAGAAGCGCTCGCGGGTACGCCGAACGAATTCGGCTTTGCTGATCGCGACACTCGGCATGCCCTTGCGGACTTTTGGCTTGGCCACGATGGACCTCCCTTGGGCGCCGAGAATAGACCGTTTCGACTAGCTGCGCTCGAAAGAGACGCTCTTGATAACGGCGAACACCGGCCGGCCGGGGGCGAGTGCCAGCCGCTGCACCGACTTGGCGGTCAGGCGTGCTATCAGGTTGGCGCCGCCGCAGTCGAGCCGGATGTCGGCCTGTGCGCCATTGGGATTGGCAACGATCGCCGCGATGCGGCCAGGCAACACATTGAGGGCGCTGATCTCCTCGGGTGGCCTGAGCGAGATCATCACGTCGCGCGCGCGGATATAGGCGCGTACCGGGCTGCCGACCGCGGCGGCCAGCCGCGGCACCTGCAGCTCGCCCGCGGCCGAAGCCAGGACCGTGAGGTGAAAAGTCTCGTCATGGCGCGCCACCGTGGCGTCGAGCACAGCGCCGGCATCGCCGGCATCGGCCAGCGGCAGGATGTCGAGCACCGGCCCTACGGCCGTCACCTTGCCGTCGGTCAGGATCACCACCGTCGTCGCGAGGCGCGCGACTTCGGCGACGGAATGGCTGACATAGACGATCGGGACGCCCGCTTCGTCCCGCAGTCGCTCGATGTAGGGCAGGATTTCCACCCGTCGCGCCTCGTCGAGCGAGGCCAGCGGCTCGTCCATCAGCAAGAGCCGCGGATGGGCGAGGAGCGCGCGGCCGATGGCGACCCTTTGCCTCTCGCCGCCAGAGAGCGAATCGGGCCGGCGATCGAGCAGCGCGTCGATACCCAGCAACTCGACGACCGAAGCGAGATCATCGGAGGCGCCGCCACCGTTTCGCGCAAACCAGCGGCCGTACAGCAGGTTGTTGCGAACGTTGAGGTGAGGGAAGAGCCGGCTGTCCTGGAAGACGTAGCCGATGCGGCGGTGATGCTTCGGCACGAATATGCCGCGGTCGGTATCGACCAGGACCTGGCCGTCGACCGCGACCCGGCCCCGTGTCGGCCTGATGAGGCCGCCGATGATGTCGACCAGGGTGGATTTGCCCGACCCTGAACGACCGAACAGCGCCGTGAGGCCGGGTGCCGACGAAAAGTTGGCAGTGAGCCGGAAATGCTCCCGCATGTGGTCGATGTCGACCTCGAAACTCATGTCGCGATCCGGTGAGCACCGACGCGACGTGCCAGCAGTTCTGACCCCAGCAAGGCCAGCATCGAGATCGCGATCGATATCAGGGTGAGGCGAAGGGCACCGGCATCGCCGCCGGGCACCTGCGTCAGCGTGTAGATCAGCGACGGCAGGGTCTGTGTCTCGCCCGGGATGTTGGAGACGAAGGTGATGGTGGCGCCGAACTCACCCATTGCCTTGGCGAAGCACAGGATGGCGCCGGCGATCACGCCCGGCAGGCTGAGCGGCAGGGTGACGGTGGCGAATACCCAGAGCGGGTTGGCGCCGAGCGTTCCGGCCGCCGATTCGAGCCGCGTGTCGACCGCCTCGATCGAGAGCCGGACGGCCCGCACGAGAAGCGGGAAGCCCATGACCGCGCAGGCGAGTGCTGCACCGGTCCAGCGGAAGGAGAAAACAATGCCGAGTTCATCGGCCAGGAAAGCCCCGATCGGCGTGCGCCGGCCGAAGGTGAGCAGCAGCAGATAGCCCGTCACCACCGGCGGCATGATGAGCGGCAGGTGGACCAGCGTGTCGACCAGGCTCTTGCCCCAGAACCGCCCGCGCGCCAGCAGCCAGGCGACAGCGATGCCAAGAGGCAGGCTGGCTGCCGTCGCCGTTGTTGCGACCAGCAGGCTCAGCCGTACCGCCGTCCATTCTTCTTCGGTCATGCCGACCTTTCGTCAGGAAGTCGATATAGTCCGTTGGATATAGCGCTTCGTCCAGAGCCTATTCGCGGCGAGGAATCCGCGGCGCGCTGCCACGACCGCGATGACGGCGACCGATGCCACGAGAACCTTCTGCGCCGGCCTTGGCATCAGGTCGGGGTCGATGTTGGCGGCGAGGATGCGCAGAGGATCGATGCCGTTCACCAGACCGTACCAGGCGGCTTCGAAGAACACCGTGGCCAGCGTGGCGCCGACGGCCAGCAGGACGAGACCAAGGTAGGTGGTGCGCAGCCGTTGCGGCAGGACGCGCCACAGCAACAGCCAGAAAAGCAGGCCGGCAGCGAAGGCTGCCTCGCCGATCTTGACCTTGGACTGGATGAAGAAATGCACGATCGCCAGAAGTGCTGCCGGGTAGATCAGCCAGTGCAGGCGCTTCCAGTTACGCTTGAGCCGCTTCTGCCAGCCGTCGGTCGAGGTGATGGCAAGCGCCGCCAGCGCCAGCAACGCCACGAAGCCGATGGTGAGGTAGAAGCGCTTGGCGATCTCGGTGGCGACGACGATCAGGTTCCACTTCTGGTCGAGCACGTAGATCAGGAGATGAGCGCCCGCATAGAGCGCTGCGGCGACGCCGATGCGGCGGCGGAGATGAACCAGCGGTATCCAATCGAGCGTCGCGCGGAGCGGCGTCATCGCCAGCGACAGCAGCAGGAAGATGACCGCCCAGTCGCCGGTCGCGTGCGTTGCCACGGTGACCGGGCGAGGGCCCAGTTGGTCAGTGTACCAGCGCCAAGCGAGTTCCGCTGCCGGCAGGCAGAGGCCGATCAGCGTGGCGAGCCGCAGCCAGAAGATCTTGCTTTGGGTGGACACGGAGCCAGCCTACGCGATGGTCCGATCAACGGAAGGTCAAAGTTCCGTCATCTCTGATTTCCGAAGAGCAGCCGGTAGGTGCCGATCGTCGGCGCCACGGCAACGCCGAACGGCTTCAGGGCTGCAAGCTTGAAATGGGTCCGTGCGGCGGCGCCCACCGAGGCCGCGTCGGCGCCCTCCAGCATCACCACCCACTCGGCCTCGTCGGCTTTGGGGTGGTCCATACTCTTTTCCTGCAACGGGGCGTTGGTAACCTCGAGATCGGTCTCGGCGGCGAATGCGCCCAGCAAGCCAGGCCGGGCGATGACGCGCGGCAGGACTGTTTCCTGCAGCCAGGCGACCAGCGGCTTGCGCTCGCGCGGGTCGGGCACGAAGCGCACGCAAGCCACGGTGCCGCCAACGCCGTGTGTCAGGTCGACCTGGGTGCGGAGTGTCAGCCGGTGAAATTGAGTGAACCGGGCCATTACCGCCTGGGTCCACGGCGTCTGGTTGGCCAGGAGATGCAGGTAGCTCGGTGTCGCGAGGTCGCCGACGCTGTCGCATTCGTAGGTTGCGAGGTATTTCGGCGAGCCGCGGACCGCGACGTATCGGCGGGCGCGGTGAAAGCCCGGCAGGTTGATCCGCTCGTCGATATGCTCGCGGTTGTACCATTCGTTGAAGTCGCGCTCGTCGCGCGCCTTCACCTCGGAAAAGACGACCAGCATTCCTTTGCCGAATAGGGGCATTGATTCATCCCTCAGTGGCCGCCGCCTAGTCTATGCTGGGGCAAGTGCGGGAGGAACCATCATGAAAATCGTCAAAATCGAGGATTTGCATTGCGACGCCGGCTGGCGCGACTTCTCCTTTCTCAAGATCACCACCGATGACGGCCTGGTCGGCTGGTCGGAATACAAC
>NZ_SCVH01000151.1 GCF_004296935.1 Reyranella sp.
TGGAACCAGTATCTGTGGCCGCTGCTGATCACCACCAAGGAAAGCTATTACACCGTGGTCATGACGGTCTCGCGCCAGGCCAACGTCGTCGACTCGGTGCCGAGCTGGAACCTGCTGATGGCCATGGCGATGCTCGCCATGCTGCCGCCGGTCCTGGTCGTCGTCTTCATGCAGCGCCAGTTCGTGCGCGGCCTCGTCGAAGTCGAGAAGTAGGAAGATGGGGAAATAGGCCATGGCGCAAGTCCACCTGCGCGGCGTCAAGAAGAGCTACGACAAGCTCGAGGTCATCCACGGCATCGACATGGAGATCGCCGACGGCGAGTTCGTCGTCATCGTCGGCCCTTCGGGCTGCGGCAAGTCCACCCTGCTGCGCATGGTGGCGGGGCTGGAGCGGATCACCGGCGGCGAGGTGGCGATCGGCGATCGCGTGGTCAACGAGCTCGAGCCCAAGGACCGCGACATCGCCATGGTGTTCCAGAACTACGCGCTCTATCCGCACATGAGCGTGTACGAGAACATGGCCTATGGCCTCAAGATCCGCGGCGTGTCGAAGGCCGAGATCGATCAGCGCGTGCAGAAGGCGGCCAAGATCCTCGAGCTCGGCACCTTCCTCCAGCGCCGGCCGCGCCAGCTCTCGGGTGGCCAGCGCCAGAGGGTCGCCATGGGCCGCGCCATCGTGCGCGAACCCGCCGTTTTCCTGTTCGACGAGCCGCTCTCCAACCTCGACGCCAAGCTCAGGGTGCAGATGCGGCTCGAGATCAAGCGCCTGCAGCGGGAGCTGGCCGTCACCTCGATCTACGTCACCCACGACCAGGTCGAAGCCATGACGCTCGCCGACCGGCTGATCGTCATGAACGCCGGCATCGCCGATCAGATCGGCACGCCGATGGACGTCTACGACCGGCCGGCCTCGGTGTTCGTTGCGGGCTTCATCGGCTCGCCGTCGATGAATTTCCTCGCCGCCAAGGTGTCGACCGGGGGCAAGGCCGTCGAAATCGCGGGCCTCGGCATCGCCGGCGTGGCGCTGCCGCTGGCGCGTCCCAGTTCGGCGCCCGAGGGCACGTCGATCGCCCTTGGCATCCGGCCCGAGCACCTGTTGCCGGCGCCTGAAGGGCCGCTGGAATTCACCATCGAGCTCGCCGAGCCGCTGGGCGCTGACACCCTGCTGCACGGACATTTCGGCGATGCGCGTGAACTGGTGACGGTGCGCCAGGGCGGCCATGTGCTGGCCAAGCCGGGCGACAGGCGGCGCTTCGCCGCCGACCCCGGCAACCTCCATCTGTTCGACTCGCAAAGCGGCAAGCGCATCCCCGACGCGCGATGACTCTGTGGGCCCGTATTGAACACGCAGGCCGGGCCCGCATCGGCGTGGTCGAAGGCGAGACCATCCATCTTCATGAGGGCGATCTGTTTGCCCCGGGCGCCGCAGCCGGCGAGACCGTGTCTGTTGCCGCGGCGCGCTGGCTCGTGCCGGCCGAGCCCACCAAGATGGTGGCGCTATGGAACAATTTCCGCGCCGCCGCCGAGAAGAACGGCTGGGCGATTCCGGCCGAGCCGCTCACCTTCATCAAGACGCCCAACTCCTTCAACGCCCATGGCCAGCCGATCCCGGTGCCGAAATCCTACGACGGCCGTGTCGCCTACGAGGGCGAGCTGGGGATTGTCATCGGCAAGGCGTGCACCGCCGTCCCGGTCGAGGAGGCCGCGGCCCATATCCTCGGCTACACCTGTGTGAACGACGTCACGGCGCTGGAGCTGCTGCAGCGCGACCCGTCGTTCCCGCAATGGACCCGGGCCAAGAACTTCGACGGCTTCGGCTGCGTCGGCCCCGTCGTCGCGACCGGCCTCGATCCGCTCGACCTCGCGGTGCGCACCCTGGTCAACGGGCGCGAGCGTCAGAGCTACCGGGTCGATGACATGATCTTCCCGCCGGCCGAGCTGGTCAGCCGGATCTCCCGCGACATGACCCTGATGCCCGGCGATGTGATCGCCTGCGGCACCTCGCTCGGCGTCCTGCCCATGAAGCCCGGCACCGTGATCGAGGTCGTGATCGACGGCATCGGCACCCTGTGCAACCAGTACGGCTGAGCGCCGGCGGCCCGGCCGCCGCGGGATCGGCTTGCAAGAAGGCCGGGTTTTGGCGATATCTCGGGCATGGCTGATTCGGACGAAGACCACTTCCTCAAGGGACTGTTCGCCAACAATCGCGTCTGGGCGAAGCAGATCGAGGCCGACAATCCCGGCTTCTTCGACAGGCTCGCCAAGCAGCAGGCGCCGCGCGTGCTGTGGATCGGCTGCTCCGACAGCCGCGTCCCGGCCAACGAGATCATCGGCATGTTGCCGGGTGAGGTGTTTGTCCACCGCAACGTCGCCAACCAGGTCATGCTGGTCGACTTCAATTGCCTGGCCGTCCTGCAATACGCGGTCGAGGCGTTGCGTGTGCGCCATGTCGTCGTGTGCGGCCACTACGGCTGCGGCGGCGTGAAGGCCTCGCTGAAGAACCACGAGCTCGGATTGCTCGACAACTGGCTGCACGGCATCAACGCACTCGGTCGCCGTTACGAGGAGGCTATCACGGCGCTCCCGAACAAGGCGGGCCAGGTCGACGCGCTTTGCGAGATCAACGTCATCGAGCAGGTGCGCAACGTGTGCAAGACATCGATCGTCCAGCAGGCCTGGCGGCGCGGCCAGGAGTTTACGATCCACGGCTGGATCTACGGCATCCACGACGGCCTGCTCCACGATCTCGGCGTGAGCGTGAGCGAAGCTGGCGACGTCGAAGCGACCCTGGCCACCGCGCTCGCGGCACCTCGGCTGGCGCACCGGTAGAACTCGATACGAAGCGGAGGGACCGTGCGCACGGCAGAAGAATGGGCGGACTATGTGTTCGGCCTCCCCGATTTCACCCAGTTCGTGATCTTCACCGTGCACGGGCTTTTCGTGTTTGGCGTGAGCCTGGGCCTGCTCAAGCTGTTCAACACCCGCTCGAAGCAGGTTGCCCAATGGCTGCCGGTCGGCCCGTTTTTCGCGTCGATTTCGATGGTGTTCGCCCTGTTTCTCGCCTTCCACGCCGCCGACATCTGGTCGCACAAGCGCTCGGCCGAGCGGGCCTTCATCCAGGCCGGGTCGGCGATCAAGCGTTTCAGCGAGCTCACCAGCCCGGCGCAGCTGAACGCGCCCGAGGCGGCCGCTGCCGTGCGGGCCTACGTCGTGGCGGTCAAGGAAGAGGAGTGGACCAAGCACCGCAACCAGAAGGCCAGCGACAAGGCGGCGGCCGCGTTGCGCGACCTGCAGGCCATCATCGTGCGGTTGGCCCGGGACATGCCCGGCCCGGCTGCGGTGCAGGCCTTTGCGCTGGTCGATGACATCGCCACGACGCGGTCCGAGCGGCTATGGATCGGGCGCAACCACACCGAATTCCACTCCTGGCTGGCCGTGCTGCTGATCGGGTTCATGACCCATCTGGCCGTGGCCTCGGTGCATCTCGACCGGCCGCGCGCCGGCGCGCTGGCGCTCGGCCTGCTGACGGTGACGACGACGATCGCCTACTGGTCGCTCGGCGTCGTCGACGACCCCTACCGCCACCTCGACAAGCTGGATCCGATGAGCTGGCTCGGCTGAGCAGGGGCGCCGGAGGAGCGGGTCAGCGCGTCTGTTGCGCCAGTGCCCGGTCGACGTAGGGCAGCAGGATTTCCGCCGCCGCGGCATGTCCCGCCGCCGTCCAGTGTCCGTCCTGCGGGAAATAGAGGGCTGCGCCGGCCCGTTCGCGCATCGCCGCCGCCAGGGGCACGATGGTCGTGCCGTTCTTCGCGAACATGGTGCCGAACCGCGTTGCCGGCAGGTTCACGTCGACCCCGGTGGGCGGCGTCGCCGCGGTCCAGTTCAGGTTGGCCCAGTTGCCGCTTGTCACCTCGACGCTGGTCGGGACCAGGAAAGGGACGTAGGCGATGCCGGCGGAGCGCAAGGTGCGGATCGTTTCCGCCACGATCTCGTCGGTGAGCTTCCACAGAGCCTCGCCCTCGGTGTTTCCCGGCCGCATATAGTCGACCGTGAGGGCGGCCCTTTCGTTCAGGTCGCGGTTGAGGATGGCCCGGGCGACGAACGCCACGAGCTGCGAGCCGAGCGGCGGGCGTTCGAGCCAGTCGGAGCGGAATTTCAGGACGCCGCGCTCGTTCACCATGATCTTGGGATCCTCGACCGCCTGCAGCGACCCGTCGGCCGCGCGGACCAGCCGGTGATTGAACAGGGTGCGGACGTGCATCCAGTAGAAGCCCTGCACGACGACGGCGGGCCTATAGCGCTCGATCATCTCCTTCATGAGCACGAGCTGCTGGTCGAACGTGTACATCCAGTGGCCGGCATTCACGATCCTGAGCCGTGTGCCCGGCCGCTTTTCCACCGCCAGGCGGGCCAGCACCTCGGAGTAGCGCTCGGCCTCGGCGACCCCCCAGCCGAAGGTGAAGGAATCGCCGATGAAAAGGATTGTGGTGACGCCGTCGGTCGCAGGGGCGATCGGCCCCTCGCGCAGGCCGATGTCGTTGGTCCGGATCTCGATCTCGAACTCGGGGGTGCGGTAGGCCAGGCGAAGGTCGGGCCGGTAGCGCCAGATGGTGAGCGCGTCGGACCGGCACATCGGCAGTTGTTCATCCTGGTAGGTGGCGGCCGGCCCGGCGATCCAGCGGACCCCGAGTTCGGCCACGCCCAGGATCGCCGCTATGGCCGCGATATTGAAGGCCACGACGAACGCCCAGCCGGATGTCTTCCGTTTCTTCATTGGCCCCTCACATACACTGCGATGGCCAATCTTGCGAGAAGGGGGGCTTGCGAGATGGGGGTTCTTGCGAGATGGGGGTCATGGTCGATATGACAGGCCATGCTGGCGTTTCTCGCTGAGGCCTACTCGGTCGCCTATGGCCTCGTGAACTCGATGCTCATCCGGCTCGCCTATCCGGTGGGCGCCTGCCTGCTCTACCTGCTGCCCGAACTGCTGCTGCCCCGGACGCGCAATTCGCTGCAGTCCTATCTCCGTGCCGCCACCTTCCTGGTGGTCACCATCGCCATCAACACGGTGGTGTTGAAGGCCATGGAGGGCAGCGCCGGCTTCCTCGATGTGAAGCCGCTCGCCTTTCTCGACCTGCGGCCGCTCACCGAGTCGGAGTCCTGGCCGCTGAAGATCACCGGCTGGCTGGTGGCGGCGCTGGGCATCGCGATGGTCGGCAATTTCTTCTATTACTGGATGCATCGTGCCCAGCACCGCTTCGGATGGATGTGGCGTTTCCACAAGGTGCATCATTCGATCACCGAGATGAGTGCCACCGCGAGCTATCACCACGTCGCCGAGGACCTGTTCCAGTTCGCCGCCGTCACCATGCCCATGGCCATCCTGCTCGGCGTCGCTTCGGGGCCGGTGCCGTGGCTGGTGATCGTGCTGGCCAATACCCATTCCTACTTCATCCATTCCTCGGCCCGGCTGAACATCGGGCCGCTCAGCTACGTGCTCTGCGACAACCGCTTCCACCGCATCCATCATTCGCGCGAGCAGCACCATATCGACCACAATTTCGCGACCTCGACGCCCTTGTGGGACGTCCTGTTCGGCACCGCCTACTTTCCGCGCGCCGACGAATGGCCGGCCGTCGGCCTCAGCGACGTTGCCGAGCCGAAGACGATCGCCGACTATCTTTTGATGCCGTTCCGGCGCTAGCCGCCGTATGTTTCCGGACATGCGCGCCCGCCTGAAATGCGCTGCCATGCTCGTCTACGGCCGCTATCGCGCGCTCAGGCGCGAAAAGGTGCGCTTCCGCGGCGCCTTTGCTTCGTTCGACGAAGCGGTGGCCCATGTCCGTTCCGGCATGCTGGCGGGCTACGATCATGACAGCGTCGGGTCGGTGTCCCGGGAGCTGATGCAGCAGGTGCCGCTGTGGGACTACCCGATCCTCTACTGGCTCCGGCGGCTGGCGCCGGAGATCGCCCGGGTCGTCGACGCGGGTGGCCATATCGGCGTCAAGTACCGCGGCTTCGGACCCTACCTCGAGCTCGATCGCCTCGACTGGATCGTCTACGACCTGCCGGCGCTGGTGAAGGCCGGCCGGGCCCAGGCGCGGCCCCAGGATCGCACCCTGTCCTTCGTCGAGCGGCTCGAGGACGCGCCTGCCGCCGATGTCCTGCTGGCGTCGGGTCTCTTGCCTTACCTGAAAGAGCCGCTGGTCGAGCTGGTGCGCCGCATGCGTGCGCCGCCGCGCCATATCCTGCTCAACAAGGTCGTGACGCGCGACGGGCCGACCGTGGTGACCCTGGAGAATTTCGGCGTGGCCGAGGTGCCCTACCAGATCCGCAACGTCGGCGACGTCCCGGCGGCGCTGGAGACGCTGGGCTACGACATCATCGACAGCTGGACCATCGAGCAGCTCGCCCACCGGATCCAGACCCATCCCGAACTCGGCCGCGCCACCTACCGCGGCTACGTCGCTCGTCTGAGACCGTAGATTCAATCGACCATATCAACCGACCAAGGGCCTTCATGCTGTTCTGCACCTACAACATCCACTATGGCGTCGGCGCCGACGGAAAATACGACGTGGCGCGCGTCGCCGATGCGGTGGCCCAGGCCGACATCGTCTGCCTGCAGGAGGCGGTGAGCGGCTGGACGCAGAATGCGCACGCCGACCAGACGGCGGAGATCGCCGAACGCCTCAACCGCTACGCGGTCTATCACGGCGCGATGGAGAGCGACGCCAGCACGGTCGGTGCCGACGGCCGGATCACCAATCGCCGGCGCAGCTTCGGCAATGCCATCGTCTCGCGCTGGCCGATCCCGTGGTCGCGCGGCGTCATGCTGCCCAAGGTGCGGCTGGCCAACACCTTCGACCTGCAGCGCGGCTACGTCGAGGCGGTGGTGGCGGCGCCCACGGGCCCGCTCCGCGTCTATTCCACCCATCTCAGCCACGTCGGCGCGCAGCAGCGCCGGCCTCAGGTGGCGGCGCTGCTGGATGCGGTCAATCGCGCGCCCGTAACCGGCGGCACATGGGACGCCGCCGCCGGCCAGACCTTCATGTTCCAGGAGCCGGCCCCCGTGGTGCCGGCCTCGGCGATCGTGGCGGGCGATTTCAACTTCACGCCGGCACACCCCGAATATCCCCTGGTCTGCGGCACGCCCAGCAAGTACGGCAGGCTGGCGACGGCCGAGCATCTGTCGGACGCCTGGATCGCCGCCGGCAACAGCGAAGAGGAGGTCGATTCCTTCCCGCGCGAGGGCCGCATCGACCATGTCTTCGTCACGCACGACCTTGCACCCAAGGCGAGGAAGGCATGGATCGGCTACGGTACAACTGCCTCGGATCACTGGCCGGTGTTCGTCGAGTTCGACCTCTGAATCGACCGGTCCTGCGACCAGGAGACATGTGATCGTGACCCTAGCGCTTCTCGTCCTGCTGAAAATAACCGTCACGGTCATCATCTTCGGCATCGGGCTCGATTCGGAGCCACGCGATGCGGTGCGCCTGTTCCGGCACCCCGGCCTGCTCCTGCGTTCCGTCCTGGCGATGTATGTGCTGGTGCCGATGGCGGCCTTCGCGCTGGTCAAGCTGCTGCCGTTGACGCCGGGGGTGGAGGCGGCCCTGCTGGTGCTCGCCGTTTCGGCCGGCGCGCCGTTGCTGCCGCGCAAGCTGCTCGGGATCGGCGACGGCGCCTACATCTTCAGCCTGGTCGTGATCTCCTCGGTGCTGGCGATCGTGCTGGTGCCGGTATGGCTCGCCGTGCTCGGCCCGCTGTTCCCCCGGTTGCCGTCTCTCGCGCCGGAGCGGGCGGCGCTGGTCCTGGCGGAATCCTTTTTCCTGCCGCTGCTCGCGGGCATGGTCGTGCGCCGGCTGTTCCCGAAGGTCGCGGCCTGGACGGCCGGGCGCCTGATCGGGCTGGCCAGCATCGTGCTGGCGTTGAGCGCGGTGGCGCTGCTGGCGGCACATTGGCATGTGGTGCTCGAGGCCCGCTGGACGGGGATCCTGACCCTGGCGGCGCTCATCACCCTGTCGCTCGCCATCGGCCATCTGGTCGGCGGGCCGGACGAGGACGACCGCACGGCGCTCGCCATTGCCTGCGCGATCCGCCACATCGGCATCGCCGTTCTGGTCGCCGCCTCGGTGCCGGGTCCGCGCACCGCCGTCGTCGTTGCCATCTATATCGCCGTGTCGCTGGCGATCTCGGTTCCCTACCTGCGCTGGCGGCGCGCCGCGAGTGCGCGCCGGTGTGCGACCTAGCTCGCGACCTGCCCTGCGGTCGCGTTGATACCGACCGGCGAGGCGGCGACAGCGGCGGCACGGTCGCGCAGGAACTGCGTGGCGGCCTTCTCGCCTTCGGCGGTCAGGCGGGTGATGTTGTCCGAGCCGCGGTCAATCTTGCCCTCGTAGTCGAGCAGGTCCTGCAGTTCGACCGGCATTTCGATGCAGGGGATGTGATACGGCTTGGCCTTGTCGGTGTGGAACGACCTGGGAATGCGCACCGGGGCCTTGATATCGAACTGCGCCAGGAATTCCGGCCGGAACGCGTCCGCCAGGATCATGTCGTTGATCAGTTCGAGGTGACCGAGCTGCTGGAACAGCGAGATGTTGCCCTCGAGCTGGTTGCGCCGGTCGATGATCTCGCCCGGTTTCACCGGGGTCTGCAGGCGCGCCGTCGGGTTGATCTTGATCAGCCAGATCTCGTCCGGAATGTTCTCGGGGCCCATCGACCGTGGCCGGATCAGCTCTTCGACCGGTGGATTGTCGGAGAACAGCCCGTCCCAGTAGGCATCCTTGCCGATCTGCACGGCCGGAAAGATGTTGGGCACGGCGCATGATGCCAGGATGTGTTCGACACGGATCGGCTCGCGGCTGGAGACGAACTTCGCCAGCGCGCCGCTGGTCACGTTGGCGGCACCAAGGATCAGCACCGGGCGTTGCGGGCGTGGCCCCCACGAGGCGATCTCGGCGAAGTCGATGTGGCTCTCGATCAGGCCGCGAAAGTCGGCGAAGCCCTTGCGCTGGCCCGCCGTCATCATCTCCATGGTCGCCTGCATCATCGGCGAGGAGGGGCTCATCTGGAAGGTCGGCAGCACGCCGGCATTTACCAGGCGCATCGACTCGACGATGAACTGGTTGATGGCGTGCTTGATCGGGCCCTGAGCCGTGTTCTCTTTCCAGAACGCCATCATGCGTTCCCACACCGGCCGCTCGCCTTTCATGTAGGAATACCACAGCAGCGTGGCGCACAGTGCCCCGCCCGACGTGCCGCTGATGCCGACGACCTCGAATTCCTGCCCGATCCGTGCCTCGCACAGAGTCTTGAGCGCGCCCGCCGTGAAGGCTGTCTGGCTACCGCCACCCTGGCAGGCGATGGCGATCTTGAGCTTGGGCATCGTCCGTTCCTCAGGGCTTCATGGAGGCGAGCGTCTCGACCAGCGGCTGGATGCTGATCTGGATGGTGCCGCGGCGCGGATGATCGAGATCGAGCGTCATCCAGATGGCGGCGGCCAGGGCGAAGCCGTAGACAAAGTTGAGGATTGGATAGCGGCGGCCGGCCTGTCCGTTGCCGAAGGACGCGATCCCCAGGGCAAGCGCCGTGCTGATCAACAGCGTGACCATGATCGCCGTCGGTATGCGGCGGCGCGCCGCCGACAGGTGCGTGGTGTGGAGATCGATCACCTCGTTGAGCGACGGCAGCACGACGAGCATGAGCGGGGCGTTACTGGCGGTGCCTCTAAGCGCGATGTCCCATAGGCGCTCGTGTTGGCTTCCGACCTTGGCCAGCAGCGCGAGGGCCACGGGGCTTCCCTTGTTGTCGAGTATTTCCAGCCGGTTGGCGGTGTACTGGCGCAACGCCTCCTTGAGTTCGCCGCGCATTGGTTGCGGCAGGGCGTCGGCGCGCAGATAGGCCGTGCCCAGCGCATTGGCTTCCTTGACGACCAGGTCGAGGCGGTCGACGTAGCGGGTGCCGGCGCCGGCGAAGCCGAAGCCGATTAGGAAGGCGACCAGGGCAAAGGTGGCGCTGCTGATCATGCCGAGCTGCTTGTCGAAGGTTTCGTCCCGCGGGCCGCAGTGTTGGCCCAGGCGGTAGCCGATTTCGCTGGCGAGATAAGCGCCGGCAAGCAGCAGGATCGGCTCCAGGAACTCAGGGATCAATCGACGACTCCTCGCGAGGGGATAAGGCCATTTTGCATGCCGTCTTGATAGCCTGCGGAATCAGGCCGGGGAAGGGTTCCAACAAAAGTTGCAAGTTCAGCAGGTTTTAGGCTATATTTCTGCTATCGTTGCCACCATGTGTGCTTTATTCGCACCCGAACTGGACGGGCCGCGCGTTTGCACGTCCGGATGCGTCAATGAGGCGTGGCAACGAGGCGGGCGACTTGCGAACAGGTCCGCGATTCGGACCCGTTCCGGCAGGCAATCGGCGTTGTCCCGGTGGGTCGCCTCAAGCCGTTGAAAGCGCTTGCGGATCGGGGTCCGGCGGCACAGGCAGCGGCACGGCTGGCGGACTTTCGCGGCACACTTCGTGTGCCGCTGCCCCCCTTCAGCGGTGCGGTTGGCGGCGGTAGTGGTCGGCCAGCGCGTCGCGTCCGAAGTCGGCGGCGAGGTCGCGCCACACCGCGTGGATGTGGTTGGCGCCGTTCTGGGTGTTGTCATGCTCGATCACGGTGGCGGGGCCGTGGACGCGGAAGTAATGCGCCTCGCCCGGCGTGAGCGAGCCCGCCCAGGCGAAGCGGAAGGAAGCGAGCCCCTGGTCCATCACGCGCTTCTTTTGCGCCGCCACCAGGTCGGCCGTCAGGGTGCCCAGGAAGCGGTCCATCAGCGCCTCGACGAGGGCGCGCTGGGCGCCGCTCATCTGGCCGAGGTCGAGGCCGCGTGGCTGGCCCAAGTCGCGCTCGCGCTGCGGGCTCGTCACGATCTCGCCGAACGAGCGGTCGGCGATAATCGCCATCTGTCGCTGCTGTGCGGAGAGGCCGGCCATGATCTGGCGGGCGAGATCCTCCGACGTGCCGAGCAGGCGGAAGCCGCGGTTGGGACCGTCGCGCACCGTGGCGGGATGGGCGCCGGCGAAGAACGGCGTCACGGTGACGTGGCCGGCCGCCGGCAAGGTCACGTTCAGCGACAGGTGATGGCCCTCGAAGCGCCAGCCCCACGGGAAGCGGCCGGGCGTGCCGAACACCGAGACGAAGTAGCGGCCGGGATCGCGGAAACTGCCCTGCTGCTCGCGCAGCACGCCTTCGAGCAGGCGCACGCCGTCGAGCAGTTTTAGGCCCTCGTCGTTCAGCACCGTGGCGAAGAGAGCCCGCGCGGCGGCGGCCTGCGGCGGCGCCATCTCGCCCAGGCTGAGGCCGGACCGGTTGCGCGGGATGTAGTGCCAGTCGAGCCGGTTGTCGGCCTCGAAGGCGATCAGCGCCCTGAGTCGCTGGGCCGCGTCGAGAGCGGCGAGGAAACGGTTGGCCGCGTCGGCGATGCGTTGGGCCGCATCGGCGGTCTGGGCGCTGGCGGCGCCGAACGGCAACAAGGTCGCCGCCGCAAGAACGGCCCGCCGTGTGGGCGGGCCGTGATGGTGATGGGGATGAGCGTGCGGCTCATCGTCGTGGGAATGGTCGTGCGGATGCCAGCCGTCGTGCGGCATGGCGCGTGCTTAGGTCGAGGTCCTGGGATACTTCATCGTGCAGCCATAGGCCTGCGTCGACGCGACGGTCACCGGCTTGCCGGCCAGCACCTCGTCGAGGGCAAGGCGGACGTACTGCTTGGCCTTGGGGACGTCGGCCACGCTCGACGAGGGGATCGAGTCGATGCCGCCCTTGTAGACCAGCACGCCCTTGGCATCGATGATGTACATGTGCGGCGTCACCGTGGCGCCATAGGCGCGCGCGATCTTGCTTTGCGGGTCGATCAGCACGGCGGCGGGCGCGGCATCGCGGCTCCTGGTGAGCTCGTTGGCCTGGGCCGGCGTCACGGCACCCTGCTCGCCGGCGGCGTTCGACGCCGTGGTCAGCCAGACCACGCCCTTGGCCGCGGCCTCGCGCTGCTGGTCCTGCATGTTCTTGGAATTGTAGTGCTTGCGCACGTAGGGGCAGTCGTGATTCGTCGTCTCGAGCACCACGACCTTGCCCTTGAGGTCGGCCAGCGACCAGCTCTTGCCGTTGCTGTCGACGGCGGTGAAGAGCGGCGCGGGCTTGCCGACATCGGGACTGGTGGTCGCGAAAGCGGCGGCGGGAGCCAGGGCAAGAGCCGCGCCACCCAGCATCAGGGACCGACGGGGAACGCTGAAATTCGACATGTTCGCCTCCTAGCGCTTGGCTTGCTGAATGGAAGACAGTTCCGACAGTATCATGGCCTCGGTGAGGACTTGCGGCAGAATCTTGGGGGCGGCGGCACCCGGTGCCCAGAACAGATAGAGCGGTACGCCGGCCCGGCCGACTTCCTTGAGGACCCCTGTGATCTCGTCGTCGCGGTTGGTCCAGTCGCCCTTGAGTTTTACGACTCCCGCCTGTTCGAATGCCTTCTTCGTGGCCGGCGTCTCGAGCGCGACGCGCTCATTCACCAAGCAAGTAATGCACCAGGCGGCGGTGAAATCGACGAACACCGGCTTGCCGGCGGCAACCGCCTCGGCCATGCGGGCGCGCGAAAAACGTTCCCAGCCCTCGAAATTGACGCCCGAGGTCCGCTCGCCCGACGCCGAGGCGGCGGTGGCCGGGCCATCCTCGAGTTTCAGCGTGGCGGCGAAGGCCAGCAGGACGGCGGCCGCCGCGACGCCGCGGCGTGTCCAATTGCCTGAAGACGTGCCGCCGCCGAGGCGGAGCAGCCAGATGGCGAAGGCGATCAGGATCATGCCGCCCAGCGCATAGAGCACGCCGTTCGACCCGGTCTGCTGGGTCAGCACCCAGATCATCCAGACGGCCGAGGCGTACATCGGGAAGGCGAGGAACTGGCGCAGCCGGTCCATCCACGGGCCGGGCCGCGGCAACATCCGCTGCAGCGCCGGGATCATGGTGAGCGCCAGGTAGGGCAGCGCGAGGCCAAGGCCCATCGCCAGAAGCACGGCCACGGTCGCGGGCGCCGGCTGGCTGAGGGCAAAACCGAGTGCCGCGGCCATGAACGGCGCGGTACAGGGCGTCGCCACGATCACGGCCAGCACGCCGGTGAAGAAGGCGCCCGTCGTGCCGCCGCGCGCGACAAGTCCCTGGCCGACGCCGGCCAGGCGGCCGCCGAACTCGAACACGCCCGAGAGGTTGAGGCCGACGGTGAAGAACAGATAGGCGATCAGCAGCGAGAAAACCGGCGACTGGAACTGGAAGCCCCAGGCGACGTCGCCAACACTGGCGCGGATCGCCACCACGATTGCGGCCATGGCAGCGAACGAGACCAGGACGCCGGCCGTATAGGTGAGTCCGTCGCGCCGCATCTCGGCCTGAGCATGGCCGGCCAGCCGTGCAAAAGCCGCTGCCTTCATCGCGAGTACCGGAAAGACGCAGGGCATCAGGTTCAGGATCAATCCGCCCAGCAGCGCGAACAACAGGGCCTGCACCAGCGAGAGTTGCTCGGCGCCGGCGGCGCCCGCGAGCGACGCCGGCGCGGGCACGAACGCCGGATCGAGCTTGGCCGAGACGTCGAAGGCCTGCTTCACCGTGCCATCAGCTGTCTTCTCGGTCAGCACCAAGGTGCCTGCGAGAACGGCAGGCATCGCCGCCTTGGCGTCGCCCTTGCGGAGCGGGATGCGGATGCCCTCGGCCGTCACGCTGGCCGTCTGCTTGGCCATGGTGGCAACCGGTCCCCACTCGGCGGGGAAGAAATAGACGTCGCGGATCGTGTCGGGCTTCAGGCCTCTTGCCTCGACGATCAGGGTGGGATCGCCCGACTTCGAAACGCCGTAGCGCGCCGGCCAGGGGCTTTCGGTCGGCACGCTGCGCCGCGCTGTCTCGAACAGTGCGCGCAAGGCGGGCGGTGCCGGCGTGGCGGCTGCACCCGAGGGCAGCGTCAGTTCGAACTTGCCCTCTTCGGGGATGCAGACGTCCTCGCACACCAGCCAATTGGCCTCGGCCGCGAGCTTCAGGGGGCCGGCGAGATCGGCCGGCGGGGTGATGCGCACCAGCAGCATCGCCTCGTCCTTGAAGCCGTAGTTGGTGACGCCGCCGATATCGAACAGGCTGGGCGCGGGCCAGACGATCGGGCCGGCCGTGGCGCCGGCCGGCAGGGTCCAGGCGATCTCGGTCGGCAGGCCGGATTCACCCGGATTCTTCCAGTAGGTGTGCCACTTGGGCCGGATGGTCTGGCGCAGCCCGACCCAGAAGGGCTCGCCAGGCTTCACCGTGGCGACGTCGGACAGCAGCTCGGCCCGCACATTGTCGGTCTGGACGACAGATTGTGCGAACGCCGGGCCTGCGACGAGCAGAGCCAGCAGAAGGGCAAGGAAACGCAGCATCGTCTTCTTAAGTGACCTTGAGGCGTGGCGCTTGCAAGGCAATCTGGATCAAGGCGGCGTGATATTTCGCCCTTATGGTAAGGTCTTGGAGTTGTTGGGGAAATCATGTTGCGTTTGGATGACCGGCGCCTGCTCGGCGCCCTCGACGAACTGGCCGAAATAGGCGCCATCGAGGGCGGCGGCTGCGCCCGCCTGGCTCTCACTGACGAGGACAGGCTCGGCCGCGATCTGGTCGTGGGCTGGATGAAGGCGCTGGGCCTCGATGTTCGGGTCGATGCCATCGGCAACGTGATCGGGCTCCGTGCCGGCCGCGAAAACCTGGCGCCCATCATGACCGGCAGCCATATCGACACCGTGCGCACCGGTGGCCGTTACGACGGCAATTACGGGGTGCTGGCGGGACTCGAGGTCGTGCGGGCGCTGAACGAGGCGAAAATCGTCACGCGCCGGCCGATCGCCGTCGCCTTCTTCACCAACGAGGAGGGCGCGCGCTTCCAGCCCGACATGATGGGGAGCCTCGTCTATGCCGGCGGTGTCGGCCTCAACGAAGCCTACGCCGCCACCGACAAGGACGGCGTCTCGGTCGGTGATGACCTGCGCCGCATCGGCTACCTCGGCGCAACGAAGCCCGGCGCGCTCAAGCCGCATGCCTTCGTCGAGCTGCACATCGAGCAGGGTCCGATCCTCGACGAGGAGAAGGTGCAGATCGGCGTCGTCGAGAGCGTGCAGGGCATCTCGTGGATCGAATACACGGTGACGGGCGTTTCCAACCACGCCGGCACGACACCGATGCGGCTGCGTCGCGACGCGGGCTACCTTGCCGCCTCGGTCAATCTTTTTGCCCGCAAGCTCGCCTGGGAGATGGGCGGCAATCAGGTGGCGACGGTGGGGGCGCTGACGCTTCGGCCCAACCTGATCAACGTCGTGCCCAATCGCGCAGTGTTCTCTGTCGACTTGCGCAATACCGACGAGGCGAAGCTCAAGGAGGCCGAGGCCCGCGTGGCGGCGCACATCGCCGAGATTGCGGCGGCTGAGAGGGTCGAGGTCGAGGCCAGAGTGCTTGCCCGCTTCGAGCCGGTGATCTTCGATTCCGGTCTCGTCGACCGGGTCGAGCGTCACGCCGAGGCGCTGGCGCTCAGCACGCGCCGCATGCCCTCGGGCGCCGGCCACGATGCCCAGATGATGCAGCGGATTTGCCCGACGGCCATGATCTTCGTGCCGTCGGTGGCGGGCCTCAGCCACAACGTCAAGGAACATACCGAGGCGGCCGACCTCGCGGCCGGCGCCCAGGTACTCGCGAACCTGATGCTGGAACTTGCCGAGGAATAGCGTCGGCAGGAAGCTGCAGCCGCCCGATCAATAAAATTGTCTGACAACTTGTCGGGCGCTACCATCGAAGCTCATGACCGACAAGCAGCCCGCGAACAATCTCACCGAACAGGTGATGGCGCGCCTCAGCGCCGATATCCGCGGCGGCCGGCTGGCACCGGGCGCACGCCTGCCGACCGAGCAGGCGCTCACGACTGAGCTGGGCGTCAGCCGCACCGTGGTGCGCGAGGCGGTGGCCGCGCTTCGCGCCGACGGCCTGATCGTGACGCGCCGCGGCTCGGGCGCCTATGTCGCGGATCCTGCGGCGGGACCGTTTCGCATCGCCGCCCCGCGTACAACGTCCCTCGACGACATTCTCGATGTCATGGAGCTGCGGCTTTCCGTCGAGGTCGAGGCGGCAGCCTTTGCCGCCGAGCGGGCCTCGCGCCGCCACGTCGCCGCCATCCGTGCGGCATGGCAGTCGATCGAGACGGCATTAAAGCGCGGCGAGGGTGCCGTCGCGGAGGATTTCGCGTTCCATCGTGCCATTGCCGAGGCCACCGGCAACAGCCAGTTTCCGCGCTTTCTCGCTTACCTCGGCAGCCATGTGATCCCGCGCCAGAGCGTGCGCCTCAGCGTCGACACGCCAGCCGAACGGCGGACCTATCTGGCACGCATCCAGCACGAACATTCACGCATCGTCGCTGCGATCTCCGACGGCGATGTCACCGAGGCGCGACGCGCCATGCGCGAGCATCTCACACGCTCGCTGGATCGCTACCGTGCCCTTGCAAGAGGAAAGAAGAATGGCCGACGCTAGGAAGATCGTATTCACCGGCGCGGCTGGCGGTGTCGGCACCATGACCCGGCCGCTGTTGGCCAAGCTTTATCCCGGCCTGGTGCTGAGCGATCGGGTGAAGCCCAAGGACCTGCTGGCCAGCGAGTCCTTCGTGGCTGCCGACCTGACCAAGCCGGACGAGATTGCCGCGCTGGTGAAGGGCGCCGACAGCGTCATCCATCTCGGCGGCCACTCGGTCGAAGGGTCGTGGGACCAGATCCTGCAGGCCAACATCATCGGCTGCTACAACCTGTTCGAGGCGGCACGACAAGCCGGCGTCAAGCGTGTGATCTTCGCCTCGTCGAACCACGCCGTCGGCTTCTATCCGCGCAAACGCAAGATCCGCACCGACGTCACGGTACGGCCCGACAGCCGCTACGGCGTCAGCAAGGCTTTCGGCGAGGCGCTGGGGGCGCTCTATGCCGACAAGCACGGCATGGCCGTGACCTGCCTTCGGATCGGCAATGTCGGCCCGCGTCCGCTCGATGTGCGGCGGCTCTCGATCTGGATTTCGCCGGAAGACATCGTTCAGCTCTTCCGCATCGGCCTCGAACATCCCAACATCCGTTTCGACATTCTCTATGGTGCGTCGGACAACGAGGCGAGCTGGTGGGACAATTCGCGCGCACGCCAGCTCGGCTACCGCCCGACCGGCAAGGCTGAGGACCACCGCGCGCACGCCGAGGCGGAGCAGGCAAAGATCAGGCCTGATCCCGTGGGCGATCTCTTCCAGGGCGGTACTTTTTGCTCGGCTGAGTTCACCAACGATGTGAAGCGCGCCGGGCCCTAGAGGCTATAATCGTTCCCGAGAGGTGACGATGACGCGTTTTCTTACAGTCGGTGCCGCCCAGATGGGCCCCATCCAGCGCAGCCACACGCGCCGCGACGTGGTCGAGCGGCTGGTCGCCCATCTGCGCGAGGCCAAGCGCATGGGCTGCGACCTGGTGGTGTTTCCCGAACTCACACTCACCACGTTCTTTCCGCGCTGGTGGATGGCCGATCAGGCTGAAGTCGATTCGTTCTTCGAGCGCGAGATGCCGGGCAACGAGACGGCGCCTCTCTTCAACGAGGCCAGGCAACTCGGCCTGGGCTTCTGCCTGGGCTATGCCGAACTCGCCAACGAGAACGGCAAGGTCAGGCGTTTCAACACTTCGATCCTGGTCGAGCGCGACGGCAGCATCGTTTCCAAGTACCGCAAGATCCACCTGCCGGGCCATGCCGAGCACGAGCCGGAACGTCCGTTCCAGCATCTTGAGAAGCGCTATTTCGAAGTCGGCAATCTCGGCTTCCCCGTAGTGAAGGCGTTCGGCGGCAACATGGGCATGTGCATCTGCAACGATCGCCGCTGGCCCGAGACCTACCGCGTCATGGGCCTGCAGAACGTCGAGATGGTGCTGCTGGGCTACAACACGCCGCTGCACAACGCGCCGTCGCCCGACCACGACGAGCACAGCTGGTTCCACAATCAGCTCTCCATGCAGGCCGGCGCTTATCAGAACGGCAGCTGGGTGGTCGGTGTCGCCAAAGGCGGCGCCGAGGAAGGCGTGCCCTCTCTCGCCGACAGCATGATCGTGGCGCCGTCCGGCAAGGTGGTGGCACGCGCGGGCGGAGACGGCGACGAACTGATCGTGCACCGCTGCGATCTCGACGCCGGCCAGAGCTATAAGCGCACGACTTTCAATTTCGCTGTCCATCGCCAGCCCGATCAGTACCGCATGATCGTCGACCGCAAGGGCGCGGTGGACCCCTCATGAAGGGTGCGCTCCGCACCCTGCATATCCGCTGTGGTGACGATATCCGCGACAAACTCGCCGAGGCCGGCATCGAGGGCGATTTTCTCTCCTTCGCCGATCCCGCCTGGCTCGGTCCGCCACCGGCGTCGAACGCCTGGATCGCCGGCCGCGCCGCGCTGATCGCCGAACGCACCGGCCTGCCACGGCAGAGGATCCGTGCCGATCTCGGCGATGCTTATTGGCGGCTGGCTCGAGCGCCCGCCGACTACGGGCGGATCGTCCTGTGGTGCGAACACGATCTCTATGACCAAGCTGCGCTCGCGCGCGTGCTGGCGAGCTTCGCGCCACGCAAGAAGTTGCCTCGGATCGAACTGATCGCGATCGACCGGTTTCGCGGCATAAAGCGGTTCATCGGTCTCGGCCAGCTTTCCGTGGCCCAGCTCGCCTCTCTCTGGCCACGGCGCAAGCGCATCAGCCGCCGCCAGCTCGTGCTCGGTGCCAGGACATGGGCGGCCCTGCGCGCGCCGACGCCCGAGCTGCTCGAGGCGTTGTGCAAGAGCGATCTCCGGGTGCTGCCGTTCCTGAAGGCTGCCCTGCAACGACAGTTGCAGGAGCTGCCCTGGACGAAAGACGGCCTGTCACTGACCGAGCGCAATGCGCTCGCAGCCCTTGCCAAGGGGCCGCGGTCCGCGGCGGAAGTCTATGCCGAGGCACAGGCCAAGCGTGATCCACAGCCCTTCATGGGCGATCTCTTCTTCTGGTCGGTCCTGCGTGACCTGCTCGAGGCGCCGCGGCCGCCGATCGCGGTCAGTGCTGCCACGCGCCGCACGGCCTGGCACAAGCGGGTGCTGCGTCTCACACCGGAGGGCAGGGCCCTGCTCGCCGGCAAGCTCGATTGGCAAACGACAGGACCGCTCGAACGCTGGGTTGGAGGCGTCGCGGTTGTCCGCGGCGCGCCGACATGGCGATGGAATCCGCGCGCCGGCCGGGTTGCCTAACCGAATTTTCCGAAGCTGCGTTCCGGCGTGCCGCGGAACAGAGACATGTGCGTGTGGGTGGCCACGAACGGATCGCCCACCGCCTTGCGGCCAAGGACGACAGTGGTCCGCCCAGGGCGGTCGAAGGGATCGCCGTTGGGATGGAAGCCGTCCGACTGCCACACGCCCATGCCGATCGCCGTCAGCCGGTCGGCCGAGACGATGGCCTCGATCTTGTCGAGATCGTAGCGGAAATTGCGGATCGTACCCCACACATTGCGCCACTGCTTCTGCTCGGCAAGATCACGGCCATGCATGAAGTCGGTGAAGGTGCCGAAGGCGATCATGTCGTCGGCAAAGATCGGCCGTGCGCCCTCGTAGTCGACGGCGCGGCAGTGCTTCGACAGCGTGTCGAACCAGGCGCGCACGGCGGCGAGGTCGTCGGGATTGACAGGCGAGCGAAGCTTCATTGCGGATCTCCTGGACGTTGTTGCGATATCTGAGTTCGACCCGAAACCCACTTAAGGTGGTGCCAGGGAGCGCTCCATGATGATGGTACGCTCGTCGCCGTGGTAACTGTCGCGCACGGCCTTGAAACCCAGCCTGGAATAGAAGTGCTCTGCGGTAACCGACGATGGGACTGTAAGCGCTTCCACGCCCACCTCGCGCGCGGCGCGCTCGACCTCGGCCATGAGACGCCTGCCGACGCCTTGCCCCTGGAGATCGGGTGCCACGAACACCGTTCGAACGACCTTTCCGTCCAGGCTGGCGGTCCCGACAAGTCGGCCACCTGTCACGGCAATGAAGACCTCTCGTCTGCCCATCAACTTCAGCACTTCGGCAGGGCTGAAGCTCTTTGCTAGCCGCTCGATGATCTCCTGTGAATAGTCCTTGGTGTTGGTTTCTCAGAGTGCCCGCAGGATCACCGAGCTCACGTCTGCCGCATCGCCCTCATGGGCAGCCCGGATCACGCACTCCATCGCAGCACCTTCCGCCATTCTGCGGTTTTCGGCGTGTCGCGCAAATCTAAAGTCCGAAGCGCTGCCAGTGCAGGCGCTCCTCGATCGCGGCAAGAGTCTTAGGTCCGATCTCGTCCAGTCCGGTGGCAAGGCCGAAGCGGGACAGCAGTCGGCGCCGCGGGCCGATCACCGGCAGGCGCACCTTGGCGCCGTAGCGCGCCTGCAAGGTGGCGCGCAGCTCACCCAAACCGTCGGCCAGCCCGAGTTCGAGGCCGCGCCTGCCGGTCCAGAATTCGCCGCTGAACAGCGCCGTCTCGTCGCCCTTGAGGCGCGCGGCGCGGCGCTGGCGAACCCAATCCTTGAATCCATCGTGGATTTCCGCCTGCAGGCGCTTCAGCCGCTCGACGTCCTCGGGATTCTCGGGGCGAAACGGATCGAGCATCGCCTTGCGCTCTCCCGATGTGTGCACGCGGCGTTCGACGCCGAAGCGCGCGATCAGGTCCTGGAAGCCGAAGCTGGCGCTGATGACGCCGATCGAGCCCACGATCGAGCTGGGATCGACGATGATCTCGTCGGCGGCGCAGGCAAGCCAGTAGCCGCCCGAGGCCGCCACGTCCTCGACGAAGGCGATCACCGGCAGGCCTTTCTCCGCGGCATGCAGGCGGATGCGCTGGGCGATCAATGCCGACTGCACCGGCGAGCCGCCGGGCGAGTTGATCGCGAGTGCCACGGCCTTGGCGCCGCGCATGTCGAAGGCCCGCTTGAGCAGGGGCGCCACCGAGTCGATGGACAGGCTGCGACCCGCCAGCAGGCTGCCCGAGGAGGCGATGACGCCCGCAAGCCGGACCACCGGCACGGTGGGGGTACGGCGAAAGCGGTCTCTGATCCAGTTCAACATGGCCGGCACTGTCGCGGCGCGCGCGCTAGAAGGCAAGCGGAGCGGCGTGACGCAGAATCGCCTCGGCTTCGTCCGTGTAGCCACCCGCCGGACCATGCAGGACGAGTGGTGGCGATGAGCGGCGCCCCGGGATCTCGGCGCGTCGGGCACGAATCAGAACACGTGCAGCGGGTGGGAGGAGTTTTGTGGTCACGTCGCCCCAGCCCAGCCGCACGAGATGGACCACGATCTCCTCCAGCCGGTCGCTGCGATGGATCACGGTCAACGTGCCCGTCGATTTCAGGGCACCTGCCGCCACGACGAGCCAGCGGGCGAGGTCGGCACTCGATTCGACAGTGGCCAATGCCTTGCTTGGGTCCGGCGATGGATCGGCGACCGCGGCCGCCAGATAGGGCGGGTTGGTGGCGACATGGTCGAAATTCGCAAACTCCGCCGGCAGGGGCCGGGCGAGGTCGTGAACAATCGTTCGCATCCGGTTCTCGGCGCCGTTCAGGGCGGCGTTGCGGAGGGCGAGCGCCGCCAGCCCGGATTGCAGTTCGACGCCCACGATGGTGCAGCTTGGCACGCGCGCAGCGAGGCAAAGGCCCACCGCGCCGACACCGGCACCGAGGTCGAGGACGCGATCGCCCGGCGCCGCCTCGATGGCGGCGGCCAGCAACACCGCATCTACGGCAACACGATAACCTCGTGACGGCTGCAACAACCGGACGCGGCCGCCCAGCAAGGCATTTTCGGTCGGAGCGGTTTCCATGGTAGGGATCATC
>NZ_SCVH01000152.1 GCF_004296935.1 Reyranella sp.
TAACTACCGTCGACCAGCCTGCGGAAGCTGAGGACGTCGGCCCAATGCAGCCCATAGAACCCCAGCCAGAGTACGGCCGCGACGGCGGACGTGATGATTGCCTTGCGGAGCAGCTCAGGTCGCTCAGGGGCCCCATGCTCCTCGCCCTTGCCCGGCTTTTCGACACGACGAACACCGAGCGGGAGCACGGCGAAGAGCACCGTCCACCAGATGACGATGTAGACCATGACACCGGTGGCCCAGCTCATGGCCGCAGCCCTCCTCAGACCTGCTCGAGTTCGATCAGCGTGCCCGTGAAATCCTTGGGATGCAGGAACAACACCGGCTTGTCGTGGGCACCGATCTTGGGCTCACCATCGCCCAGCACCCGGGCGCCCTGGGATTTGAGCTTGTCTCTGGCAGCGTAGATGTCCTCGACCTCGTAGCAGACATGGTGGATGCCGCCGTCGGCGTTACGGGCGAGGAAATTGGCGATCGGCGACTTCTCGCCCAGTGGGTGCAGGAGCTCGATCTTGGTGTTGGGCAGCTCCACGAACACCACCGTCACCCCATGCGTCGGCTGCGCCTTTGGGGCGCTTACCTTGGCGCCCATGACGGTCCGGTAGAGCTCCGAGGCCTTGGCCAGGTCCGGCACAGCGATGGCGATGTGGTTCAGTCGTCCGATCATCAGGCCCTCCAGACAGTCTCGAAGCTTAGATGCGGACGATGTGAACGTCCGTCAACGGCTTCTTGCCAAGGTGTGCGCGCACGACGCGCCGGACGGTCTGGCGGGAGGCCTCCTCGATCCGACCATCATCGCTCCGCTCGGCCGGGCTGAGGTCGGCCAGCATCTCGCGCAGCCCTGCGACGATGGCCTCGGCAAGCGCACCGTCCTCGTCCTCGATGCCTCGCAGCGACACTTTGGGGGGCGCCACCGCTCGGCCCTTGCCATCGATCACCAGGGTCGCCGCGGCGGCGCCATTCCATAGCAGCTTGCGACGCTCGCGGAGTACGCCGCCATCGAGCGCCACCAGGCCGTCGCCGTCGCGGGCCAGGCGGCCGACCGGCACATGGTCGATGATCTCGGCCGGACCCGGTGCCAGCCTGACCAGGGTTCCGTTGGGGGCCACGATCGTCTCTGGCACCTGGCAGGCCCGTGCGAGGGCTGCATGCTCGACCATATGACGGACCTCGCCATGGACGGGCAGGGCAATCTGGGGCCGCACCCATTGATAAACCCTCACGAGTTCGTCGCGCGCGGGATGGCCGGAAACGTGGACATTGGCTTCGCGGTCGGTGATGACCTCGACGCCGCGTGCCATCAGGGCATTCTGCAGGCGCCCGACCGAGCGCTCATTGCCTGGAATGACGCGCGAGGAGAAGATCGCGGTGTCACCCTCCTCCAGCACGAGGTCGCGGTGCTCGTCATTGGCGATTTTGGCCATGGAAGCTCGCGCCTCGCCCTGGCTGCCGGTGCAGATGAACAGCACCTTGTCCCTCGGCAGGTAGGCCCCGTCCTGCGGGCCGATGCATTCGGGAAAATCGAGCATGTAGCCGCATTCCTGCGCCGCCTCGATCATGCGCAGCAGCGCCGGACCGGACAGAACGGGATGGCGCCCCGCCGCGACCGCCGCCAGCGCAATGCTCTCCACTCGTGCAAGGTTGGAGGCAAAGCAGGTGACCGCGATGCGCCCTTTCCGTCCCTTCACCAGCTTCTTGAGATTGGCACGCACCATCGCCTCGGAACCGGCTTCACCTTCGACAAAGACGTTGGTGCTGTCGCACACCATCGCCAGCACGCCCTCGTCGCCGATGCGCTTCAGCATCGCCTCGTCCGTCAGATCCCCGATCAGCGGCTCAGGATCAATCTTCCAGTCACCGGTGTGGAAGATGGTGCCGAACTTGGTGCGAATGGCGAGTGCATTCGGCTCGAGGATCGAATGCGTCATGGTGATCATCTCGAGATCGAACGGGCCGAGGCTGAACTTTCCCCGCAGCGGGATTTCCGTGACCCGGACGTCATCGACGAGGCCAGCCTGGGTGAGCTTGCGCCGCAATACCGACGCAGCGAACGGCGTGGCATAGACCGGTGCCTTCAGGCGCGGCCAGAGATCGGCCACCGCCCCCAGATGATCTTCATGCGCGTGTGTGAGCACGATGCCGATCAGATCCTTGCACCGCTCTTCGATGAAGCCGGGATCGGGCATGATGACCTCGACGCCCGGCATGCTGTCGTCACCGAAGGCGATGCCGAGATCGAGCATCAGCCACTTGCCGGCATGACCATAGAGATTGAGATTCATGCCGATCTCGCCGGCACCGCCCAGGGCGAGAAACAGCAACTCGTCGTTCGAAGGGACGGTCATTTGCTGTTGCGACGCCATATCTCCAGCAGTCCCAGCGACATCAGGTCGGGCTCGATGGCGTCGAATAGGCCGATCTCGTCTTTGAACACGGCGGCGAGCCCACCGGTCGCCACCACCTTCATGGGTTCGCCGTATTCGGCCCGGATGCGCCGGATCAGGCTCTCGATCAGCCCGACGTAGCCCCAGAAGATGCCCGACTGCATGTTGGCCACGGTACTCTTGCCGATCACCTTCGCCGGCTTCTCGACCCGGATGCGCGGCAGCCGGGCGGTCATTAGGTAGAACGCCTCGATCGTGAGCTCCACGCCCGGCGCAAACACGCCACCGATGAAATTGCCATCCTTGTCGGCAAGATCGAACGTGGTGGCGCTGCCGAAATCGATGGTGATCAACGGCCCGCCGTACTTCGTGTGGCCTGCGATCACGCCCACCAGGCGGTCGGCGCCGGCCTCCTGTGGCCGATCGATCAGGATCTTGATCCCGAGTTCGCAGTCCGGTTCCCCGACGATCAGCAGCTTGCACTTGAAGTAGGTTTCGCAGAGGCGGCGGATGTGCGGATTCACCGGTGGCACGACGCTCGCCAGGATCGCACCCTTGATCGAATGCGGGTCAAAGCCCTGCAAATCCATGAGCTGGGTCAGCCAGGCGGCGTATTCGTCAGCCGTGCGCTTGGCTTCTGTGCGTAGCCGGAATTGCGCGACGATCTTGTTGCCGTCGAATACGGCGAACTTCGAATTGGTATTGCCGACATCAATAGCAAGCAGCATCGCGCCTTCTCCTCAGGCCGCACGGCCCAGCAATTCACCCGACACGATCTTGCGTGGACCGGCCGCCGTATCCAGCAGCAATGCGCCTTCGCGGTCCAGCCCGGCGAAGCGACCGCTGACCAGCTCCTCTCCCAGCCTGACGTCGACGGTCGCGCCGAGCGGTCCGGCTTTGGCAAGCCACGCCTCCCGTACCCCCTCGAAACCGTGATGGCGCCAATCGGCGAGCCTCCGGGCCAGTGCCTGTGCGAGGCCTTCCAGAGCCGCCTCGACCGAGCCTCCGAGGGCCGAGCCCGGATAACGCATCTCCGGCAACTGCGGGGCAAAGGCCACGTTGACTCCGATGCCCGCAATGACGTGCTCGACGATGCCACCCTGGCCGATCGAGCTTTCGAGCAGGATGCCCGCGACCTTGCCGCCATCGACCATGACGTCGTTCGGCCACTTCACCCTCACCTCGCGGCCAGACGGGACGATATCGGAAACCGCGAGGGCGGCAACAAACCCGAGTTCGGTGGCGCGCGGCGCGAGGCAATCAGGCCGCAGGACGGTCGAGCTGTAGAGATTGCCGGCTGGCGAGGCCCAGTGGCGGCCACGGCGGCCACGGCCACCGGTCTGCTCGCGGGCCCACACGATCGTTCCCTCGGCAGCACCGCCCTCGGCCAGAAGCGCGGCCTCGTCGTTGGTGCTGCCAACGCTCTCCAGCGCGACCAGCGTCCACCCGTCCGGCAGGACGGGCGCGGACATCACGGAAACAAGCCCTTCGCCGCCGCCGCCGCGATCAGGCTGAGCGGCTGTGGCGCCAGCGAGAACACCGTCACCAGCACGGCCGCGATTAACGCCACGGCACGATTCACGCCGAATGGCGTGCGATCGAGCGTTTCACTCTCCTCGTCGAAGTACATCACCTTGACGATGCGGAGATAGTAGTAGGACGCCACGACGGAGGCGAGAACGCCCAGCACGGCGGGAATGAAGAGCCTGGCCTCGACCGCTGCGATGAAGATATAGAGCTTGCCCCAAAAACCCGCGAGCGGTGGGATTCCAGCCAGCGAGAACATGAACAGCAACATGGCGAAGGCCATCATCGGCTGGCTCTTGGCCAGGCCCGCCAGGTCGGAGACGTTCTCGACCATGACGCCGCGGCGCTTCATCATCAGGATTGTGGCGAACACACCCAGCGTCATGACCAGATAAATCGCAAGGTAGAAGACGATCGCCTGGATTCCCTTCTCGCTGCCGCTCGCCAGCCCGAGCAGCACGTAGCCGACATTGCCGATCGACGAATAGGCCATCAGGCGCTTGATGTTTTGCTGGCGGAGTGCCGCAAAAGCGCCCAGCGCCATCGACAGGACCGAGGCTACGACGATGATCTGCTGCCACTGCAGGAACAGCGGCTTGAACGGGCCCATCAGGACCGAGACCATCAGCGAGATGGCGGCGATCTTGGGTGCCACAGCGAACAGCGCCGTGACCGGGGTCGGCGCGCCCTCATAGACGTCTGGTGTCCACATGTGGAACGGCACGGCCGAAACCTTGAAGGCAAGGCCCGCGACCACGAACACCAGCCCGACGATGACGCCGAATTCGGCAGCCTTGCCGTCGAGCAGCGCCCGCGAGATCTGGACGAACGCCGTGCCGCCGCAGAAGCCATAGATCAGGGAGGCGCCAAACAGCAGCATGCCGGAGGCGACCGATCCCAGGACGAAGTACTTCACGCCTGCCTCGGTTGAACGCAGGTTGTCGCGCTGGAAGGCGGCGATGACGTAGAGCGCCAGGGACTGCAGCTCGAGGCCGACATAGAGAGCCATGAGGTCGTTGGCCGAAATCATCAGCATCATGCCGAGCGTCGCCAGCGCGACCAGCAGCGGGTACTCGAAGCGCCACGCCTTGGCCTGCTCGAAATAGGCTCGCGACATCAGGACCGCGACCGCAGCACCGATCAGCACCAGCGCCTTCATGGTGGTCGTGAGGCGATCGACGATGAAGAGCGAGGCGAAAGCGGTTCCTTCGCGATACGGCGCGAACAGCAGCACCGCCGTCGCCAGGAGCACGACAGAGGTCGCCACCGACACGAACGGCGTCGCAGTCTCGCCGCGCACGACGCCGTAGATCAGCAGCAGAAGCGTCGCCGCCGCCAGGAAGATCTCCGGTCGTGCCAGCGCCCAGGATTCCAGACCGACAATCATGTTCATCACTCCCGGCCGCTCACGGCGCCAATGCCGCGGTGCGGGCGAGCTTCAGGGCGGCGTGATAGTCGCCGATCAGCTTGTCGACCGCAGGCGCCATCGGATCGAGAAAAGAACTGGGATAGATGCCCATCCACAGCGTGATCAGCACCAGCGGCAGGAACACCGCGATCTCGCGGCGGTTCATATCCAGAATGCCCTTCAGCGAGTCCTTGGTAAGTTCTCCGAAGATAACCTTGCGGTAGAGCCAGAGCGCATAGGCCGCGCCCAGGATGATGCCGGTCGTCGCCAGGAACGCCACCCACGTGTTGGCCTTGAAGGTTCCCACCAGGACCAGGAATTCACCAACGAAGCCCGACAGGCCCGGCAGGCCGACGCTGGCCAGGGTGAAAAACATGAAGGTGAAGGCATACCGCGGCATGCGATGCACCAGACCACCGTAGGCTGCGATCTCGCGGGTATGCATGCGGTCGTAGACGACGCCGACGCAAAGGAAGAGCGCAGCGGAGACGATGCCATGGCTCAGCATCTGGAAGATCGAGCCCTGCACGCTCTGCATGTTCATGACGAAGGCACCGATTGTCACGAAACCCATATGGGCGATCGACGAATAGGCGATCAGCTTCTTCATGTCCTCCTGCACCAGCGCCACCAGCGAGGTGTAGACGATGGCCACGATGCTGAGGCCGAAGACCAGCGGCGCGAAATACTGTGATGCCTCCGGCAGGAGTGGAATCGAGAACCTGAGGAAGCCGTATCCACCCATCTTCAGGAGCACGCCGGCCAGGATCACCGAGCCGGCGGTCGGCGCCTCGACGTGGGCATCGGGCAACCAGGTATGGACCGGCCACATCGGCACCTTGACCGCAAAGGAAGCGAAGAAGGCGAGCCACAGCCAGCACTGCCAGGTGAAGGGCAGATTGAGCTTCTCCATCGTCGTCGGCAGGTCCGTGGTGCCGACCTGCCAATAGATGGCGATGATCGCCAGCAGCATCAGCACGGAACCCAGCAGCGTGTAGAGGAAGAACTTGAAGGCTGCGTAGACCCGCCGCTTGCCGCCCCAGACACCGATGATCAGAAACATCGGGATCAGCACGCCCTCGAAGAAGATGTAGAAAAGAGCGAGGTCGAGGGCGCAGAACATGCCGACCATGAAGGTCTCGAGCACGAGGAACGCGATCATGTACTCCTTAACGCGGACCTTGATCGATTCCCAGCTCGCCAGGATGCAGATCGGCGTCAGCAAGGTCGACAACAGCACGAAGAACAGTGAAATGCCGTCGATGCCCATGTGGTAGCCGATGCCGAGCGCCGGTACCCAGTCGAACTTCTCCTCGAACTGGAAGCCCGCCTTGGTGGCATCGAAGCGCACCCACAGGACCAACGAGACGAGGAAAGTCGCCAGCGATGTGATCAGCGCGGCGCTGCGGCAGTTGCGGTCGACGGCTTCCTTCGGGCCGTCCACGACCAGGCAAAAGAATGCACCCACCAGCGGCAGGAACGTGACGAGGGAGAGGATTGGCCAACTCGACATCCGCCTACCCCATCGCCAGCATGAAGTACGTGACGAGGCCTGCCACGCCGACCAGCATCACGAATGCATAGTGGTAGAGGTAGCCGCTCTGGAAGCGGCTCAGCACACCGGCCATGTCCTGCGCCCGGGCCGCGATATTGTCGGGACCGAGGCCGTCGATCATTGCACCATCGCCCTTCTTCCACAGGACGCGGCCGATCGCGAGCGCCGGCCGGACGAAGAGCGCGTCATAGATCTCGTCGAAGTACCACTTGTTGAAAAAGAGAGCGTGCAGAGCCGGAAAGGCTTTGACCGTACGCTCCGGCAGGTCGGTCTTGACGATGTAGTAGTAGTAACTGAGCGCGATTCCCGATAGCGCGAAGACCAGTGGCAGGAGCTTCACCCACAGCGGCACTTCATGCGCGTGATGCAGCACTTCCTCGGTCGACTTCAGGGCGATCGACTGCCCCCAGAAGCTCTTCCAGTCGTGGCCGACAAACCAGTCATAGGCGACATAGCCGGACAGCGCGGCTCCGATCGCCAGCACATAGAGCGGTATCAGGATGACTTGCGGTGATTCGTGCGCATGATCCCAGGTGTGATGGTCGCCCCGGTACTTGCCATAGAACGTCATGAACATCAGGCGTGTCGAATAGAACGCTGTCATGAAGGCGGCCGCCACGCCCAGCCAGAACGCGATCAGGCCCACCGTCGTGTGTACTCCGAACGCCGACTCCAGCATGATGTCCTTGGAGTAGAAGCCGGCAAAACCCACGCCGTTGCCGAGGAGGAAGGGAACGCCGATACCCGACAGGGCGAGCGTGCCGACCCACATCAACACGAAAGTCTGTGGCGCCTTTTCCTTCACGCCGCCCATCTTGCGCATGTCCTGCTCGTGATGGAGGCAGGTGATGACGGAGCCTGAGCCCAGGAACAGCAGCGCCTTGAAGAAGGCGTGGGTCATGAGATGGAACATCGCCGCCGAGTAGGCGCCGACGCCGCAGGCGAAGAACATGTAACCGAGTTGGCTGCAGGTCGAATAGGCGACCACCCGCTTGATGTCGAATTGGGTAAGGCCCACGGTGGCGGCGAAAAAGGCGGTTGCCGCACCGATCAAGGTAACGACCTGTAGCGCCACCGGCGCCAGTTCGAACAGCGGGGATAGCCGGCAGACCATGAACACGCCGGCCGTCACCATGGTAGCAGCATGGATCAGGGCGGAAACCGGGGTTGGGCCTTCCATGGCGTCCGGCAGCCAGGTGTGCAGGCCGAGCTGGGCGGACTTGCCCATGGCGCCGACGAACAGCAGCAGGCAGGCCGTCTCGAGCGCCGGCAAGTTCATGCCCAGGAACTCGATACGCATCTTGGCCATTTCCGGGCCCTTGGCGAAGATGTCGGCGAAGCCGACCGACCCGCTCAGCATCCATACGGCGAAAATGCCGAGCGCAAAGCCGAAGTCGCCGATGCGATTGACGATGAAGGCCTTCATGGCGGCGGCGTTCGCCGAGGGCTTGTCGTACCAGAAGCCGATCAGCAGGTAGGAGGCGAGACCCACCCCTTCCCAACCGAAGAAGAGCTGCACAAGGTTATCCGCCGTCACCAGCATCAGCATGAAGAAGGTGAACAGGCTGAGATAGGCCATGAAACGGGGGATGCTGGTATCCTCGGCCATGTAACCGATCGAGTAGACGTGCACCATCGACGACACGACGGTGACCACGATCAGCATGACCGCCGTCAGCGTATCGACCCGCAGCGCCCAATCGACATCGAAGGTTCCCGAGCCGATCCAGGTAAAAAGCTTGACCACGATCAGCTTGCCGCTTTCCGGCCCGAAGCCGATGCGGATGAACACGAAGACCGACAGGGCAGCCGCGATCAGCAACGCCGCGCAGGTCACGATCTGGGCCGGCCGGTCGCCGATCAAGCGGCAGAAAAGACCGGCGATCGCCGCGGCGAGCAGCGGCAGGAGGACGATGAGCTTGACGGCGAGGTCCATGATGAGTGCGCGCCCCTAGCCCTTCATCGCGTTGATGTCTTCGACGGCGATCGTTCCGCGGATGCGGAAATAGACCACCAGGATGGCCAGCCCGATCGCCGCCTCGGCGGCCGCCACGGTCAGCACCAGCATGGCGAAGACCTGGCCCACGACGTTGCCCTCGAAGATCGAGAAAGCGACGAGGTTGATATTGACGGCGAGCAGCATCAGCTCGACACACATCAGGATGACAATGACATTCTTGCGGTTGAGAAAAATGCCCAGGATGCCCAAGGTGAACAGCACCGAGGCGACCGTGAGGTAATGGCCGAGACCGATGGTCATCACACGCCTCCTCGCGTCGGCACCTTGACCACCGTCATCGCCTCTTCCTTGGTCCGGTTGATCTGGTCACCGACCTTCTGGCGGCGTACGCCCGGGCGGGTGCGAAGCGTCAGAACGATGGCACCGATCATGGCCACCAGCAGGACGATGCCCGCCACCTGGAAGAGGTAGAAATACTGGGTGTAGAGCACTCGGCCGATGGCGCGGGTATTGTCGATCGCGAGAACTTGGGCGCCCTGCTTGTTCAGCGCCGTCATCGTAGCCGAACCGGCACCAAGGACACCCAAGCCCAGAAGAATCTCGGCGAACAGCACGACCCCGATCATGGCGCCGACTGGCAGGTACTTCAGGAAGCCTTCGCGCAGTTCGACCAGGTTGATGTCGAGCATCATCACGACGAACAGGAACAGCACCGCGACCGCACCGACATAGACGATGACCAGGATCATCGCGATGAATTCGGCGCCGATCAGCACGAACAGCGCCGCGGCGTTGAAGAAGGCCAGGATCAGGAACAACACCGAATAGACCGGGTTGCGCGAGACCACGACCATCGCGCCCGACGCGACGGTTACCGCCGCAAAGACGTAGAAGGCCAGAGCCTGAAGCAGCATGTTCTCTCCCCCCGCGCCCGGCTCAGCGATACGCGGCGTCGGCGTGGAGGTTGGCCGCGATCAGGCTCTCCCAGCGGTCGCCGTTCGCGAGCAGCTTGTCTTTGTTGTACATCAGCTCCTCGCGGGTCTCGGTCGAGAATTCGAAATTCGGGCCTTCGACAATGGCATCGACCGGGCAGGCTTCCTGACAGAAGCCGCAGTAGATGCATTTCGTCATGTCGATGTCGTAGCGCGTCGTGCGCCGGCTGCCGTCGTCGCGCGGCTCGGCCTCGATGGTGATCGCCTGCGCGGGGCAGATCGCCTCGCAGAGCTTGCAGGCGATGCAGCGCTCTTCGCCGTTGGGATAGCGACGCAGGGCATGCTCGCCCCGGAAGCGCGGGCTGAGCGGCCCCTTCTCGTGCGGGTAGTTCACCGTCACCTTGGGCTTGAACATGTACTTGAGCGTCAGCGCGAATCCCGAAACCAGCTCGGTCAGCAGGAAGGCGCGCGCGGTGCGGTCGAGAGAGGCCATTGTGCGTTCTCCCTAGGACTTCGGAACCCAGCCGCCGAACTGCAGTACGGCGGCGGTGAGGACGACCCAGCCCAGCGAGACGGGCAGGAACACCTTCCAGCCCAGCCGCATCAACTGGTCGTAGCGGTAGCGAGGCAGCGTGCCCTTGGTCCAGCTGAAGACGAACAGCAGGAACGCGATCTTGAGCGCGAACCAGACGACGCCAGGGACATAGGTGAAGGGGGCATACGGGATCGGCGACATCCAGCCGCCCAGGAACAGCACGGCGCCCAGCGCCGACAGCAGGATCATATTGGCGTATTCGCCGAGAAAGAACAGGCCGAACGTCATCGCCGAGTATTCGGTATGGAAGCCCGCGACCAGCTCGGCTTCGGACATCGGCAGGTCGAAAGGCGTGCGATTGGTTTCCGCCAGCGCCGACACGAAGAAGATCACGAACATCGGCAGCAGCGGCAGGAAGAACCAGTGCCAGAATCCGCCGGATTGGGCCATCACGACGTCGGAAAGGTTGAGCGAGCCGACGCAGAGCAGCACCGTGATCAGCACGAATCCGATCGAGACTTCGTAGGACACCATCTGGGCGGCCGAGCGCAAAGCGCCCAGGAAGGCGTACTTCGAGTTCGACGCCCAGCCGGCGATGATGATGCCATAGACGCCGAGCGAGGAGATCGCGAAGAGGTAGAGGATACCGACATTGATGTCGGCGATGACCCAGCCGTCGTCGAACGGCACCACCGCCCAGGCCACCAGCGCCGTCATGAAAGCGATCATAGGCGCAATGATGAACAGCACGGCATTGGCGCTCGACGGAACGATGGTTTCCTTCAGCACGAGCTTTAGGCCGTCCGCGAAGGGTTGCAGCAAGCCGAATGGGCCGACCACGTTGGGGCCGCGCCGGAGCTGGATCGAGGCCCAGACCTTGCGGTCGACATAGGTCATGTAGGCCACGGACACCAGTAGCGGCACCGTGACGGCCAGGCACTGGGCCACGATGACGATGAGCTGGCCCAGCCAGTTGACCGTGAAGAACTGGATCAGATCGGCGCTCATGCCCTACTCCGCCGCCATGAGGTGGGCGCGCGAGGCCATGCACTCCGCCATCGTCTTGGACGCCCGGCTGATCGGGCAGGTCATGTAGAAATTGGCGATCGGCGAGGCGAACGGCGCGTCAGTAAGCGCCCCGGTCTTGCCGAAGATGCCCCAGGTGCCAGCGGCCTGCTGGTCCAGGGCGGCGAAGCTCTTGTTCACGGCGACAAGACGGGCGCGAACCTGGTCGAGCGAATCGTAGGGCAAGGTCTTGCCCAGCCGCTCGGAGAGCGCGCGCAGGATGGCCCAATCCTCTCGGGCATCGCCCGGCGGGTAGCCGGCGCGCTGGCCAAGCTGCACGCGGCCCTCGGTGTTCACATAGGTTCCGGGCTTCTCGGTATAGGCGGCACCGGGCAGGACTACGTCGGCGCGGTGTGCGCCGGCATCCCCGTGATGGCCTTGATAGACAACGAAGGCCTTGCCGAGTCGTTTGGTGTCAATTTCGTCCGCTGCCAGGAGATAGACCAACTCGATCTCGCGCTTCTCGCAGCCGGCCAGAATGCCTTCAACGTCGCGACCACCCTCGCCCGGCACCAGGCCGAGGTCGAGGCCGGCAACACGCGCTGCCGTGGTGTGAAGCACGGCAAAGCCGTTCCAGTCGGCGCGGACGGCATTCAGCTTCTCGGCGAGATCACGGGCCAGCGCCAGGACGGCGGCACCGTCCTCGCGCACCAGCGCGCCCATGCCGACCACGATCAGCGGATGCTTGGCGGCCTTCAGCTTCTCGAAGAAGCCGAGCTTGCCGTCGGCGAGGTCGCGCAGCGTGGCCGGTCCGGCACCGAGCCGCTCGACCGGATAGGTGTGATCGACCGCGGGCCCAACACTGGCGATGGCACAGTGACCCGACAGGTAGCGCTTGCGCAGCCGTGCGTTCAGGACCGGCGATTCCCAGCGCGGATTGGTCCCGATCAGCAGGATCGCGTCGGCGGAGTCGATGCCACGTACGCCTGGATTGAAGATGTAACTGCCGCGCGGTCCATCGAGCTTGGCACCATCCTGACGGCAGTCAATGTTGGGCGATCCCAGTGCCGTCATCAGATCCTTGAGTGCCAGCATCGATTCGGCGTCGCACTGGTCGCCGGCGATCGCCGCCACCTTGGTTCCGTCGAGACCTTTCAGCTTGGCCTCGATCGCGGCAAACGCCTGATCCCAGGTCGCCTCGACCAGCTTGCCGCCGCGCCGCACATAGGGTCGGTCCAGGCGCTGATGACGCAGGCCGTCAAGGGCGTGGCGTGTCTTGTCGGAGATCCACTCCTCGTTCACGTCGTCATTGAGGCGAGGCAGTACGCGCATTACCTGGGCGCCCCGCGTGTCGATGCGGATGTTGGAGCCAAGCCCGTCCATCACGTCGACCGATTCGGTCTTGCTGAGTTCCCACGACCGGGCTTCGAAGGCATAGGGCTTGGAGGTCAGAGCGCCGACCGGGCAGAGATCCACCAGATTGCCCGAAAGCTCGGTACTGAGTGCATGTTCGACGTAGGTCGTGACTTCCATGCTCTCGCCGCGGCCCGTGGCGCCCAGTTCCTCGACACCCGCCACCTCGGTGGCAAAGCGGATGCACCGCGTGCAGTGGATGCAGCGGTTCATCGAGGTCTTGACCAGCGGACCCAGTTCCTTGTCCGGCACGGAGCGCTTGTTTTCGTGGAAGCGGCTGCGGTCGAAGCCGTAGCCCATCGCCTGGTCCTGCAGGTCGCACTCACCGCCCTGGTCGCAGATCGGGCAATCGAGCGGATGGTTGATCAGCAGGAATTCCATCACGCCGTTGCGCGCCTTCTTGACCGTCGGCGTTTGGGTGAAGATCTCCTGCTTGTCGGCAACGGGCAGCGCGCAGCTTGCCTGCGGCTTGGGTGGCCCCGGCTTCACCTCGACCAGGCACATCCGGCAATTGCCGGCGATCGACAGACGCTCGTGGTAGCAGAAGCGTGGGATCTCGACGCCCGCCAGTTCACAAGCCTGCAGCACCGTAATGCCGGCTGGCACCTCGATCTCGACTCCGTCGATCGTCACCTTGGGCATTGCCTGCTCCCCGCCCCTACTCGGCCGCCAGTTTTTCGGTGCGCGCACGGATGCGGCGCTCCATCTCGGGCCGGAAATGGCGGATCAGCCCCTGGATCGGCCAGGCGGCCGCGTCGCCCAGCGCACAGATTGTGTGCCCCTCGACCTGCTTGGTTACGTCCTCGAGCGCGTCGATCTCCTCGATACGCGCATTGCCCGTCACCATGCGTTCCATGACGCGCCACATCCAGCCGGTGCCTTCCCGGCAAGGCGTGCACTGGCCACAGCTCTCGTGCTTGTAGAAGTAGCTGAGCCGAGCGATCGCCTTCACGATGTCGGTCGACTTGTCCATGACAATGACAGCCGCCGTCCCAAGCCCCGACTTCTGGTCGCGCAGCGAGTCGAAATCCATCAGGACGGTGTCGCAGATCGACTTGGGCAGTAGCGGCACCGAAGCGCCGCCCGGTATCACCGCCAGCAGATTGGCCCAACCGCCGCGCACGCCGCCGGCATGGCGATCGATCAGCTCGCGCAGCGGGATGCCCATTTCTTCTTCAACGTTGCAGGGCTTGTTCACGTGGCCCGATATGCAGAACAGCTTGGTGCCGGTATTGTTCGGCCGGCCGATGCCCGCGAACCATGTCGCCCCACGGCGCAGGATGGTGGGTGCCACGGCGATCGACTCAACGTTGTTCACCGTCGACGGGCAACCATAGAGTCCCGATCCGGCCGGGAATGGCGGCTTCAACCGAGGCATGCCTTTCTTGCCCTCGAGGCTCTCCAGCAGTGCGGTTTCCTCGCCGCAGATATAGGCGCCGGCACCGCGGTGAACGTAGAGGTCGAAATCCCAGCCGGAGCCGCAGGCGTTCTTTCCCAGCAGACCGGCTTCATAGGCCTCGCGGACAGCCGTGATGAGGTTCTGCGCTTCGTTGTAGAATTCGCCGCGCACGTAGATGTAGCCGGCGTTCGCGCGCATGGCGAAGCCGGCGACCAGGCAGCCCTCGATGAACAGATGGGGATCATGCCGCAGGATATCGCGGTCCTTGCAGGTACCGGGCTCGGACTCGTCGGCATTCACGATCAGGTAGTGTGGACGGTCCTTCACTTCCTTGGGCATGAAGGACCATTTGAGGCCGGTCGGGAATCCGGCGCCGCCACGGCCGCGCAGGCCCGACTTCTTCATCTCGTCGATGATGCCGTCCGGGCCCTTGTCGAGGATCGCCTTGGTATTGTCCCAGGCCCCCCGCGCACGCGCGCCGGCCAGGTGCCAGTCGTGCACCCCGTAGAGGTTGGTGAAGATGCGGTCCTTGTCGCTCAGCATCGCCCTACTCGCCCTTCAGCGTCGTGGCACCACCGATCGGCGCCGATGTCTGGCGGTCAACCTGCGGCCCCGGCTTCGGCGTTTCGCCACGTCGGAACGCGTCGAGCACCTTGGCGATCGAGGCCTCGTCGAGATCCTCGTAGAAATCGTCGTTGATCTGAACGACCGGCGCGTTCACGCAACCGCCAAGACATTCGACCTCCTGGACGCTGAAGGTCTCGCCATCGGCCGCGTGCTGGCAGGCCTTCATCACCGCCTCCGAGCCACGCAGCCAGCACGGCGTGGTGGTGCAGACCTGCAGCAGGTACTTCCCGCGCGGCTTGAGCTGAAACATCGTGTAGAAGGTCGCGATCTCGTAGACCCGTATCGGCGCCATATCGAGGAGCTTGGCCACCTCGTCCATCGCCACCCGCGGCAGCCACCCCTGTTGACGCTGCGCGAGGTCGAGCACGGCGATCACGGCGCTGGCCTGGCGGCCCGGCGGATAGTTCGCCATCAGCGCCTTCGCCTTGGCCAGGTACTCCGGCGTGAAGGCGAAGTGTGCGACGTGCGGCACATCCTTGGGATCGGCGGTGATCATCGCCATCTCGTCGTCTCCTAGCGGTCGATCTCGCCGAACACGATGTCGAGCGAGCCGATATTCGCCGACATGTCAGCGAGCTGGTGGCCCTTCGTCATCATTTCGAGCGCCTGCAAGTGCGGAAATCCCGGTGCCCGGATCTTGCAGCGATAGGGTTTGTTGGTGCCGTCGGACACGAGATAGACGCCGAACTCGCCCTTCGGCGCCTCGACTGCCGTGTAGGTCTCGCCCGCCGGCACCTTGTAGCCTTCGGTATAGAGCTTGAAGTGATGGATCAGCGCTTCCATCGAGCCCTTCATCTCGCCGCGGCGCGGGGGCGACAGCTTGCGGTCGTCGACCCTTACCGGGCCGCCCACCTTGCGAAGTGCGGTGATGCACTGCTCCATGATGCGCACGCTCTGATACATCTCCTCGATGCGCACCAGATAGCGGGCAAAACAGTCGCCGGTCTTGCCGAGCGGGATGTCGAAATCCATGCGGTCGTAGACGTCGTAGGGCTGCGACTTGCGCAAGTCCCAGGGAATTCCCGATGCCCGAATCAGCGGTCCGGAAAAGCCCCAGTCCAGCGCCTGTTCGGCCGACACGACGCCAATGTCGACGGTGCGCTGGCGGAAGATGCGATTGTCGTTCAGCAGCTTTTCGATGTCTTTCAGGAACGGAATGAACTGCTTGATCCAGCCGTCCATCGAATCGAGCATGCCGTCAGGCAAATCCTGGTGAACGCCGCCCGGCCGGAAATAGGCCGCGTGCATGCGCGAGCCGCTCACCTGCTCGTAGTACTCCATCAGCAGCTCGCGCTGCTCGAAGCCCCACAGCGGGGGCGTCAACGCACCGGTGTCCATGGCGAACGTCGTGACGTTCAGCAGATGGTTCAGGATGCGGGTGATCTCGGCGAACAGCACGCGGATGTACTGGCCGCGCTCCGGCGCCGTGATGCCGAGCAGCTTCTCGACCGCCAAGGCATAGGCGTGCTCCTGGTTCATCGGCGAGACGTAGTCGAGCCGGTCGAAGTACGGCACGGCCTGCAGGTAGCTCTTGTACTCGATCAGCTTCTCGGTACCGCGATGCAGCAGGCCGATATGGGGATCGCAGCGTTCGACGATCTCGCCGTCCATCTCGACGACCAGGCGCAACACGCCGTGGGCCGCCGGGTGCTGCGGCCCGAAGTTCATCGTCAGGGTCTTGATCTCGACGTCGGACATATCAGCTCGTCTTGGCCGCTGGTTGGGCCTTCTCGTCGCCCGGCAGCACCTGTTGCGCGCCTTCCCACGGGCTCAGGAAGTCGAAGCGGCGGAATTCCTGCGTGAGCTTCACGGGTTCGTAGACGACGCGCTTCTGGACATCGTCCCAGCGCAACTCGACGAAGCCGGTGAGCGGAAAATCCTTGCGCAGCGGATGGCCCTCGAAGCCGTAGTCGGTGAGGATGCGTCGGAGATCCGGATGGTCGGAGAACCACACGCCGTAGAGGTCGTAGGTTTCGCGCTCGAACCAGCCGGCGGCGCTGTAGACCGGCGCAGCCGACGGCACGGGCGTCGACTCGTCGGTCATGACCTTGATGCGGATCCGCTGGTTGTTCTTCAGGCTGAGCAGATTGTAGACGACGTCGAAGCGCTTCTCGCGCTCCGGCCAATCGACGCCACAGATGTCGATGAGCTGCTTGAACAGGCACTTCGGATCGTCGCGCAGGAAGGCTAGTAGCGCGAGCAGCTTGCCAGGTGGGCACTCCAGCATCAATTCACCGAGGCGCACGCTGCAGTTCGTCACCGCACCCGCGGTCGCCTGGACGATATGGTCGCCAAGTTCCTTCAGCGGCTGATCCATCAACGCACCAGCGTTCCGGTGCGGCGGATCTTCTTCTGGAGCTGCAGGATGCCATACAGCAGGGCCTCGGCGGTCGGCGGACAGCCCGGCACATAGATGTCGACCGGCACGATGCGATCGCAGCCACGCACGACCGAGTAGCTATAATGATAGTAGCCACCGCCGTTGGCGCAGGAACCCATCGAGATGACGTAGCGCGGCTCGGCCATCTGATCGTAGACCTTGCGCAGCGCCGGCGCCATCTTGTTGGTGAGCGTGCCCGCCACGATCATCACGTCGGCAGCACGCGGACTCGGCATCGGCGCGAACCCGAAGCGATCGAGGTCGTAGCGGCTCATCCAGCAGTGGATCATCTCGACACCGCAGCAGGCCAGGCCGAACGTCAGGCCCCACATCGAACCGGTGCGCGCCCAATTGATGAGTTTGTCGAGTTGCGCCACGACGAAGCCCTTGTCGGCCAGTTCGTCGTTCAAGGCCCGCGATAGCGCCGCCTCAGCAACGCTGTTCGGCTTGGGCGGGGTGATCACTCCCATTCCAGGGCTCCCTTGCGCCACTCGTAGATGAACCCGACCGTGAGAACGCCCAGGAACAGCATCATCGACCAAAAACCGAACAGGCCGATATCGCCCAGCGTCACCGCCCATGGGAACAGGAACGCGACCTCGAGATCGAAGATGATGAACAGAATGGCGACCAGGTAGAAACGGACATCGAACTGCCCGCGCGCATCGTCGAACGGCGCAAAACCGCACTCGAAGGGCGACAGTTTCTCGGAATTGGGGTTCTGGCGGGCGATCAGGTACGACCCGCCGAGCATTGCGCAAACCAAGCCAAAGGCGAGGCCGAGGAAGATCAGGATCGGAAGGTATTCCCTAAGAAGATCTTCCATCGCCACCCCTTGCGCCCCGTTTTTGTGGGCTGCCAGTGTTTGGGCTGGCGCGAGCGACGGGACTCGAACCCGCGACCTCCGGCGTGACAGGCCGGCGTTCTAACCAACTGAACTACGCCCGCAAAAGCCCCAAACGGCGCGCGAGAGATATAGGACCACCTATGGGGTGTCAAGCATACCGCACCCGCGAAGAGGTGCGTAAATGCCCGATATTGCTATGCTTTCCGAGCTACCTTGCGAAACGCTGGTGGGCGATGACGGGCTCGAACCGCCGACATCTTCCGTGTAAAAGAAGCGCTCTACCAACTGAGCTAATCGCCCGCCGCGTTCAGTCCTAACACAGCGCCCGAAAGCCGCGCTAGTTGATCGCGTCCTTCAGGGCCTTGCTGGCTTTGAAGCGCGGCACATTTGCCGCTGGAATCTTGATCTTTTCGCCAGTCTGCGGATTGCGGCCTTCGCCCGCCTTGCGCCTTGAAACCTGAAACGTGCCGAAGCCAACCAACAAGACCTTTTCCTTCTTCTTCAAGGACTTGGTGATGACAGTCAGGATGGCGTCGACGGCATTGGCGGCATCCGTCTTGGAGAGATTAGTCGAAGCGGCGACGGCGGCGATCAGATCGTGCTTGTTCACGGGCGAGCCCCTGCATGGTCCGGCAGCCTCAAGTGTAAGGGCGGCCTGAAAACGGCGTCAATGTCGAATACCATATTTTGTGGGGCGACCTCCCACAAGGCGCATAAGTTGCGGCCAAACGTGACGAAGCCCCGGATCTCTCCGGGGCTTCGCGCCGTTTTCGGGAGGGCGTTCAGTGCGCTCGGATGGCCTCGGGCCCGTCCGCCGGCTTGGCGGCGACCACTTCCAGATCGTTCGGCCACTCGATGGCAACCAGTGGCTTGACCAGCGCCTTGGCGAGAACCTCGTCGACGGTCGAAACCGGGATGATTTCCAGCCCCTTCTTCACATTGTCGGGAATCTCCGGCAGATCGCGCTCGTTCTCCTTGGGAATAAGCACGGTCTTGAGACCACCGCGCAGCGCCGCCAGCAGCTTCTCCTTGAGGCCTCCGATCGGCATGACCCGGCCACGCAGGCTGATCTCACCAGTCATGGCCACGTCCTTGCGGACGGCGACGCCGGTCAAGGCCGAGACGATCGAGGTGATCATGCCGACACCCGCCGAAGGGCCATCCTTTGGCGTGGCGCCTTCCGGCACGTGCACGTGGATGTCGCGCTTCTCGAAGATGTTGTGCTTGATACCGAAGGTCGCCGCGCGCGAGCGGATGTAGGCGTTGGCCGCCTGCACCGACTCCTGCATGACGTCGCCCAGCTTGCCGGTAACGGTGACGCGACCACGTCCCGGAACCAGCACGGCTTCAATCTGCAGCAGCTCGCCGCCGACCTCGGTCCAGGCCAGGCCCGTGGTGATGCCGACCAGATCCTCGAGCTCGGCCTCGCCGTAGCGGAAGCGACGTACGCCAGCGAACTTGTCGAGGTTCTTGCGGCCGATCTTCACCTTGGAAGTCCCCTTCATGAGGATTTCCTTCACCGCCTTGCGGGCAAGGTTGGCGATCTCGCGCTCCAGGTTACGGACGCCAGCCTCACGCGTGTAGTAACGCACGAGATCGCGCACAGCGTCGTCATGGATCTCGAGTTCACCAGGCTTCAGGCCATTGGCTTCGACCTGCTTCAGGATCAGGTGCTTGCGCGCGATCGCGACCTTTTCGTCCTCGGTGTAGCCGGCCAGCCGGATGATCTCCATGCGATCCATCAGCGGCTGCGCCATGCGCAGCGAGTTCGCCGTGGTGATGAACATCACGTTCGACAGGTCGTAGTCGACCTCGAGGTAGTGGTCGTTGAACGAGCTGTTCTGCTCCGGATCGAGGACTTCGAGCAGTGCCGATGACGGATCGCCGCGGAAGTCCGCGCCGAGCTTGTCGATCTCGTCGAGCAGGAAGAGCGGATTGGAAGACTTCGCCTTCTTCATGCTCTGGATGACCTTGCCCGGCAGCGAGCCGATGTAGGTCCGGCGATGGCCGCGGATCTCGGCCTCGTCCCGTACGCCACCCAGCGACATACGCACGAAGTTGCGCCCCGTGGCCTTGGCGATCGACTTGCCGAGCGAGGTCTTGCCGACACCCGGTGGGCCGACCAGGCACAGGATCGGGCCTTTCATCTTGTCGACCCTCTGCTGGACCGCGAGATACTCGAGGATACGCTCCTTCACCTTCTCGAGGCCGTGGTGATCGGCGTTGAGAATCTCTTCGGCGTACTTCAGGTCCTTGATGATCTTGGTCGGCTTGCGCCACGGAATCGACAGCAACCAGTCGAGGTAGTTGCGCACCACCGTCGCCTCGGCCGACATCGGGCTCATGGTCCGGAGCTTTTTCAGCTCGGCGTTGGCCTTCTCGCGCGCTTCCTTGGACAGGCGCGTCTTGCGGATGCGCTTCTCCAGTTCGGAGACCTCGTCGCGACCGTCCTCGGTCTCGCCAAGCTCCTTCTGGATCGCCTTCATCTGCTCGTTGAGATAGTACTCGCGCTGCGTCTTCTCCATCTGGCGCTTCACGCGGTTGCGGATCTTCTTCTCGACCTGCAACACGCCGATCTCGCCTTCCATCAGGCCGAGGATCCGCTCCAGCCGCTTGGAAACCGAATCGAGCTCGAGCAGCTGCTGTTTCTCGGCGACCTTGAGCGCCAGATGAGCCGAGATCGTATCGGCGAGCTTGGCTGGCTCCTCGATCTTGTTGATCGAGACGACGACTTCCGGCGGCACTTTCTTGTTCAGCTTCACATAGTTCTCGAACTCGGAGACCACCGTCCGAGCTGCCGCCTGCAGTTCGGCCGATTCAGCCGCCGCCTCTTCCATCTCGACGGCGCGCGCCTCGAAGAAGTCGGCACGATCGGTATAGCCGGTGACGCGCACGCGTCGCCCGCCTTCGACCAGCACCTTGACGGTATCATCGGGCAGCTTGAGCAGCTGCAGGACCGTTCCGAGCGTGCCTATGGTGTAGATGTCCTCAGGACCGGGATCGTCCTGGCTGGCGTTCTTCTGGGCGATCAGCAGGATCTGCTTGTCGTCCTTCATCACCTCTTCGAGCGCCTTCACGCTCTTCTCGCGGCCGACGAAGAGCGGCACGATCATGCCAGGAAACACGACAATGTCGCGCAACGGCAGGACCGGATAGACGATTCCTTGAATGGGGGCGTTCATGATGCCTCGCAACGTACGCTGTTAGAGCTACCCGTCCCTTGGCCGCGATCCCCGTAATGGGCGATTCACGGCGCAATTAGACGCGCACTCACCAGCAAAGATTGGCCTGAACAGGGGGTTGTTCAAGACCCGTCGGGGGACCGCCGGCGACGGATGCCGCCGACGCAGCAAAACTCAGGCCGGCGCGGCAGCGATGCCCTCTTTGCGCTCACCGTGCACGTAGAGCGGTTGGGCCCGCCCTTCTATGACTTCTCGGTTGATCACGACTTCCTCGACCCCATCCAGCGACGGCAGGTCGTACATTGTGTCCAGAAGCACCGTCTCCATGATCGAGCGCAGGCCCCGCGCGCCGGTCTTGCGCAGGATTGCCTTCTGCGAGACTGCCCGCAGGGCGTCGTCGGTGAACTTTAGCTTCACGCTCTCCATGTCGAACAGGCGCTGGTATTGCTTGAGGAGCGCATTCTTCGGCCGGGTCAGGATCTCGATCAGGGCGCTCTCGTCCAGATCTTCCAGCGTGGCCACGACCGGCAGGCGGCCGACGAACTCGGGGATCAGGCCGTACTTGAGCAGGTCCTCAGGCTCGAGGTCGCGCAGGATCTGGCCTGTCCGGCGATCCTCGGGGCCACGTACTTCGGCGCCGAAGCCGATCGACGTTCCTTGCCGGCGCATCGAGATGATCTTGTCGAGGCCGGAGAAGGCGCCGCCACAGATGAACAGGATGTTGGTCGTGTCGACCTGCAGGAACTCCTGCTGCGGATGCTTGCGCCCACCCTGCGGCGGCACAGAGGCCACGGTGCCTTCCATGATCTTGAGCAGCGCCTGCTGCACGCCCTCGCCCGAAACGTCGCGCGTGATCGATGGGTTGTCGGACTTGCGGCTGATCTTGTCGACTTCGTCTATGTAGACGATGCCTCTCTGCGCCCGCTCGACATTGTAGTCGGCCGCCTGCAGCAGCTTCAGAATGATGTTCTCGACATCCTCACCGACGTAGCCGGCTTCGGTCAGCGTCGTGGCATCAGCCATGGTGAACGGTACGTCGAGCATCCGAGCCAGCGTCTGGGCGAGCAGCGTCTTGCCGCAGCCGGTCGGGCCAATCAGCATGATGTTCGACTTGGCGATCTCGACGTCGTTCGCCTTGCCGCCGTGACTCAGCCGTTTGTAGTGATTGTGCACTGCAACGGCGAGGATGCGCTTGGCCTGGTCCTGGCCGATCACATAGTCGTCGAGGATCTGCCGAATCTCCTTGGGAGACGGAACGCCATCCTTGGACTTGACCAAAGTGGTCTTGTTCTCTTCACGGATGATGTCCATGCAGAGTTCGACGCACTCGTCACAGATGAACACTGTCGGCCCGGCAATGAGCTTGCGGACCTCATGCTGGCTCTTGCCGCAGAAGCTGCAATAGAGGGTATTGCGGGAATCTCCCCCGGATTTGGCGGCTGGCATGTCGTTAACGCACCTCCGCTTGGGGGGCTCGCCGGCTGCGAGCCCGCACGCAAGACTATGTTAAACGCGACCCTAGGACGGCCACAACATCAAAATATGGTGTGTCGGCAGTCGAAACGGAAACAATTGGTCGCGGTCGCCTCCTAGGAGGCAGCCGCCTGGACGGTCGGAGTCGGCCGTTTTTGGAGTACATCGTCGATCAGGCCGAACTCCTTGGCTTCCTGCGGGGCAAAGAACTTATCGCGTTCCATGGCCTGCTCGATCACCTCGATCGTCTTGCCCGTATGCTCGACATACATCTGATTCAGCCGCGAGCGCGTCGCCAGGATCTCCCGGGCGTGGATTTCGATGTCAGTCGCCTGTCCCTGGGCGCCGCCCGAGGGCTGGTGGATCATGATCCGGGCATTTGGCAGGGCATAGCGCTTGCCCTTCTCGCCGGCCGTGAGCAGCAGTGAGCCCATGGAGGCGGCCTGGCCATAGACCAGGGTCGAAATGTGCGGGCGGATGTAGCGCATGGTGTCGTAGATCGCCATGCCTGCCGTCACCACGCCTCCCGGCGAGTTGATGTAGAAGGAGATGTCCTTCGCCGGATTCTCGGACTCGAGATAGAGGAGCTGGGCGCAAATCACGCCCGCCACGTGGTCCTCGACCGGGCCGTTCAGGAAAACGATGCGTTCCTTGAGCAGCCTCGACCAGATGTCATAGCCGCGCTCGCCCCGTGCCGATTGCTCGACGACCATCGGCACGTAGTAGTTATTGTAGACTTCCAGCGGATCGCGGTCGCGAATCATCGCATGGCCCCCTTGGTGACTGTCAGTCTGAAAGTGGCAGCGACGGTGGCCCTGTTCAAGGCCACCGGTTCTGGATCAATTTGCCGCTTAAGGCGCCGTGGACGGCGCCCCATCGGCGTGCTGGTCTTCTTCCGCCTCGCGGGCCGCCTTGAGTAGTTCCTCGGGGGTAACCGACTTTTCCGAGACTTTCGCCAGCTCGAGAATGAAGTCGACGGTCTTCTCCTCGAAGATCGGCGCACGAAGTTGGTCCTTGAGCTCGGCGTTCTTGCCATAGAACTCGAGGACCTGGCGCTCCTGGCCGGGATAACGCATGGCTTCGCGCATCACCGCCTGGTTCAGTTCCTCCGGCGTGACGTCGATGCTGTTGGAGCGTCCGACATCGGCCAGCAGCAGGCCGAGGCGGACGCGGCGCTCGGCGATCTCGCGATACTCCTTGCGCATATTCTCTTCGTCGCCCTCGAGCTTCTGGCCGTTCTTCTTGGCCTCCTCGATCCGCGCCCAGATCGCATTGAACTCGCCTTCGATCAGCCCCTCGGGAACCGGGAACTTGTGCAGGTCGGCAAGTTTGTCGAGCAGATTGCGTTTGATCATCGACCGCGAGATCTGGCTGTAATCCTGGCCGATCCGATCCGACACGGCCTTGCGCATCGCCTCGAGGTTCTCGAAGTTGTTCTTCTTCGCCAGCTCGTCATCAGCCGGCTTGTCGACAAACTCGTGGAGTTCCTTGATCGTGCACTTGAAGATGGCGTCCTTGCCTGCGAGCTCGGCCGCGCCGTAGTCGGCCGGGAACGTCACCTTGACGTCGATCACCTTGCCGACTTCGGCGCCGGTGAGCTGGTCCTCGAATCCCGGAATGAATGAGCCGGAGCCGAGTTCCAGAGAGTAGTCGGTGGCCGCGCCGCCAGGGAATTCCTTGCCGTCGACCGAACCCACGAAGTCGAGCTTGATCGAATCGCCCTTCTGCGCCGGGCGCGCCGGATCGACCGGCTTCTGGTCCCGGTTTGCCTTGGCGATCCGCTCGATGGCCTCGTCAACGTCCTTGTCCGGAACGCTGGCCTTCAGCCGCTCGAGTTCGACACCTGAAAAGTCGACCTTGCCGATTTCCGGCAGCACCTCGATGGCGACCTCGAATTCAACGTCCTTGCCTTCCTCGAGCTGCTTCAAATCCACCCGCGGCTGCAGAGCGGGCTTCAGCCCACGATCTTCGATCGCCTTGGCGGTGCTCGAGTTGACGGCCTGCTCCAGGGCTTCGCCATAGAGAGCCTGGCCATACTGCTTCTTCAGCAGGCCAACAGGCACCTTGCCCGGCCGGAAGCCCGGGAGGGTCGCCGTCTGGGCCAGTTCAGCCAGGCGTTCATCGACTTTTGCCGACAGGTCGCCCGCGGGAACGACGATCTTGAATTGCCGCTTCAGCCCTTCGGCCGAAAGTTCCGTCACTTGCATTTTCTCACTTCCACTTCCGTCTGGTGCGGGCGAAGGGACTTGAACCCCTACGCCTTGCGGCACGAGAACCTAAATCTCGCGTGTCTACCAATTCCACCACGCCCGCCCGACATCTGCCCCATTGCCGTCGAGGGCCAACGGGGCATGCCTCGATGGCGAATCGCGGGCCTCTTAGCCCGCGCCCGGCAAGCGGTCAATTCAACGCTCTTGACGAGTACCGGGATCGCCCAGAATCACTGCCGCAAGCGCCTCTGGAATGCAGCCGATCAGATCCTCGGCGATCAGTCCGGGCCGCCTGAAACGGAAGGCACAGTCGCCATGAAGCCACGCCGCCGCCGCGCCCGCCGCAAGCGGCGACAGCCCCCGGGCCGCTAGCCCCGCCGCCATGCCCGCGAGGACGTCGCCCGAGCCAGCGGTCGCCAGCGTCGCTGGTGCGTGAACATTGATGACCGCACGGCCATCAGGTGCCGCAATCACTGTATCTGGCCCCTTCAGCAGGACGGTCGCACCGCTCTGCCGGGCGGCCCGGCGGGTTCGCTCCACCTTGCCAGAAACCGCTGAAAGTGCCGGAAACAGACGTCTAAATTCTCCCTCGTGCGGTGTCAGCAGGACGGGGCCTCTGATCAGATCGAACAGGCTCGCCGGATTTTCGGTGAAGACGGTAATAGCATCGGCATCGAGAACCACTGGCCGACCCGTCGCCAGTGCCGCCACGGCGGAGGTGCGGGTCCGTTCGTTGAGACCGGAGCCCGGACCAACAAGGATTGCGTTCCGCCGCTTGTCATCCAGCAAGCGCCCAAATCCCTCGCCGTCCTCGACTTCGGCAATCAGATTGCCGGGGTCGGCTGCCTGGTAGACCGCCATCGCCTCATGTGGCGTGGCGATGGTCACGAGCCCCGCCCCTGCCCGCCGGCCCGCCAGGGCGGCAAGTCTCGCCGCACCAGTGGCGGTTGCACCGCCCAGGACGGTCAAGTGCCCGCGCGCATATTTGTGCGTTCCGAGATCCTCGTGTCGCAGCAGCTCCTGCCACAGCACGGGCGCGTTCAGCCAAAGCTGCGGCGCGATCGCCCTCAGCACAGAACGGGCGATCCCGATATCGACCACCCTGAGGCTACCGCAGCGTCGAAGCCCTTCCACCGAGTAGTGGCCGGGTTTGGCGTGGAAAAATGTGACCGTGCACTCCGCCATCGGCGCGCACCCCATCACCTCGCCGCTGTCCCCATGCAGACCGCTCGGAATATCAACGGACACCACATGCAGGGCCTCGGCGTTCATCCGGTCGATCAATTCTCCGGCAATGCCGTCGATCGGGCGGCCGAGACCGGCGCCGAACAGGGCGTCGATCACCAGCGGATGGCCATCGAGCAGGCCCAGGCTCAGTGCCTCCACCGGTCCCTTCCAGGCTTGTGAAGCCGAGGCGGCATCGCCATGCAAGGCGCTTCTATCGCCGAGCAGGGCCACCCGGACCGGCCACCCTGCGGCATGGAGATGACGCGCGGCGACGAACCCGTCACCACCGTTGTTTCCCGGTCCGCATAGAACGACGACCGGTCGGGGCAGGTGACGCTCCAGCACGGCTTCCGCCACCGCCCGGCCGGCCGCCTCCATGAGATCGGCTCCCGGCACGCCGCCGGCAATGGCAGCGGCATCGGCCATCGCCATTTGCGCACAAGTCAGGAGAGCCAGATTGTCGGAAGGCGTCAGGCCTCGGAGTGTCACCCTAACCGCCTTGATGTATGAGCGATTGGGGCGGCCGACCGGAATTGAACCGGCGACATCCAGAATCACAATCTGGCGCTCTAACCAACTGAGCTACGGCCGCCATCGTGGATCGCCCCCAACGAAGCGCGCCTTCCTACGCTCCGCCGGCCGGAGCGTCAAGAATCTGCCGGTGTCGGCGGCAGAAGCCGATCGATGGCCCGGGTCCAGACCGTGCAGCTTTCTTCGAACGACAAGCCGAAGAATTCGCGCATTCGCGCCCAACTCTCGAAGTCGATCAGAGCATCGATCGCCAGAACGGTCTGCCTGCGCTCCGGTTCGGGCAACATGGAGAGTTCGGGACGGTACATCAGTTCGATTCTGCCCGTTACTATGGCCCGGATCGCCCGGATCCTCATCTCGAGTTCCTTGGATTCGCCCTTGTTGGCGTTGAGCGCCCGCCACAGCGGCAGCCACTCGGTGCAGATGCGAGCGCGCATTTCCACGTGCAATTTGAGCCGGGTCCGCCGATCGCCGTCGAAGCCCGTTGTCGCCGATTGCTCATTGGCTAGGGAGAACGCGTAATCCGTCGCCGCAACCCGAAGCGCATGAAGGTCTGGAAACCGCTCAAAGACCGAACGCACTGAATAGCCGGCGCGCTCGGCAACCTGGGCCGCCGTCGGAATGTGCGGATTCTCGCGCAGCAGTGCCAGATATGCCTCGATGACCAACTGCCGTGTCCGCGCGCTGCGCAGTCGGCGGCCGTCGACTTTGGCTGGTCTAGGGGACGGGATGGAAAGCAAAACCATTCATTCCGGTTCGCATCGGCGCCCGGCTTGACGATAAAGCAATTGGCCGTCCGCTCACTCGCCAAGCTCGGGAAGACACGCTCGCAAGAGAACAAGGGTAAAGACTACACCCTGAAAAGCCCTATTGCGAATTGTAACGATTGCTGCGGCGAGACTTCAAACCTGCGAGCTTACCCCGGCGGGGTCGGCGGCAGCAGCCGGTCGATCGCCTGGATCCATGCGGCACAGGCCTCATCTTCGGAAAGGCCAAAATGCTCCCGCATCCGGGCCCAGCTCTCGACATCCACGATGGCCTCGAGCGCAACCAACGTATGCTTTCGGGCCACCTCCGACAGGGTCGACAACTCGGGCGCATACATATGTTCCATAAGCGAAAGGACTCGCTCGCGCATCGCACGGGCCCGTGCCTTCAGTTCCTCCGAGCCACCCTGGTTCGCGATGAGCGCACGCCACAACGGCAGCCAGCGTTCGGAAGTGCGCGCCCGTGTATTGACGTGTGATTTGATACGCGTCATGCGATCGCCGCCGGCGTCGCGTGGCGCCGCCAGCGCCACGACCTGGGTGATCGCGTAGTCCGCCGCGGCGATCTGCAGCCCATGAAGATCGGGAAACCGTTCGAAGACCGAGCGCACGGAATAGCCCGCCCGTTCCGCGACCTTGGCGGCGGTCGGCAGTCCCGGCGACTCCTCTCTTGTCAGGGCGAGGTAGGCCTCGATGATCAGCTGTCTGGTCCGTTCGCTGCGCAGGCGGCGGCCATCTATTCGAGCGGGCTTGGACGCGGGATCCTTGGCCAAGACTGTCTCGATCACAGCAGGCTCAGTGGCGACTCGAACGTCGTCATGGTCCGCCCGCACCCGACAGCAAGAAACATTCCAACCAATCGTGCGACGTGTCTCATGTACCCTCTGGTGTCGCCGGCAGCATACGGTCGATGGCACGAATCCAGACAGCGCAGCCTTCTTCGAAGGACATGCCGTACATCTCGCGCATCCTCGCCCAGCTTTCCATGTCGGTAAGGGCTTCGAGCACGATCAGAAGATACTTGCGCTCCACCTCTCCAAGCGTCGACAGCTCGGGCCTATACATGATCTCGAACCGATCTATGGTGCGCTGCCGGGCGACGCTCAGGCGGAGCTTGAGTTCTTCCGATGCGTCCACGGTGAAGAGAAAGACGCGCCACAACGAAACCCCGCGTTCGCAGGTTCCCGCCCGCGTCTCGACCTGTGACTTGATCCTGGTCTGCCGGTCACCGTCGACATGGCGCGGCGGCGCCAAGGCTGCCGCTTGCGCCAGGGAATAGTCGACCGTCGCGACCCGCAATGCATTGAGGTCGGGAAAGCGCTCGAAGATGGAACGAACCGAGTAGCCCGCGCGCTCGGCGATCTGTGCCGCCGTGGGCATCGTCGCGCTTTCGCGCAGGAGGTCCAGAAACGCTTCCATGATCAGCTGCTTGGTTCGCTCGCTGCGCAGACGGCGACCATCGATCCGGGAAGGAGGATTGGCGGATGCTCGAGGGGACAATGCAGACTCGCCCGATCTCACGCCGACGGCAGGTTCGACATGAATGTCCATTTGTTGTTCGCTTCGCAACTAACCATCGAAGGCATCGATCGCTACTGGAACACTATACGCTCTGCGAAACCCGGTCGGCAGGATATTTGTAACGAAAACCGCCGAATCGCGGCATCGGGGGCTCATCGCCGGAAATGCCGCCCCAGCCGTTCGATGGCGCTATCCAGGGTCTCGTCATGCTTGCAGAAGCAGAAACGAGCGAAGTGCCGTGGCGCCCGTACAGGCTCGTCGTAGAAGGCGCTGACCGGCACTGCCGTCACGCCGGCCTCGACGGTGATATGGCGGCAGAAATCGTCGTCCGTGCCGTTGAAGCCAAGCGGCCTGAAGTCCGTCGTGACGAAATAGGTGCCGTGCGCCGGCAGGACATCGAAGCCGATGCCGGCCAGCGCAACCGCCAGGTGATCACGCTTGCGCTGCATGTCGGTCGCCAGGGTCGAATAATAGTCGTCGGCAAGACGCAGGCCCGTCGCGGCACCCCATTGCAGGTTCGGCGGGGTGGTGAAGGTCATGAACTGGTGTGTCTTCGCGATCGTCTTCATGAGTTCCGGCGCAGCGGTGACATAGCCCACTTTCCAGCCCGTCAGGCTGAAGCTCTTGCCGGCCGAACCGATGCGGACGGTTCGCGCGCGCATGTCCGGCAGGGTCATGATCGACACGTGCCTTCGATCGTCGAAGATGATGTGCTCATAGACTTCGTCACAGATCGCATAGGCATCGTGCTTGAGGCACAAGGCAGCGATGAAATCGAGCTCATCGCGATCGAAGACCTTCGAACACGGGTTCATCGGCGTATTGAACAGGATGAGCTTGGTGCGGTCGCTGAAAGCTGCCGCCAGTTCCTCTCGCGGCAGGCGCCACGTCGGTGGCTCGAGGCGTACCAGCTTCGGAATGCCTCCCGCCCGCCTCACCATGGGCAGATACGAGTCGTAGAGTGGCTCGATCAGCACGACCTCGTCGCCCGGCTCGATCAGGCCGAACAGGCAATCGCCCAGTGCCTCGGTCGCGCCGGAGGTCACCAGAACCTCGGATTGCCAATCGACATCCAGGCCCTGGAAGTGCTTCGCATGTTGCGCCACTGCCTGGCGCAATTCCGGAATACCCATCATCGGCGGATATTGGTTGTGACCGTTCAACAGGTAGTCGGCCGCGGCGGCCCGGACTTCGTGCGGCCCCTTGTCATCGGGAAACCCTTGGCCGAGATTCACGGATTGGTGCTCCCGGGCGAGGGCCGACATCACCTCGAAGACCGTCGTTCCCAGGCCGGACATGAGCGAATTAGCAGGCTTCATTGGGTAACCCATAATAGATCATATTATAGGCAAATATTTGCCTATATATTAGGCGAATAGCTCTGTTCATGACCAGCTACGCCGATTTGCGAGAGGATGCCTGTGGTTAACTATGGCATGAAAAATGCTCTAACACGCTCCATACGGGCCACCCCGACCGGTGGCACCGGTGATCGTGTGCGGAGTGTCTCAATCAAATGAAGAAAATCGAGGCGATCATCAAGCCCTTCAAGCTCGACGAGGTGAAGGACGCCCTCAATCAGATCGGACTGAAGGGCATCACCGTTCTCGAGGCCAAGGGTTTCGGACGCCAGAAGGGACACACCGAGCTTTACCGCGGGGCCGAGTATGTCGTCGACTTCCTGCCCAAGGTGAAGATCGAACTGATCATCGAGGACGAGATGGTCGAAAAAGCCGTCGAGGCGATCCGCAGCTCGGCGCATACCGGCCGAATCGGCGATGGCAAGATTTTCGTGTCGAGCATCGACGACGCGATCCGAATTCGTACTGGCGAGCGTGGTGACGCCGCCGTATGAGAACGCACCCTTTGGGGGCAGAGGACGTATCCACAAAAGAGGGACGAAGGACAAATGGACGCCAAACAGGTTCTCGCGATGATCAAGGAAAAGGACGTCAAGTTCGTTGACTTCCGCTTCACCGATCCCCGCGGCAAGTGGCAGCACACGGCCCGCATGGCCTCGGCCACCGATGAAGGCACCTTCGTCGACGGTGTGATGTTCGACGGCTCGTCGATCTCCGGCTGGAAGGCGATCAACGAGTCCGACATGATCCTGATGCCGGATCCCTCCACCGCCGTGCTCGATCCCTTCGCCGCGCAGACGACCCTCATCATCAGCTGCGACGTCGTCGAGCCTTCGACGGGCCAGCTCTATTCCCGTTGCCCGCGCTCCACCGCCAAGCGCGCCGAAGCCTTCATGAAATCCTCCGGTATCGGCGACACCGCGGTGTTCGGCCCCGAACTCGAGTTCTTCGTGTTCGACGACGTGCGCTTCAAGGTCGAAATGCAGGGCAGCTCGTTCAGCGTCACCTCGAGCGAATCGCCGTGGAACACCAACACCGAGTACGAAGGCGGCAACATGGGCCACCGCCCCGGCGTCAAGGGCGGCTACTTCCCCGTCCAGCCGGTCGACTCGCACAACGACCTGCGCGCCGAGATGATGTCGGTCTGCACGGACATGGGCATCGTCATGGAGATCCATCACCATGAGGTGGCGCCGGCGCAGAACGAGCTCGGCTTCCGCTTCGACACCCTGGTGAAGACCGCCGACAACGTGCAGAAGTACAAGTACACCCTGCACAACGTCGCCCACAGCTACGGCAAGACGCTCACCTTCATGCCGAAGCCGATCTATGGCGACAACGGCTCGGGCATGCATACTCATCAGTCGATCTGGAAGGACGGCAAGCCGCTGTTCGCCGGATCGGGCTATGCCGACCTGTCGGAGACGGCGCTCTACTACATCGGCGGCATCATCAAGCACGCCAAGGCGCTGAACGCCTTCACCAACGCCAGCACCAACTCCTACAAGCGCGTGATCCCGGGCTTCGAGGCGCCGGTGCTGCTGGCCTACTCCTCGCGCAACCGCTCGGCCTCGTGCCGCATCCCCTACTCGGCGTCGCCGAAGGGCAAGCGCGTGGAAGTCCGCTTCCCCGATCCGTCCGCCAACCCCTATCTCGCGTTCGCTGCGATGTTGATGGCCGGCATCGACGGCATCAACAACAAGATCCATCCGGGCGACCCGATGGACAAGAACCTGTACGACCTGCCGCCGGAGGAACTCTCGAAGGTTCCGACCGTCGCCGGCTCGCTGCGCGAGGCGCTGAACTGCCTCGACGCCGACCGCAGCTTCCTCACCAAGGGCGGCGTGTTCACCGACGACCAGATCGACGCCTACATGGAGCTCAAGTGGGAAGAGGTCTACAACTGGGAACACCAGCCGGCGCCGATCGAGTACAAGATGTACTACTCGATCTGATCCTTTCCGAATTTTCGGATCATGGAAGGGCCCGCTGTCGCGGGCCCTTCTTTTGTTGGAGGATGCCGCTAACGGAATCGAGGGAACGGAACATGAGTGGCTGGATGGACAAGGCGATGGACGATCTGCGCCCCTGGATCGGGCGCGTTCGCGTCGTCGAGGACGATATCGGCCTGATGGCGGTGCGGCGCGCCGCCGGAACCTTCGACATGGACCCCGAAAGCTTCCGCGTCGGCTCCGAACTGCCGCCGCACTGGTTCGGGATCTTCTTCACCGAGACCGTCCGCCAGGGCGACATCGGCCCCGACGGCCATCCCAACAAGGGCATCGTGCTGCCGCCGATCCCGATGCCGCGCCGCATGGGCGCCGGCCGCCGGGTCAAGGTCATGGGCAACCTGCGCGCCGGCGAGCCGGCCGTGAAGAAGGCCGAGGTCGCCGACATCGTCCCCAAGAGCGGCCGCTCCGGCGATATTTTCGTGCTCACCATGCGCCACACCATCGAGCAGCACGGCAAGGTGCTGGCGGTCGACGATTTCGACGCGATTTATCGTCCCGCCGTACCGCCTGGCCAGAAGACGACGGCCACGGTGGCCACCCTGGCGCGCACCGACCAGGCCTGGAGCGACACCACCGCCCTCACCAATGCCCTCAACTTCCGCTATTCCGCCCTCACCTGGAATGCTCACAGGATCCACTACGACGGCGACTACACACGCAGCGAGGAAGGCTATCCGGCGCTGGTCTCGAACGGCGGCCTCTCCATGCATCTCATGGTCGATGCCGCGCTCCGCCATGCCAAGGGCACCCTCACCGGCTACACCGCCCGCCTCGTCCATCCGCTCTGGGTCGGCGACCGGATCGAGGTCCGTGGCGAGGCCCAGAAGGACGGCAGGCTGAAGATCTGGGCGGCCGACAGGAACGGCGTGCTGTGCGGCGAGATGGATCTGGAGTTCGCCCGATGAGCGGCGGTCCCCTCGAAGGCGTCCGCGTCGTCGATTTGACCACCGTCGTCGTCGGCCCGATCTGCACCCGCACCCTGGCCGACTACGGCGCCGATGTGATCAAGGTCGAGGCGCCGGGCGGCGACCTGCTGCGCACCATGGCCGAGGGCAGCCGCAACCCCGGCATGTCGGGCAAGTTCATCAACTTCAACCGCAACAAGCGCTCGATCGTGCTCGACCTCAAGAACAAGGACGGCCACGCCGCCCTGCTGCGGCTGATCGCCAGGGCCGACGTCTTCGTGAGCAACGTCCGGCCCGAGGCTCTGGCCCGCGCCGGCCTCGACCATGCGAGCCTGGCCAAGCTCAACCCGAGGCTGATCCACTGCTCGATCCTGGCCTTCGGCCGCGGTGGCCGATACTACAACCGCCCCGCCTACGACCCGATCGTGCAGAGCCTGTCCGGCGTCGCCGGCACGATCGCCCGCGCCACCGGCGAGCCGCGCTTCGTGCCGATGGTGATGAGCGACCACACCAGCGGCTTGATCGCTGCCCAATGCATCGGCTTCGCCCTCTACCGGCGCGAGAAGACCGGCAAGGGCGAGGCGATCGACGTGCCGATGCTGGAGAACATGGCCTCGTTCGTGAGCAGCGAGCATCTCGGCGCCGCCACCTTCGACCCGCCGGTCGGACCGACCGGCGACGGCCGCCTGCTCAGCCCCAACTACCGGCCGCTGCCGACCAAGGACGGCTACGTTACCGTCCGCCCCAACACCAACGCCCAGGCGCTCGCCTTCTTCGACGCCATCGGCCGGCCGGAGCTGAAAACCGACCCGCGCTTCGACAGCGCCGCGGCGCGCACGAAGAATGCCGCCGCCTACTTCGAGGTCCAGCGGGAAGGCCTCACCGGCAAGACGACGGACGAGTGGGTGGAACTGTTCGACAGGCTCGACGTGCCGGCCGCCCGCTACAATTCGATCGACGATCTGCTCACCGACCCTCACCTGGCCGACGTCGGCTTCTTCCAGCCCGAGGAACATCCCAGCGAAGGCCGTATCCGGCGTACGAAGCTCGCCAATACCTTCTCGGGCGGTGCCCGCGAGGACGAGACCCATGCCCCGCGCACCGGCGAACACACCCGCGAGGTGCTCTCTGAGGCGGGCTACGCCGCCCCCGAGATCGACGCCCTGCTGGCCGTCCGAGCGGTGCAGTGAGCTGGCCCAACATTCGAAATTGGGCCCAACTCGACGGCTCGAAATTCGGCTCTCCGCACGCCGGAAAGCCAATAACGGCGGGTTTTTCGCCCGCCTGCCGGGCCCACCTGAATTGAGGGAGTGTTGGGCCCGAAGTTGGGCCCGACTCCGGGATAAGCCTTATTCCA
>NZ_SCVH01000153.1 GCF_004296935.1 Reyranella sp.
AGCCTGGTCATCGCAATCAAGATGAGCTTCGGGATTTCGGCGGGCTAGTCCGGGGTAATGGCGGAGAGGAAGGGATTCGAACCCTCGATAGGGGTTTACCCCCTATAACGGTTTAGCAAACCGCCGCCTTCGACCGCTCGGCCACCTCTCCGCAGTCCGTTAAGACCCCGGCGATCGAAATATCCACGACGGATGCGCGGCGGTTCTAGCGGGGGGCTCCGGGGGTGTCAAACAACCCCGCAATTTCGCAAGCAATATCAGGCTCTTGGCGGCCCGGCACGGGGTGTGCGACGGTGCCGGCATGAATTCATCCGCCCCCTCTTCCATCGACATGCTCCAGCGCCTGGTGGCCTTCGACACCACCTCGCGCAACTCCAACCTGGAGCTGATCCAGTACATCCAGGGCTACCTCGGCGAGCACGGGGTCAGGAGCACCCTGGTGCCCAACGAGGAAGGCACCAAGGCCAACCTCTACGCCTCGATCGGGCCCGACGCGCCGGGCGGCATCGTACTCTCGGGCCACACCGACGTGGTGCCGGTCGACGGCCAGGCCTGGGTCACCGATCCTTTTACGCTCAGCGAAAAGCCCGACGGCAATCTCTACGGCCGCGGCACCTGCGACATGAAGGGGTTTGTCGCCACCTGCCTGTCCCATGTCCCCGCCTTCCAGCGCGCGCGCCTCAAAGTGCCGATGCATTTCGCCTTCAGCTACGACGAGGAGATCGGCTGCCTGGGCGCTCACTCGCTGGCCGAGAAACTGATGGGCAACGTGCCCAGACCGCAGGCGGTGATCGTGGGCGAGCCCACCATGATGGGCGTGGTCAATGCCCAGAACGCCGGCGGCGGCCACGTCGCCATCTTCACCGGCGTCGAAGCCCATTCCTCGATGACCCATCTCGGCGTCAGCGCCATCCACTTCGCCGGCGACTTCATCCACTGGCTGAACGAACTGCAGGTCGAACTGGCCGAGCGCAAGCGCACCGACATCGACACCGTGCCCGGCCACACCACGATCAACGTCGGCATCGTCGCCGGCGGCACGGCCGGCAACATCCTGGCCCGTGAATGCACGCTGCGCTGGGGCTACCGCACCTTGCCCGGCGACGACGCCTGGGAAGTCCAACGCCGGGCCGAGAAATACGTCGCCGAACTTCTGCTGCCCAGGATGAAGGCCAAGCATCCCGACGCCAACATCACACTGGAGCGCCGCTCCTTCGTGCCCGGCCTGAAACCCGAGGAGAACGAGGAAGCGGCCAGGCTCGCCCTGCAATGGAGCGGCGGCAACCGCACCTACGCCGTGCCCTACGGCACCGAGGCCGGCATCTTCCGCGGCCACGGCATCCCGACCGTGATCTGCGGCCCCGGCGACATCTCCCAGGCGCACCAGCCCAACGAATTCGTCGCCAGATCGCAGATGGATGCCTGCGATGCCTTCATCGCCAGAATGATCGGCTGGGCGGAGCGGCAGTAGACCGAACATCGGGCGTTCTGAAGTTTGGTCGCTCGGCGACTCGCGATGCCCTCCTCAACGCCTTGATCCGGCTCGGCTAATCGCCTCTGGTGTCGGACTCGGCGTGTCCGACAACGACGACATTTCGCGACAGCACCCCTCTATTTCCTATCGAACGCCAAAAGTCCCAGGGAACAAGCTTTCTGTTCGCCCTTTCTTTCGTCTATTTCCTATCACGAGCCGATCAAGCCGTCAAGCCAGGCGTGGCACGGACATTGCGACGGGAAAGTCGCGCCGCCATGATGGGCGAAGCAGCAGAGAAAAGGCCTCGTCATGATCCTGGGAATGTCGCTCTCGACCTTCACGACCTTGCACGTCGTGCTGAGCCTGATCGGAATCGCATCGGGCGTCGTCTGCCTGTTCGCCATGACGGGCTCGCGGCTTCCCGCCGGGTTGACGATGACCTTCCTGCTCACCACGGTCGCCACGAGCGTGACCGGATTCTTCTTTCCCAACCTCAAGATCGGGCCGCCCGTCATCTTCGGCGTCGTCTCTCTCGTCGTGCTGACGCCGGTCCTGCTGGCGCTCTATCAGTACCGGCTGGCCGGGCCGTGGCGCTGGATCTACATCGCGGGCGCTGCCTTCGCGCTCTGGCTCAATTCGGTCGTGGGCGTCGTCCAGGCTTTCCAGAAGCTCGCCTTCCTGAAGCCGCTCGCGCCGACGCAATCGGAGCCGCCGTTCCTGGTGGCGCAGGTCGTCGTCCTGGCGATCATCGTCGGGTTGACCGTCCTGGCGTTGAAGCGGTTCCATCCCGCGACGGTCTAGAGCCCGGCGCACACCGCGTGTTCGGTGCGGAAGACGCTGTTCTGGGCAAAGCGCCTGTTGTAGGCGTCGATGATCGCCACCACCTTGGGCTGGTGCGCCGGCGCATCAAACACAACGATGATCAGCAGCTTGGTCCTCTCGCGTTCGACCGAACCTGAGGCCCCACGCGACTGGCCCGCCACATTGATCACGCTGAGCCCGTCGGGAAAGCGCGGCGTCACCTCCTGGGCAACGAACGTGGCCCACTCGGCTTCGCTCACCATGCCGCCCGGCTTGTCGCGGCCGAAATAGAGGTTGAGCGCGAGGGCGGGCTTGAGCGGCGCGGCGCAGGACGCCGCCACCTGCGGCGGCTGAGATTGTGCACTGGTTTGCGCGCAAGCGGAGAGAAGGCCGAGGACGGCCAACAGAGCAAGCCTGCGCATGTGCATGATCCTTTAATTCAGGTACGGCACCGACATGCCCTTGGTCACGGCGGGACGGGCGTTGACGATGTCGTACCAGCGCTTGACGTTGGCGAAGTCGGCGAGGTTCACCGTGTGCCATTCGTGGCGCGCCGCCCACGGGAAGATCGACATGTCGGCGATGGTGTATTCCTCGCCGGCGACGAAGGCATTGCCCGCGAGCTGCTTGTCGAGCACACCGTAAAGGCGCTTGGCCTCGTCGACATAGCGCTTGATGCCGTATTCGATCTTGGTGGGGGCTGCGCGCAGGAAATGATGGGCCTGGCCCAGCATCGGGCCGAAGCCGCCCATCTGCCACATCAGCCACTGCAGCGCGTCGTAGCGCTTGGTGGCATCGGCCGGCATGAATTTCTTCGTCTTGTCGGCGAGGTAGATCAGGATCGCGCCGGATTCGAACAGGCTATAGGGCTTGCCGCCCGGACCGTCGGGATCGACGATCGCGGGAATGCGGTTGTTGGGGCTGATGCGCAGGAATTCGGGCTTGAACTGCTCGCCCTTGGAAATGTCGACCTTGTGCACGCTGTAAGGCAGCCCGCACTCCTCGAGCATGATGGAAATCTTGCGCCCGTTCGGCGTGCCCCACGTATGAAGTTCGATCATCTCGTCATTTCCCCGTTCATTGCGAAATTCCTGCAAGTCCGTTCAGGCGAAGCTGTCGTCGTCCCCGCCGCCCATGTCCTGGCCTGCGTCCTCGTCGTAGGACGCCGTATCGTAATCCTCCGACGCGCTGCCATCGGCCGCCTGGCTGTCGTCCTGCGCCATCGCCTGCTGCTGTGCGTCGGGCACGGCGCCCGTCTGGCCCGCGGCCTGCTGCTGGCCGAACGGATTGCTTCCCATCATGCTGCGGATGCCCTCGAACAGCAGGGCACCGCCGGCCACGCCGGCTGCCGTCGCCATCGCCGTGCGCAGGAAGCTGCCGCCGGCGGGCGCGGCCGCCGGAGCCACCGCTGCCTGCAGCGGCGAACGCGTCGAGGGCACGGAAGACCGCGGCGCGGACGGCGCACCGCCTGCCTGCGAGTCCCCCGCTTGTGAGCCCGCTGCTTGTGAACCCCACGGGCTGATCCTGGGCGCGCTGCCCAGGAAACCCGCCGCCGCGGGCGCGGCCTTCGCCTTGGCTTCGAGTTCGGCGATGCGCTCCTGCGCCGCCTTCAGGGCCTGCTCCTGGACCAGCACGGTCTGCACCAGCAGATAGGGCGCCGCCGGCTGGCGCGCGACCGAGCTCGAGATCAGCGCCTCGGCCTCGGGATCGCGCGGCTGCGATTCGAATTGCTGGATCCGCCCGAACAGGCCGGAAATAAGGTCGCGTTCTTGGCTTTCCATGGCAGTGCCTCCCGCCCCTCCCAATCCCATTCAATCTCGCTTGGGGGGCTCCGCCAACGTGGTTGTCCGTCGGCGGAGCGTCAAGGGCTCGGGGTCAGCGCACCACGGAGGCTGTCTGGCCGAACAGGATCTTGCGCTGCTCCTCGGTGTTGATGCCCGGCGTCTTGCGCAGTTCGGCGCCGGCGGCCTTGCCCTTGACCACGGCAGGGCGCTCGCCCGTTTCCTCGAACCACTTCTGCAGGTTCGGAAAGTCCTCGAGCTTCTGGCCGAAGTTCTTGAAGCCCACGACCCACGGCCAGATCGCCATATCGGCGATCGAGTAGGCGCCGGCCACGAACGGCCGGTCGGCCAGCCGCTTGTTCAACACGCCGAACAGGCGATTGACCTCGTTGCTGTAGCGGGCCTGGCCATAGGTGAGCTGCTCCGGCGGATTGAATTGCGGCGCATACATGTTGAAGTGGTTCGCCTGCCCCGCCATCGGGCCGAGGCCGCCCATCTGCCAATTGACCCATTGCAGCACTTCGTATTTGCCGCGCAGGTCGGCGGGCAGGAACTTGCCCGCCTTCTCGGCCAGATACTGAAGGATGGCGCCCGACTCGAAGACCGAGACCGGCGCGCCGCCGCCGGGTGGGTCGTCGTCGACGATCGCCGGCATGCGGTTGTTGGGGCTGATCGCCAGGAACTCGGGCTTGAACTGCTCGCCCGTGCCGATGTTCACCGGCACCAACTTGTAGGGCAGGCCGCATTCCTCGAGCATGATGGAAATCTTCCAGCCGTTCGGCGTCGGCCAGTAGTGAAGGTCGATCATGTCGGTTTCTCCCGAAGAGGATTGAATTGGCGCGGAGACTAGACGATCGGGCAGAAGGTGCGAAGAGATGAAGCGCTCATGCCCTCATGAGGAAATGGCTGTTTCACGACGGTCGGGAGTGAGAATATTTGTCGTGAAAATTCATCGGGGGAGGATTCTTAGCCATGGCCGTTTCACTTTATGACCTCAGTGTGACCAACTATCTCCAGACGCTGGGAGGCATGGAGGGATTCCTCGGCCGCGGCCTCGCCCACTTCCAGGAAAACAAGATAGATCCCAACGAGATCGTCGAGACGCGTCTCTACTCCGACATGCTGCCGTTCCGCTTCCAGGTCCTGGCGACCGCGCATCATTCGATCGGCGCGATGCGTGGCGTGAAGGACGGCCTGTTCGCGCCGCCGGCCCAATTGCCGCCGCTCGACTATGCCGGCCTGCAGAAGGCGGTGACGGAAGCGCGCGAGGCTCTGCAAAAGTTGACGCCCGCCGACGTGAATGCGCTCGAAGGCAAGGACGTCACCTTCCAGATCCGCGACACCAAGATACCGTTCACGGCGGAGGGGTTCGTGCAGTCCTTCTCGCTGCCGAATTTCTATTTCCACGCCACCACCGCCTACGACATCCTGCGGTCGAAGGGCGTTCCCCTCGGCAAGCGCGACTTCCTGGGCAGGATGCGCCTGAAGGCGTGACGGCTCCCGGTCAGTTGACCATCGCCTGATAGACGAGATCACGCATCAGGTAGCGGTAGCGCAGGCGCGCCGCCGGCGACTGCATCATGTAGACGACGAACAGGCGCTCCTTGGGGTCGTGCCAGAAGTAGGTCCCGTAGGCGCCGCCCCAGTAGTAGTCGCCGGGTGTTCCCGGCAGCGGATTGCGACCGACGTCGGTGCGCACGGCAAAGCCCAGGCCGAAGCCCTGGCCCATGCGAGCGCTGGGCTCGAGCGCCGCGAAGCGCCACATGTCGGCACCCATCTTGATGTCCGGCGGCAGGGCGTCGGCGGTCATCAGGTCAATGGTCTTGCGCGAGATCAGCCGCACGCCGTCGAGTTGGCCGCCATTGGCGAACATCTGCAGGAAGCGCGCGTAGTCGGCCGCGGTCGAGACCATGCCGCCGCCGCCCGATCTCCAGGTGAATTTCTCCGTGACATCGGGAACGGCCGGAACCTCGTTCTTCGGCCCCTCCTTCATCGGCCTGGCGCCGCGCGCCTTCTTGTCGGCCGGGACCTCGAAGGCAGTGTCGCCCATCTTGAGCGGCTTGGTGATGCGCTCCTCGATGAACTTGTCGAGCGGCATGCCCGAGGCGACCTCGACGACGCGGCCCAACAGGTCGGTCGACATGGAATACTCCCAGGTCGTGCCGGGCTGATAGAGCAGCGCCAGCCTGGCGAGCTTTTCGGCCATCTCGGCGTTGCTCTGGCCGCGATCGTTCACCTTCATGTCGAGGTAGGACTGCTTCACCGGATTGGCGCCGATCGCACCGTAGGTCAGGCCCGAGGTGTGGCGCATCAGGTCCTGGACCGTCATCGGACGCGCCTGCGGCTCGAGCGCGATCTCGACCGTGCCGTCGTCCTTCTTCTTCGGCACCGCGACCTTGGTCTCGGCGAAGGCCGGAATGTAGCGCGACACCGGATCGGCCAGCGTGAGCTTGCCCTCCTCCATCAGGATCATCGCCGCCACCGTGACGATGGGCTTGGTCATCGAGGCGATGCGGAAGATGGTGTCGTTGGTCATCGCCACCTTGGCTTCCTTGTCGCGGAAGCCGAAGGAGTCGAACATGACGACCTTGCCGTTGCGCACGATCAGCACCACGGCGCCCGGCAGCTCGTTGTTCTTCACGCCCTCGTTGATCCGGTCGCTCAGGTTCTTGAGGCGCGTCGACAGGAAGCCGACCTCTTCCGGCGATTGCGCCTTGGGAATGCCCTGCGCACCGGCCGGTCGGGCCACGGGCAGTGCCATGCCGAGCACAAGCGCCGCCGCGGCGGCTGTACGGAACATCGTCATGGTCTTTCCTCCAGATTTCCTGGGCCGCATCAAAGCAAAACGCCCCCGCTTGCGCGAGGGCGTTTCGGAGCGCGAGCCGCCGTGCGGCCCGGTCACGCGTCTCACGTAACGGCGATGGGCCCGCCGTTCGATCCCGTCGCGCCCTTGATGGGGGCCGGCGAGAAGATATAGGCGAACTGGTACTTGCGGTCGGCGATCAGGGCCGTGAAGTCCAGGTTCTCGTGGTTGAAGATGCCGTTCTTGGTGATCAACTCGCCATGCACCGGGAACGCCAGGTTCTTGTCGGGGTTGGGAACGACTTCCGTCGCCCACTGGTCGCCGCCGGTGAGGCAGACGCCCTTGTCGATGCACCATTTGGCCACTTCGAGGCCGATGCCGGGCTCGCCGCCGTTGAACTTGTCGTTGTTCTTCAGCCACAGCTTACCCCAGCCAGTGTTGAAGAAGACGGCGTCGCCTTCCTTGACGTCGGCCTCGGTCATGCCCTGCTTCTGCAGGGCCGCGCGCAGGTCGGCGACTTTGATCTCCTCGCCGGCCTCCATCATCTTGCCCTTGACCGCCTCAACGTCGAACAGGTGGCCGCGTGTGAAGAACGGCTTCACGTGCTCGACGCCGATCTTGGCGAGGCCATAGGCGCCGCCGATCTCCTGCTCGGTGTGGCCGTTGTAGTAGCGCATCTCGTTCTTGTCGCCGTCCTTGCCCATCTGGATGCCGATGTGGCCCAGGCCGTCGAACTGCGTGCCGGTCTGGCCGATCTCGGTGGCCAGGAACTCATCGTGATAGATCAGCTTGTTGGCGCCGAACGGTCCGCCGGTCGGCGAGCCGGGAATGCGCATGGTAAAGGCCCGCTCACCGAACTTGGGCATGCCCGATTCGTACATGCGGCCGATGCGGTAGATCTTGCCGTCCTTGATCAGCTTGGCGGCATCGAGGACCTTGGCCGGCGTAATCCAGTTGGAGGCGCCGGCAACGTCGTCCTTGCCCCACTTGGGATGCGGCCACCAAGGCGCGGCCGAAAGCGCCGGCGCCTGCGCCACCTGCTGCGCATGTGCCACGCCCGCGACCAGCGTGCCGGCCGCGACCGCGCCGCCGACCAGGCCAGCGGTCAGGAAGGCACGACGATCTTCGTCGACGCCCTGCGCCGATTGCTTGAGCTCTTCCTTGTCCTGCAGATATCTCGCGTCCATGGTCGTCCCTCCTTTGTTATCGTTTATTGGGAAAGCGTCCCGCCGCGGCGGTTTATCGTCAAGCCAAAGTGGCGGAGTTACATTGTTACATATGCAAAAATGCTGAGGTTCCCGTCATGAGCCTGTTCGATCGCGACAAGTCGGCCGAGCGCCTGCCGGTGGCGCTGATCACCGGTTTTCTCGGCAGCGGCAAGACCACGCTGCTCAATCGCGTGCTGGGCGATCCGCGCATGGCGCGCAGCCTGGTGCTGGTGAACGAGTTCGGCGAAGTGGGCCTGGATCACCTGTTCATGGAGCAGGTCGGCGGCGACATGGTGCTGCTGCAGTCGGGCTGCGTCTGCTGCACCATCCAGGGCGATCTCGACCGCACCCTGCGCGACATCGCCCGCCGCCGCGCGGCCGGCACGGCGCCGCCGTTCGACCGGGTGCTGCTCGAGACAACGGGCCTCGCCGATCCGGCGCCGATCCTGCAGCTCCTGCTCAATCATCCCATGATCAGCCACGACTACCGGCTCGACGGCGTGATCGCGACCGTCGATGCCGTGAACGGCGCCCGCCAGCTCGACGAACATCCGGAGGCGGTGAAGCAGGCCGCGGTCGCCGACCGTCTGCTGATCAGCAAGACCGATATCGCCGAGGTCGATACCAACGCCCATCTGCGCGCGCGCCTGGAAAATCTCAACCCGGGCGCGGCGCTCTACGAGATCGTGCAGGGCGAGATCGACCCCGCCCTGCTGTTCGATTCCGGGCCGTTCGATCCGGCCGGCAAAAGCGACAGCGTCCGCGCGTGGCTCGGTGCCGAGGCGCATGACCATCACCATCATCACGTCGACCGGTCCCGCCATGACGCACACATCGGCTCGTTCTGCCTGACCTTCGAGGAGCCGCTCGACTGGGACCGCTTCAACCGCTGGCTGATGGCGGTCCGCGCCTCGTGGGGCGACCGCCTGTTGCGCGTGAAGGGCGTGCTGAATGTCGTGGGCGAGGACCAGCCGCTGGTCATCCACGGCGTTCATCGCACCTTCCATCCACCCACCCTGCTCGCCCGCTGGCCCGACGCCGAGCGGCGCTCGCGGCTGGTGTTCATTACCCGCGACCTCGACCGGCAGAGCGTCGAGGAAAGCTGGAAGCAGATGGTGGAGGAAGCCTGATGCGTTTTCTTGTCCTGGCCTCTGCCCTTGCCCTGGCGGGCATCGCCCTGCCAGCGTCCGCCCAGACGGAGATCAAGTCGACCTGCTTCTGCCAACTCGGCAACGATCCCAAGCAGTTCACCGCCGAAGTGGCGGTCACGGACGGCAATCGTGCCGCCCTTGCCAGGATGATGACGGCCGGCGACTTCGATTTGCGCAAGACAGTGAAAGTGACCGGCGACGGATGCGCCCCGGCCGAGTGGCGCAGGAACCGCCTGTGCGGCAGCACTTCGGTGACGACGACGAAACCCGACGGCACACGCGACAGCAAGTCGTTCGACAATACGCCCGTATCGGGAACCAAGACCCTGCGGATCACCAACACCGGCAACATGCCCCGGAAGTCGGGCACGCCGTCCGGCCAGTTCGTGCTCGACGAGGATCGCTGGGCGAAGGTCCAGATGATCCTGGTCGGCGGCCGCGAGGAATGACGATGGACCGGGCGGCAAGCCGCCCGGTCCCTCCGTCCCTCAGGCCGCGTCCTGCTGCGGCAGCAGGTCGGCGTACTTCTTGAAGCCGGGCAGCTTCTCGACCCGGCCCATCCACGCCTTCACGTTGGCATAGGGCGCGAGATCGATGGCGCCCTCCTCGGCATAGGCGACGTCGCCGTAGACCGCGACGTCGGCGATGGTGGCCTCATTGCCGACCAGGAAGGACGACTTGGCGAGCGAGGCGTCCAGCACCTTCAGCGCATCGTTGGCGAGGCCGGTGTAGAGCTGCAGGACGTTGTCCTCGGCCTTCATGAAGCCCCTCTTGATGGCGCGCGGGCGGTAGACGTTGGGCGCCAGGCGGTCGAATTCCCAGAACAGCCACTCGCGCACGCGCGCCTTCTCCTCGGCGGTCTTGCCGCCCATCTTGCCGAACTTGTCGGCGAGGTAGAGCAGGATCGAGCCCGACTGGCAGAGCTTGAGGTCGCCGTCGACCAGTGCCGGCACCTGGCCGTAGCGGTTGACCGCGAGATACTCCGGCTGCTTGTGGGCGCCGGCGCGCAGATCGACGTGCTTGTAGGCGAAAGCCTGCCCCATCAGCGAGAGCGCGAGCCCCGCCTTGTAGGTCGGGCCGCTCAGCCAGATACCGTAAAGCGTCATCTTGGACATGTTTCCTCCAGTGGAACGGTGAACGGCGCGGCATTAGCATGCCGCCTGCGGACAAGCATCCCACTTGAGCGTGAGGCCGTTGTGCCTGTATGACCGGGCATGAAAATTTCGGCCCGCGACATCGATCATCTCTCGGTCAGCCACACTGACTTCGAGGCCACCGCCACCAAGCTGGAACAGCTCGGCTTCAAGCTGACGCCGGAGGGGGTG
>NZ_SCVH01000154.1 GCF_004296935.1 Reyranella sp.
GGCGCTCGTCTGCTTCGTGTTCCTGTTGCACGTCCGTTCGGCACTGGTGGCGATCATCACCCTGCCGGTCGGCATCCTCATGGCCTTCCTCGCCATGCATCTGCTGGGCATCGGCTCCAACATCATGAGCCTCGGCGGCATCGCCATCGCCATCGGCGCCATGATCGACGCCGCCATCGTCATGATCGAGAACGCCCACAAGCACCTGGAGCGGCTGAAGCCCGGTCAGTCGCGCAGCGAGGCGATCGTTGACGCCGCCGTCGAAGTGGGGCCGGCGCTGTTCTTCAGCCTGCTGGTGATCACCGTGTCATTCCTGCCGATCTTCACGCTCGAGGCGCAGGAGGGTCGCATGTTCAAGCCGCTGGCCTGGACCAAGAGCCTGGCGATGGCGGCGGCTGCGCTGCTGTCGGTCACCCTGGTGCCGGCATTGATGCTGCTGTTCGTGCGCGGCCGGATCCTGCCCGAGCGCCGCAATCCGGTGAACCGGCTGCTGATCTGGCTCTATCGGCCGGCGATCCGACTGGTGCTGCAGGCGCGCCTGCTCACGGTCGCCTTCGCGCTGGCGATACTGGCCGCCACGGCGTGGCCGGCATCGCGGATCGGTACCGAGTTCATGCCGACCCTCGACGAGGGCACGCTGTTCTACATGCCGACGACGCTGCCCGGCCTCTCGGTTACCAAGACAGCCGAGCTGCTGCAGACCCAGGGCAAGATCATCCGGTCGTTCCCCGAGGTGGCGTCGGTCTACGGCAAGGGCGGCCGCGCCGGGACGGCCACCGACCCCGCCCCGCTGGAAATGTTCGAGACCGTCATCAATCTCAAGCCCAAGGCGCTGTGGCGGCCGGGCATGAACGTCGACGGCCTGATCGCCGAACTCGACCGCGCGCTGCAGTTCCCCGGCGTCAGCAACGCCTGGACGATGCCGATCAAGGCCCGCACCGACATGCTGGCGACCGGCATCCGCACCCCGGTCGGCATCAAGCTCCTGGGGCGCGACCTCGGCGAGCTGGAGACCCTCGCCCGCCAGGTCGAGGCGGCGGTGCGCGGCGTGCCGGGCACGACCAGCGCCTTCGCCGAAAGGGTCACCGGCGGCTCGTTCCTCGACATCGTGCCCGATCGCACCCGGCTGGCGCAGTACGGCGTGCTGATCGAGGACCTGCAGCAGGCGGTGTCGAGCGCACTGGGCGGCGAAGCGGTGACCACCACGGTCGAGGGCCGCGAGCGCTACACCGTCAACGTCCGCTATCCGCGCGACCTGCGCTCCGACCCGCGGGCCATCGCCTCCGACGTGCTGGTCTCGACCATGCGGGGCAGCATGCTGCCGCTCGGCCAGCTCGCCGAAGTGAAGGTGAACCAGGGGCCGACCACCATCCGCACCGAGAACGCCCAGCTTGCGGTCTATGTCTTCGTCGATTACCGCGACCGCGACCTCGGCAGCTACGTCGCCGACGCGCGGCGCGCCGTGCAGGAGAAGGTGAAGTTTCCGCCCGGCTCGTACGCCATCTGGAGCGGCCAGTTCGAGTTCCTCGAGCGCGCCGAGGCCCGACTGCAGATCGTCGTGCCGGCCACGCTGCTGCTGATCCTGGTGCTGCTCTACCTCAACTTCCGGCGCATGACCGAGACCCTCATCGTCATGCTGTCGCTGCCCTTCTCGCTGGTCGGCGGTTTCTGGTTCGTGTGGTGGATGGGCTTCAACATGAGCGTGGCCGTCGCCGTGGGCTTCATCGCGCTGGCCGGCGTCGCCGCCGAAACCGGCGTGGTGATGCTGATCTACCTCGACCAGGCCCTGAAGGAACGACAGCGACGCTGCGAGACCGAAGGCCGGGCGCTCGACCGCTCGGACCTGCGCGCCGCCATCGTCGAAGGCGCCGTCGAGCGCGTGCGGCCCAAGATGATGACGGTGACGGCCATCATGGCGGGGCTGCTGCCGATCCTGTGGAGCACCGGCACCGGCTCGGAGGTGATGCAGCGCATCGCCGTGCCGATGATCGGCGGCATGGTGAGTTCGACCTTGCTCACCCTGCTGGTGATCCCGGCGCTCTACGGCCTCGTCAAGGGCTGGGACCTGCAGCCCGCACCCGCTGCCATCCGGGAGGCCCACGCATGAGACGCCTGGCTTTTCTCGTGCTGTCCGCCCTCCTCGCGGGCTGCGCTCAATTCTCGCCCGACGGCGGCATGGGCGATGTCGCAAGCGGCGTCCGCAAGGAGATCGGCAAGGACGTGGTCAAGATCTCGACCGACGAACAGGCGGCGCGCGCCCGCGAGCAGGTGGCCGCGCTGCTGGCCTGGCCGTTGTCGGCCGAGCAGGCGGTACAGATCGCCCTCCTGAACAACCGCACCCTTCAGGCCGCCTACAACGATCTCGGGATCTCCGAGGCGGCCTACGTGCAGGCGAGCCTGCCGCCCAATCCGAGCCTCTCGCTGCTGCGGGTCGCCGGGACCGGGGTGGCCAACTTCGAAATCCGGCTGATCGAGGACATCCTCAACCTCATTACCCTGCCGCGACGCACGGCAATCGCCGCCGAGCGCTTCGGGCAGGCCCGCTACCGGGCGATCGGAGCCACCCTGCGCCTGGCCGCGGATACCCGCCGCACCTACGTGCGGGCCATCGCCTCCCGCCAGCAGGTCGGCTTCCTCGAACAGACGCGGGCCACGACCGACACGGCGGCGCGACTGATCGCCGGGATCGGCGAAGCCGGCGGCGGCGACCAACTCGACCAGGCCGAAATCGCCGCCTTCCGCGCCGAACTCGGTGCACGCGTGGCACAGGCGAAGCTGCGCGCTCGTCAGGATCACGAAGCGCTCGTCCGGCTGCTCGGCCTGTCCGGCACCGACCTGGCCTTCACCCTGCCTACCGAACTGCCGCCGCTGCCATCGTCGCCCGAGTCTCCGGTCGAGATCGAGGTCGAGGCGATCAAGCGCCGGGTCGACCTCGAGATCGCCCGCCGCGAGGTCACGGCGCTCGCCAAGTCGCTCTCCCTCACTGAGGCCACGCGCTACGTCTCAATGCTGCAACTGTCGGGCATCTTCAACAACGAGACGGCCAACCCGCTGACCAACCTCGACACCGCGATCAACCGCGGCGGCGCGCAGATCGATCTGCAGATCCCGATCTTCGACACCGGCGAGGCGCGCACGCGGGCGGCGCGTGAAACCTACATGCGGGCGCTGAACCTGCTGGCCGGCAAGGCCGTCGATGCCCGCTCCGAAGCGCGCATCGCCTATGAAAGCTATCGTGCCACCTACGACATCGCGCGCTCCTGGCGAGACCAGGTGCTGCCGCTGCGCCAGGCCGTCTCGAAGGAGATCATGCTGCGCTACAGCAACGGCGTCCTCATCGGCGAGGGCATGCGGGTCGATCTGTTCAAGTATCTCGCCGACGCCCGCGTGCGCATCGCGGCGAATTCGGCTTCCCTCGAAGCACGGCGCGACTTCCTGCTCGCCGTGGCCGATCTCCAGGCAGCACTCACCATCGGCGGCACGTCAGGGGGCGACAACGCGCCAGCCGCGATCGCGTCTCCCGGGATCATGCAATGACCGCGCGCATCGAAGCGGCGTCATCCGGCCGCGAGGTCAGGTCAGGCGGCCCAGGGAACCGAGAAGCGGGCAATCCGGCACCGTTCCGCGCCCGCAGGCCTTCACCGTAGCGGCAAGAACGCGTTCCATCTGTCGCAGATCGACGAGCTTGGCGCGCACCTCCTCGAGATGCGCCTCGGCGATTTTCTTCGCGCCTTCGCACGACCTCGATTCCCGGTCGGCCAGTGCGAGCAGCCGTCGCACGTCCTCGAGTGAAAATCCCAGATCGCGCGCGCGGCGAACGAAGCACAGACGGGCGACGTCGCCTGGCCGGTAGAGCCGATATCCGGCGGCGCTGCGGGCGGCTTTGCGCAGAAGGCCGATCCGCTCGTAATACCGGATGGTCTCGATATTGACGCCCGTCTCCTCGGAGAGAGCGCCGATGGCAAACGCGTCCTTGGCCGGCATGGCGATCACAATCCTTTGATCGGAGCACTGTTGAGTCTGTAGTCGCTACAGGCTGTACCCAATGGCTATGGAAATAAAGACCGATGCTTCGCCGGCGCCGCCCGGCGCCGACCGCCGGGGCGACGCGGCAGGAACCGCACTCGCCGCGGGCGGATTGCTGGCGGCGTTCGGCGTCGCCTCGTGCTGTGCCCTGCCGATTGCGCTCTCCACCCTGGGGATCGGCGCGGCCTCGCTGGTCGGCATCGGCTATCTGGCTGCGCAATATCAGCGGGAACTCTTCTATCTGGCGGTCATCTGCCTGGCGGGCGCCGGGGTCGTCGCGTGGCGACAATGGCGGGCCCGGGCGTGCGGCGTGTGCGCTGCCGGGGCCGCCCGCGGACGCTCGATCGTGGGCTGGATGGGGATCGCAGCCGTCATATTGGCAATGATGCTCCTCGTTCTCACCTTCTGGTACGAGCCGCCGATATGAGCGCGATCCTTCGATCGACCGTCAGCTGCCCGGCATGCGGCGCGACAAAGGTCGAGACGATGCCGACCGACGCCTGCCAGTTCTTCTACGAATGCGGGGCCTGCAGGACACTGCTCCGCCCGAAGCCCGGAGACTGCTGCGTGTTCTGCTCCTACGGAACGGCCCCTTGCCCGCCGATCCAACTTGGCGGCCCGGCGAATTGCGGCCATTCGTAGCCTGCGGGAACCGGCTTCCGCGGCAAAATTGATCCAGATCAACGAAGCCTTTGCCTGCCTTCCGCACTATCGCAGCAGGGGGAAGACCCATGCTGGATGCTTGCTATTATTCGCTGATCGAGCGGGCCGAAGACGGCCGCTTCCTCGGATGGATTCCCGATCTTCCGGGCGCGACCGCCAGCGGCCGCACGGAAGACGAGGTCGTCCAGCAGCTTTCCCAAAGCGCGCGGCAACAGCTGCATGAATTTCTGATGAGCGGCCGGCCGGCGCCCGCAGCACGCCCGGTCGATGCATTGCCTTCGAGCGAGGGGCGGCGCGAGGTCCGCCGTTTGCTGCTCATCATCGGATAATCGACCGGCAACTGTGGGCCGTCGAATTCGTTTATGAAGGGTAACTGCTCCGGAGAGCCCTTCATGCGTCACCTCAGCGCTGCCCTGCTCCTCGCCGCCACGCTCGGCGCCTGCGTGACCGGGCAGACGAACGGGCAGATGACGGGGCCGACCGGTGGACCCACTTTGGGCGGCTACAACTATGCGCCGGAGTACGACTTCAGCGAGTTCTGGGCCGCCACCGACGGCCGGACCTTCCGCGTGGTCTTTGCCGGCAATCCCTTCCCCGCCCTGCCGGTCGAGGAGGTGAAGCGCCGCCTGCTGCCGGTGATGCAGGCCAACAAGCCCCGTCCGGCGCTGACATTCACCTATGAGCCGCCGCTCGAGGAGCAGCACCCCGACTATCGCCTGGTGCTGGTGTTCGATCCGGCCAACGATCTCGGCTCCGGCCCGGTGTGCAATGGCGTGACCCGCTTCAAGCCGGCAACGCCGGGCCGCGTCTACGTCTACGGCGTCTATTGCCGCAACGATCTCGCCCTGTCGGAGACCATGGGCTGGACGGCAGCGACAGGCCCCGACGATCCCCGCCTGGGCGCGCTCTTCGCCCAACTCTTCCTCGTGCTGTTCACCGACCAGCCGATGGGACGCCGCCGCTTCGTGCCGTTCGGGCGCTGGTAGGCCCGCAGCCGGCCGGGAACGCCGCGTAACTCACGCAACAATTCGGCAGGGAGGCGAAACGCCCCGGTTACGGCCGGCGCCTAGCGTTGCCTCATGCTTCGCGCCGCCACCCTTCTCGTTCCCGCTCTGCTCGCCGCCTCGCCGATGGCGGCGCTGGCCCAGGATGCGACGTGGCGGGTCAATCCGCCCACCAACCAGTTCAACAGCGGCGGCAACTGGACGGCCGGCGTACCGCTCGGCACTGCCATCTTCGGCGCCTCGACGACGACCGCGATCTCGCTGGCGCCCGGCGCCGTCACGGTCGGCGGCTTCCAGTTCGATGCCGGTGCGCCGGCCTACAGCTTCACCGGCACGAGCGGCCTCACCTTCACCGGCACGGGCATCGTCAACAACTCGACCAACGCGCCCGCGATCAGCATGACCGGCGCCAGCATCGCCTTCACCAACACGGCGTCGGGCGGCAATGCGCAATTGATCCTCAATTCGGGTGCCAGCCTCAACATCTCCAGCCTCGCGTCAGCCGGCACCAGCGTCGGTTCGATCGAGGGCGCGGGCGACGTCACCCTCGGCGCCAGGCGGCTCACGACCGGCGGCAACAACCTGTCGACGACGCTGAGCGGCGTCGTCTCCGGTGCCGGCGGATCGCTGGTCAAGGAAGGCTCCGGAACGCTGACTCTCAGCGGCGCCAACACATACACCGGCGGCACCACGGTCTCAGGCGGCACCCTGCAGGTCGGCGGCGGCGGCACGACCGGCTCGATCGTGGGCAATGTCAGCCATGTGGCCGGCGGGACGCTGTCCTTCAACCGATCCGACACGCTTGTCTACGACGGCAATGCTACCGGGACGGGCGCACTGCGGATCGTCGGCAGCGGCACGATCGTCATGACCGGCGCGAATTCCGCCAATGCCGGCACGACGATCAACGCCGGCAGCACGCTGCAGTTCGGCAACGGCGGCACCACCGGGACCATCAGCAACAGCACGTTGACGGTGAACGGCACGCTCGCCTTCGACCGCAGCGACTCGCACACCTTCGGCAACGTCATCTTCGGTACGGGCACGCTGGAGCAGAAAGGCAGCGGAACCACCATCCTCGTCCGCGGCAATAGTTACACCGGCGGCACGACGATCTCGGCCGGCACGCTGCAGCTCGGTAGCGGCGGCACCACCGGCGACGCGGGCTCCGGCGCGATCACCAACAATGGCGCGCTGATCGTCAACCGCTCGACGGCGGCGACCGTCGCCAACGCCATCTCAGGCACCGGCACATTCACCAAGGAGGGCGCCAACACGGCAACCCTCACGGGCAGCAACAGCTACAGCGGCACGACGACGATCTCGGCCGGCACGCTGCAGGTCGGCAACAACGGCGCCTCGGGAACGCTCGGCACCGGCGACGTCATCAACAATGCTGCGCTCACCTTCAACCGCACCAACAGCCTCTCGGTGGCCGGCGCGATCTCGGGCACGGGCTCGCTGACCCAGGCGGGCAGCGGCACGACCGCGCTGGCTGACGCGGCGACGCACAGCGGCGGTACGACGGTGTCGGGCGGTACCCTGCAGATCGGCGCGGGCGGCACGACAGGATCGATCTCCGGCAACATCACCAACAACGCCACGCTTGCCTTCAACCGCTCCAATGCGCTCGCCTATGGCGGCGTGATCTCGGGTTCGGGCGCGCTCCTGCAGTCCGGCGCCGGCACCACCACCCTCACCGGCGCCAACACCTACTCGGGCGGCACCACGATCTCGTCCGGCACGCTGCAGGTCGGCAACGGCGGCACGACCGGCACGCTGGGCACCGGCGGCGTCGCCAACAGCGGCACGCTGGCCTTCAGCCGCTCGGATGCACTCACCGTCGCCAACGCCATCTCCGGCACCGGCGGGCTCAGCAAGCTCGGCACCAACACGCTCACCCTGACCGGGGCCAACACCTACAGCGGCACCACCACCATCGCCGGGGGCACGCTGCAGATCGGCAACGGCGGCACCACCGGCGCGCTGGGCACCGGCGCCACCGTCAACAACGGCGTCCTGCGGTTCAACCGCTCCGATGCGATGACCGTGGCCAGCGCGATCTCCGGCACCGGCTCGGTCGTCCAGGCCGGCACCGGCGCCACCACCCTGACCGGCAACAACACCTACACCGGCACGACCACGGTGCTGGCCGGCCGGCTGCAGGTCGGCACCGCCGATGCCAGCGGCACGCTCACCAGCAACGTCGTCAACAACGGGACGGTGGCCTTCGACTCTTCCACCAACACGACCTACAGCGGCGCGATCTCCGGCACCGGCTCGGTGGTCCAGGGAGGCACGGGCACGACGATCCTCACCGGCGTCAACACCTACTCCGGCGGCACCACGGTCTCGGCCGGCCGCCTCGCCGTCAACGGCAGCATCGCCAGCGACGTCACGGTCGGCGCCGGCGGCAATCTCGGCGGCAGCGGCACCATCACCGGCAGCGTCACCAACAGCGGCACCCTGGCGCCGGGCAACTCGATCGGCACCCTGAACGTGGTCGGGTCCTACACCCAGGCCGCCGGCAGCACCTATCAGGTGGAGGTCAATGCCGCGGGCCAGGCCGACCGCATCAACGTCACCGGCGCGCCGGGCACGGCCACGATCAACGGCGGCACCGTGCAGGTGATCGCCGAAGCCGGCAGCTACGCCCCGCGCACGACCTACACGATCCTGAACGCGACCGGCGGCGTCACCGGCGCCTATTCGACCGTCACCAGCAACTTCGCCTTCCTGACGCCCAGCCTCAGCTACGACGCCAACAACGTCTTCCTCACCCTGCTGCTCAGCCAGAACGCCTTCGCCGCGGGCGCGCGCACCGCCAACCAGCGCGCCGTCGGCAGTGCGCTCGACCGGGTGAGCGGGTCGGCGAGCGGCGACTTCGGCACGGTGATCAACGCCCTGGCCGGCCTCAGCACGGCGCAGGGCCCGGCGGCGCTCGATGCCATCAGCGGCCAGCAGTATTCCGGCTTCGGCACCGCCAATGTGCAGAGCGGCCTGTTGTTCATGAACGCCGTCGGCCAGCAGATGAGCGCGGCGCGCGGCGGTTCGGGCGGCGGCACCCGCACGGCGCTGGCCCAGGCCTGCGACGTCGCCTGTGACGGCGACGGCCCGAGCCCGTGGAGCGTCTGGGTGAGCGCGCTCGGCGGCACCGGCAGCGTCGCCGGCAACAGCAATACCTCGACCCTCACCTACAACAGCGGCGGCATCGCCACCGGCATCGACTATCGCATCGACCCGCGGCTCCTGCTCGGCGCCGGCCTCGGCTACGCGAGCGGCAACCAGTGGACCAACGGCTTCAACAGCCGCGGCACCAGCGACAGCTACCAGGCCAGCCTCTACGCCTCCTTCACCCCGGGCGCCTTCTACGTCGATGCCCTGGCGGGCTACGCCTACAACGACAACCAGATGACGCGCATGATCTCCGTCCCCGGCCTGCAGGCCCGCACCGCGCTGGGCCGCACCGGCGCCAGCCAGCTGCTGGGCCAGGTCGAGGCCGGCTACAAGTTCGACGTCTACCAGACCGCCGCCGCGTCGCTGACGCCGTTCGCGCGGTTCCAGGCCTCGAGCATCAACCAGGCGGCGTTCAGCGAAACCGGCGCCAATTCGCTCAGCCTCAACGTGGCGCAGCAGACGACGACATCGGTGCGCAGCGTGCTGGGCGCAGAACTGGCCGGCGCGGTCGACGTGGGCTGGCGCGAGAGGCTGGCACTGCAGTTCCGGCTGGGCTGGGCGCACGAATATGCCGACACGTCGCGGCCGGTGACGTCCGCCTTCGCCGGCGCGCCGGGCTCCAGCTTCACCGTGCAGGGCGCAGCACAGGCGCGCGACAGCGCCATCATCGGCCTGGCGGCCAACACCGCCATCGCCCAGGGCACGTCCCTCTATCTCCGCTACGACGGCGAGGTCGGCACCGGCACCGACAATCACATGCTGAGCGCCGGCATCCGCCTGACCTGGTAGGGCGCGCTACTTCTGCAGGTAGGGCTCGACCTTGCCCTTGAGCTTGATCGTGAGCGGGTTGCCCTTGCGGTCGACGGTCTTGCCGACGGCGAGGCGGACCCAGCCCTCGCTCACGCAATATTCCTCGACGTTGGTCTTCTCCTCACCGTCGAACTTGATGCCGACGCCGCGCGCCAGCAGCGCCTCGTCGTAGAACGGGCTCTTGGGATTCGTCGACAGGCGGTCCGGGAGCTGGGCCGGCAGGGCCGGGGTGGCGGCGGGCGATACAGGGGTGTCGGTCATGCCCCTAGCTAGCACGTCAGGCGGACAAGACCAGTGCGTATATGACGCCGGCCAGGGCGCTGGCGAGCAGCACCGAAACCATGCCGAAGCGGAAGAAGAAGATGGCGATGGCGCAGGCCGCCACCAGCGCGATGGCCGGAAGATTGGCCGAGGTCAGCACCGGCAGGTCGAACGCGGCGCCCAGGGAGCTGACGGACCTCAGGTCGGAGAACAGCACCTGCAGGCCGAACCAGACGGCGAGATTCAGGATCACGCCGACGACGGCGGCGGTAATGGCGGCGAGTGCCGCCGACAGCGCCTTGTTGGCGCGCAGCGCCTCGACGAACGGCGCGCCGAAGAAGATCCAGAGGAAGCAGGGCGTGAAGGTGACCCAGGTGGTGAGCAGCCCGCCCAGGGTGGCGGCAAGCAGCGGATGCAGGTCGCCCGGCGCCCGCCAGGCGGCGAGGAAGCCCACGAACTGCGTCACCATGATCAGCGGACCGGGCGTCGATTCGGCCAGGCCCAGCCCATCCAGCATCTCGCCCGCCGTCACCCATTGATAGTTCTCGACGGCCTGCTGCGCCACGTAGGCCAGCACCGCATAGGCGCCGCCGAAGGTGACCACGGCCATCTTGCTGAAGAAGACCGCGATCTGGGCAAAGACGTTGTCGCCGCCCAGGCCGAAATAGAGCGCCGCCACGGGTACCAGCCACAGCGCCAGGAACACGGCCGCGATGATGAGCGACCATCGGACGTTGGCCCGTGCGTGCGCCGGCGTCTCGCTCCCCAGCAGCGACTGGGCATCGGTGACGTGGGCGGCGCCGAGGTTGCCGTGCCCGCCGCCCGCCTGGAACGCCGGCCAGCCGAGCTTGCCGCCGGTGAAGCCGATGAGGCCCGCAACGACGATGATGAGCGGGAACGGCACGTTGTAGAAGAAGATGGCGACGAAGGCCGCGGCCGCGATCGCGCGCATGACGTTGTTCCTGAGCGCCCGCTTGCCGACGCGCAGCACGGCCTCGACCACGATCACCAGCACGGCGGCCTTCAGCCCGAAGAACAGGCCCTGGACCAGGGTGACCTTGCCCAGCAGCACGTAGATCCAGGAGAGCGCCATGATGGCGAGCAGGCCCGGCAGCACGAACAGGGTGCCGGCGAACAGTCCGCCTTTGGTCCCGTGCATCAGCCAGCCGATATAGGTGGCGAGCTGCTGCGCCTCGGGGCCGGGCAGCAAAGTGCAGTAGTTCAGCGCCTGCAGGAAGCGCTGCTCGCCGATCCACTTCTTCTCCTCGACGATGATGCGATGCATGACGGCGATCTGGCCGGCCGGCCCGCCGAACGACAGCGCGGCGACACGCGCCCATACCTTCATGGCCTCGGAGAAGGGAACGCCGTGGTCTTTCATTTGCCGCCTTGCTTGCCCGCGAACGAGCGATAGAGATCGTCGAGAAGGACAGCGCCACGATCGAGGCGCTGGGTGTCGTCATTGTGCGATGACGCGATGCCGGCCACCAGGCTGCGGACCCCCGCGGCCTCCTCGCGCCCATACTTGCCGTCCTTGAGATCGATGTCGTGGATGATCTCGCCGATCGCGGTCAAGGCCGGATCGTCGAGCTTCGCGTCTGCCAACAGCACCTCGAAGGTGCAGCGGTCGCCGCGGTGCGTGAATTCGCCCTCGAACATGTCGAAGCGCAGTTCACCCGGCTCCGCCGAATAGCCCGTGCCCGGCACGAACTTGAAGCGCGCGGCCTGATCGATGAAGCGGCGGATCAGCCAGGCCGAGGCGATGCGATCGATCTGCACGCCCTGACGCGTCACCCAGACCCGGTTCTTCAACGGGCCCGATGCCGCTTTCGCTTCGGTCATGGTCACGATGTCTTCCTCCTTTTGCAGGCCGGCTTCGAGACCCGACACCAGCCCCTCGGCCGGTTCGCGGCCATCGGCGCCGAAGAAATCGATGGCGACGATCTCGTCGAGCTGCTTGCGCAGCCGCGCCGCCTGGGCCGCGAGGTCGGCACCCGAGTGCCTGGTCGCGAGCTCGCGCGCGGTGGCGGACACTTCGGCGTAGTCCTCGTCGCGTGCGGCGTCGAACAGCGCCTGGACTTCGGCGTCGCCGATGCCGTCGACGAGCAGCGCCTCACAGACGAACGCCTCGCCGCCCAGCTCGGCGATTTCCCTGACCAGCCAGGCGAAGTCCTCGCGCGTCTCGGCGTTGGCCGGCAGCGCATAGACGGAGTTCTTCGCCGTCACCGCGCCCAGCCCTTTCAGCCGCCGCCAGATTTTTACCCGCGCATAGGCGGGCTTGGCCGGCAGTTGATGGATCAGCAGCAGCCACCGCGCGCCCTCCGGGGTCTCATTGCTTGACATCGTTCACCCGTATCATACCACACATAGTAAATGCAACACTTGTATCATTTTTCTCTTGCATCCCCGCGGGACATGGCTATTTTGACGATGAAACGAGTGTATCAGCAAGGGAAACCAGATGTCCTTCCATGCCCGCCCCATCTCCTTCAAGCCGCCGCGCCTCAAAGGGCTCTCGGCCCGGCTGATCGCCAGCCACTACGAGAACAACTACGGCGGCACGGTGCGCCGGCTGAACGCGATCAAGGGCGAGCTCGCGTCCTTCGATCCGGCCAGCGCCCCGGGCTTTCGCCTGAACGGGCTGAAGCGCGAGGAGCTGATCGCCACCAACTCGATGCTGCTGCACGAGATCTATTTCGACGGTCTGGGCGAAGGCGGCGGCGGCGATCCGACGGGTGCCCTTGCGGATGCCATCGCGCGCGACTTCGGATCGCTCGCCAAATGGCGCGCCGAGTTCACGGCCATGGGCAAGGCGCTGGGCGGCGGCTCGGGCTGGGTGCTGCTGACGCGCTCGCCCCCCCGAGGTGATAGCGACGGCACGCTCTCCAACGTGTGGGCGGCCGATCACACGCACGGCCTGGCCGGCGGCACGCCGCTTCTCGCGCTCGACATGTACGAGCATTCCTACCACCTCGATTTCGGCGCCAATGTCGGCGCCTATGTCGATGCCTTCATGGCCAACATCGCCTGGGCACGCGTCGCCGCCCGCTTCGAGGGCGCACCGCCCGAGAAGAAGCCGCACACGGTCACGACGCCCGATGCGCGAAAAATGCTCGAGGCCGATCCCGACCTCATCGTGATCGACGCCCGCCTCGCCGACGACGCCACCTCGGTGCCGGTCCGTCTGCGCGGCGCGCGCCGGGCCCCGCCCGACAAGGTCGACGAGATCGCGGCATCGTTGCCGCGTGGCGCCAAGGCGCTGGTCTATTGCGCCTGGGGCTTCGAGATCGGCGGCAACTGCGCCGCCAAGCTGCGCGAACGCGGCATCGATGCCGTCGCCGTCGCCGGCGGCATCGGCGCCTGGCGCGCCGATGGCCTGCCGACCGAACCGCACAAGGAAGGAGAGACGAAATGAAATGGGTGACCCGCGAACGTCCCAAGATCGACCGCATCGCCTGCCCGTGGCTGATCAAGCGCTTCATCGAGAAGGAGCCGGAGTTCCTCTACGTGCCGGCCGACAAGGTGCTGGCGACGGCCAAGGAAACCGGCGCCATCCCCTATGACATCCCCGGCGTGAAGTTCAGCCACGTGGGCGAGAAGTGCAGCTTCGATGCCTTCATCGCCGAGTACAAGCTTTCGGCGCCCGGCCTCGACAAGCTGGCCGATATCGTGCGCGGCGCCGACACGTCCAGGCTCGACCTGACGCCGCAGTCGTCTGGCCTGTTCGCGATCTCACTCGGCCTCAGCCACGTCTACACCGACGACCACGAGATGCTGAAGCACGGCATGGCGATGTACGACGCGCTCTACGCGTGGTGCCGCAGCCTCACGGGCGAGACGCACAACTGGCCGCCAAAGATGTAGGCCGCAGACGCTTATTGCATTGCCGCTGCGTAGAGCGAACGCTACCTTGTGTCTTCGTTGATCTAGCTGGGGGCACCATGGCTCTGGGTCGTCTACTTGTCTTGGCCGTCGTCGCGATCGCCACCGTGGTGGCGTGCAACTCGGCGCCCAAGGTGCCGGTTTCCACGGCGGCGCTGAAGAAGGCCTACTGGGGTGTCCCCGCCTCGGGTCCCTCCGCCGACGTCACCAGCCAGGTCACCTGCCCCAACGGCTATCCCTGCGACGTCTTCGCCAATGCCGCGAACTACGGCCAGACCAAGCTCGATTTCGACAACCGGTTGGCGGTCATCTGGACCTGCCAGCCGCAGCGCTTCGTGCTGTCGGAAGTCGTGGCCACCGGCCTCAAGGTCCGCATGGACTGTGTCGGCGGCCTGCCGCTGGTCCCGCGCACGATCTCGATCCTCGAAGCGACCTGGGGTTCACCCAACGGCCAGACCATCGACGTCACCCAGTCCGTCCGTGACATCTGCGGCGACAGCTCGTGGCGGTGCCAGGTGCCGGCGATGGGCTACATCTTCGGCACGCCCGACCGCGTCTCCCGCACCAAGACACTCAGGATCCGCTTCACCTGCAACGGCCAGACGACACCGGGCCAGCAAGCGACGGAAAACAGCGTCGCCGACCTGCGCTGCGAGCGGGCGAAAGACCTCGAATAGCCGCGGCAGTCAGGTGGCCGGCGCGCCGGGCGGCGGCGGGCTGCGCCGGCACTCGCCGCGCAGGATGCCGCCGAAGCTTCCTTGGGGCGATATTGCCAGTGCGCCGTCGTTGCGATTGTAGGTCGCGGCAAAGGCCGGAAAGCTGGTGCGGATCGACTGGAAATTGATGCTCGTGCCGCTGCCCTCGACCAACGTGCCGGCTTCGAATATGGACGCCGTACCGCGCAGGTCGTCGAACACCATGTGGAAGTTGCGCGTCACGCCACCCTGATCGGTGTACTTGCAGGCGAGCCAGCGCGGCTCGGCCCGCGCCGACGACGCGGTGGCGGCAAGAGCCGCCACCATCGCCAGCATCAGGCCCGGTCGCATCGCGCCGTCCCGCCCTACTTCGGCGCCATGCGGATGGCGCCATCGAGGCGGATGGTCTCGCCATTCAGCATGTGGTTCTCGACGATCGACATGGCGAGCTGGGCGTATTCCCTGGGATCGCCGAGGCGCGAGGGGAACGGCACTTGCGCGCCCAGGCTCTTCTGCGCCTCGGCCGACAGGCCCATCATCATCGGCGTCAGGAACAGGCCGGGCGCGATGGTGCAGACGCGGATGCCCATGCTGGAAAGATCGCGGGCGATGGGGAGCGTCATGCCGACCACGCCGCCCTTCGAGGCCGAGTAGGCCGCCTGGCCGATCTGGCCGTCGAACGCCGCCACCGAGGCGGTGTTGATGATGACACCGCGCTCGCCGTCGTCCATCGGCTCGGCCTGGCTCATCGCCCAGGAGACGAGGCGGATGACGTTGAAGGTGCCGATCAGGTTGACCTGGATCACCTGGGCAAACATGCCGAGGTCGTGCGGGCCGTTCTTGGAGATGGTACGGGCGGCGCGGCCGATGCCGGCGCAGTTCACCGCGACCCTCGGGGCGCCCAGCTTCTCGACGACCGTCTTGACCGAGGCCTCGGTGTTGGCGGCATCGGAGACGTTGGTCTTGACGTAGAGGCCGCCGATTTCCTTGGCCTTCTTCTCACCGAGCTCGTCCTGAAGGTCGAAGATCGCGACCTTGGCGCCGGCCGCCGCCAGCGCCGACGCCGTGGCGCCCCCCAGACCCGATGCGCCGCCGGTGACGATGGCGGCCTGACCCTTGACGTTCATTTGTGTCCTCCTTGAACGGGCGTTTTTAGCACGCCCGACCCTCTTGCCAAGCAGGCCCGCCCGCCCAACCTTTCAACCCATGAGCAACTCCACCGAATTGGTCGGGAAGCTGGCCGCAAACCAGAACACGGTGAGCCGGGGTTTCTGGCAGAAGGCCCGCAAGACCCTGGGCCGCGTGCCCTTTACCGAGGACGCCGTGGCGGCATTCTACTGCGCCACCGACAGCGCCACGCCGCTGCCGATCCGCGCCACCCTGTTCGGCGCGCTGGCCTATTTCGTGCTGCCGATCGACGCCATCCCGGATTTCATGCTGGGGCTGGGTTTCACCGACGACGCCGCGATCATCGTGGCCGCGCTCACCGCCGCCAAGGTCCACATCACCGACGCCCATCGCGAGAAGGCCCGCGCCTGGCTCCTCAAGGAAGCGGCACAGCCGGCCTAGCGAAGCGGTTTCGAACAGCCGGCGGATGCTCCATCCCTTGATGGCTTCAGGCCTTGCTGCCATCATTGAACGATTGGAGCCTCTACCAATGACTATCGCTCGCCGGTCCCTGCTCGTCTTCGCTGCGGCCCTCGCGGCGTCACCGGCGATGGCCCAAAGCACGCCAAGCGACGCCAAAGTTGCGATTCACGGCTACGACGCCGTGGCTTATTTCACCCTGGGGCGGCCAGAGCAGGGCAATCCGTCGACCTCGTACCAATGGGACGGCAGGCGTTACCTCTTCATGAACGAGGGACATCGCGAGCTTTTCGCCCGCGATCCCGAGAAGTACGCGCCGCAGTTCGCGGGGCTCTGTTCAGCCGGCATGTCGGCTGGCAAGAAGATCGAAGCCGATCCCAAGAACTGGATCATATCCGATGGCCGGCTCTTCCTGTTCTCGGGCGCGACCGGGCCGGAACAGGCACGCAACGACCCCACGCTGCTCAGGCGCGCCAACGCCAATTGGATCAAGCAGCACTGATCGAGTTCAGTCCGGACGCAGGCCCGCCTTGCGCAACCCTTCGATCACGAGCTGTCGCTGACCAGCGTCGCGCAAGCGGGTGCCGAATCGGTCGGCATCGAAGAACGGGTCGATCTTGCGCACCGTCGCGACGGCTCGCGCAGTGTCGTCCGGCCTATCGAGCTGGGCATAGGCGATTGCCAGCAGCACGTAGAGCGAGCCGAAGCGCGGTGTCGAGCTGGCGTGGCGTTCGATCAACACCCGCGCCTGCTCGGGCTCGTCCAGCAGGATCAGGCGGAGAGCCTGATTGAACAGGTGGTCCGGTCTCGACGCCGTGGTCGGGTCGAGCCGGCGCGCCAGGTCCGTGGCGCGGCCCGATTCGTCCAGCCGGCCGACCCACAGGAGGACCGACGCCCGCGAATAGTAGGCCTCGGCGTCGCTGGGATTGATCGCCAACGCCCGGTCGATCGATGCCATCGCATCGTCGTAGCGGCCGAAATACGTGAGAATCTGGCCGAGCAGCCCCAGTGCCCGCACGTTGGCCGGATCGAGCCGCAGGGCTTCGCGCAGCTGCGCTTCCGCCTCCTGGGCCGCTTCGACCGGCGATTCAGTAAAGCCGTACTGGACGTAGAAGTAGAGCACCCGCGCCAGGCCGACGCGCGCGTCGGCGAAGGCCGGGTCGGAGGCCATTGCATGCTCGAACAGGGCGCGCGCCTGCACATGGGCCATCCGCGTATTGGTTTCGAGCAGAGCGCGGCCACGCAGCACCAGGTCGTAGGCGTCGAGATTCTCCGTCGGCTTGCGGCGTGCGCGCTCCCGCTCCATGCGATCGACCTGGGAGGCAAGCGAGCCGGCGATCTGCTGCACGAGTTCATCCTGCAGCACGAACAGGTCGCGGGTACTGGCATCGAAGCGGTCGGACCACAGGACGCGCGCGCCCTGCGCGTCGGTCAGCCGGGCCTGGACCCGCACCCGGTCGCCGGCGCGGCGCGCGCTGCCCTCGACGACGTAGCGGGCGCCGAGCTTCTGGACAACTTCGTCACTTGCCGCCTGGCGCCCCTTGAACGGCATGACGGCGTTGCGCGAAAGCACCGCGAGCGAGGAGAAGCGGCCCAGCGCGCCGATGACGTCGTCGGTGATGCCGTCGCTGAAGTATTCCTCGCCCAGATCACCACTCTGATTGGCGAACGGCAGCACGGCGATCAGCGGCGCGATCGACTGCACCACGCCCGGAACCGGAACGCGCGGCAGGGCAAAGAAGGCGACGATGCCGGCCACAGCGACGGCGGCGGCGGCGAACGCCGCCAGCAGGCGGCGCGGCAGACGACGATGGCGTGCCGCCCGGGCCGGTGCGCCGGCGGCATCGGCCGGCACGACGTCGAAGACCTCGACGGGTTCGACCATGTTCTTGAGCGCCAAGGCGCCGCGGGACACGAAGCGTGCCGCGAGCTTACCCTCCGTCTGGTCGCGCACAAGCCGCGACACCGACACGCCGCCCGGCGATGCGACCGCCTCCAGGCGCGCCGCCAGGTTGACGCCGTCACCATAGCGATCGTCGCCATCGACGACGATTTCGCCCAGGCTGACGCCGATGCGGAACTGCCCGGGCGCGGCGGAGCCGGTCTCGGGCATTTCACACTGGATGTCGACGGCGCATTGCGTGGCCGAGACGGAGCTGGAGAACTCGGCGAGAAGCCCGTCTCCGGTTGTCTTGAAGACGGCGCCGCCGTGCCGCGCGATCGCCGGTTCGATGACCGCGGACCGTGCCTCGCGCAGCGCCCGCAGGGTCGCCGCCTCATCGGCCTGCATGTGCCGCGAATAGCCGACCATGTCGATCGCCAGAATTGCGGCGAGCCGGCGCGTCTCGAGCGGTCGGTCGGTCGACATCGCGTCAGCATGCCGCCTGCCCTCCTGCGCGTCCAGACAGCCGGGCGCGGCCTAGCTGCCGATGGCTGCCCTTCTTCGCTCGCGGGCGAGCTGGTGCTCGCGGTGGGCGATGTAGAGCGCCGAGGCGATGACGATGGCGGCGCCGACGTAGGTCCAGATCACCGGCATCTCGCCCCACACCAGCCAGCCCACGAACACGGCGAACGGCAGGCGGAGATACTCGAACGGCGCCACCGCCGACATCTCACCGGCCTTGAAGGCCTGGACCCAGAAATACTGTCCGACGGTGGCGGCCAGCGCGATGCCGACCGCCAGGGTCCAGCCCCACAGGTCGGGCCAGCGCCACACCCAGATCGCCGGCGCCGCCAGCAGGAGCGTCGAGAAGATCGCAAACTGCGTCAGGATCATCAGCGGCGTTTCCGAATCGGAGAGACGCTTCACCAGCAGGATCGAGATCGCCACCGTGGCGGCATTGGCCAGCGCCACCAGGGCGCCGAGCTGCAGGCTGCCCTCGCCCGGCCGCACCATCACCAGCACGCCCGCGAAGCCCACGACCGTGGCGGTCCAGCGCCGCCAGCGCACCTTCTCCTTGGCCAGCACGACGGCGACCAGGACCGAGAACAGCGGCTGCGAGAAGGCGATGGCCGTCGCGTCGGCCAGCGGCAGCATCGAGACCGCATAGAAGCCCAGCACCATCGAGGCGGTGCCCATGAAGGTGCGCCAGAAATGGCCGGCGAGGCGCTTGGAATGCCAGGGCTTCACGCGACCGGCCAGGATCATGGGCAGCAGCAGGACGAGGCCGATGACGGCGCGGAAGAAGGCGGTCTGGACGCTGTCGATCTGTTCCGACAGCAACCGGATCATGACGCCGGTCGAGGTGAAGATGAAGCCGCCGCTGACCAGCCACAACGCGCCCTGCACGTTCGGCGGCAGGCGTCGCAGCCAGGCGAGCACTAGATCGTCCGCCCTTCAGATCTTGCGGTCATGGCCGGCCCAGTAAGGTGCGCGCAGATCCTTCTTCAGCACCTTGCCGACCGGGCTGCGCGGCAGGGCCGCGATGAAGTCGACCGACTTGGGCGCCTTCACGCCGCCGAGCTTGTCCTTGGCGAGATGGATCAGTTCCTCGGCCGCCACGGTGGCGCCGGGTTTCAGTTCGACCACCGCCTTCACCGCCTCGCCCCACTTCTCGTCGGGCACGCCGATGACGGCGCAGTCCTGCACCGCAGGATGGCTCCACAGCACCTGCTCGACCTCGCTCGGGAAGACGTTGAAGCCGCCAGAGATGATCATGTCCTTCTTGCGATCGACGATATAGACGAAGCCGTCGGTGTCGATGACGCCGATGTCGCCGGTATGGTGCCAGCCGAAGGTCGAGGCTTCTTCCGTGGCCTTGGGGTTGTTGTAGTAGCCCGACGTGACCAGGCCGCCGCGCACCACGATCTCGCCGCGCTCGCCGCGCGGCAGGATCCGGCCCTCTTCGTCCATCACCTCCAGCCGGACCAGCGGCGAGATCTTGCCGCAGCTCGCCAGCCGATGGCGGTTGTTGCTTTTCAGCGCCTCGACATGGTCCTTGGGCGAAAAGAAGGTGCAGATCATGCAAGCCTCGGCCTGGCCGTAGGTCTGGGTCAGCACCGGCCCGAAGACCTCGATCGCCTCGACGAGCTTGTCGACCGACATCGGCGCCGAGGCATAGACGAGATTCTTGAGCGAGCTGTAGTCGTATTTGCGCACGTCGGGATGGGCCAGCAGCATGTAGATCAAGGTCGGCGGCATGTAGATGTGCGTGACCTTGTGCTTTTCGATCGCCGCGAGGATGCCGCCGGGATCGGCCGTGCCCATGAAGATGTTGGTGCCGCCGAACGGCAGCATGGGAAAGGAACAGACGCCGGCCGCGTGGGTCATCGGCGCCACCATGAGATGGACCGGCGGCGCCTCGAGCGGCATGCAGGCCCAGAAGATCGAATTCATGGTCTCGATGTTGCGGTTGGTGATCTGCACGCCCTTGGGCCGGCCGGTGGTGCCGCCGGAGCTGGCGAGGAAGGCCACGCCATCGGGATCGTCGGGCAGGTCGGGCGCGGCGGCCTCGAAGCGCGCCAGCCACGCCTCGAACGACGGCAGGTCGAGGCAGACGAAGTCCTTGATCTTGGGGCAGGCCTCCCTGATGCGCGGCAGCGCGGACTCGAAGCTCGAATGGTAGAAGAGGAATTCCACATCCGTGTTGTTCAGGATGTAGAGATTCTCCTCCAGAGCGTTCCGCGCATTGACCGGCGCCCAGGTGACCCCGGCGCGCACGATGCCGAGCAGGCAGGCGTAAGCCGCGGCATGGTTGGGACTGTAGACGGCGGCCTTGGCGCCGCGCCCCAGGCCGGCCACCAGCAGGCCGTTGGCGACGCGGTGGCTCTGGCCGCGCACTTCGGCATAGGTCCAGCCGCGGCTGCCGTCATGCAGGCAATGGCGCTCGGGGAAGAGATCGGCGCCGCGGTCGAAGTAGTCGATCAGGCGCATGTCAGCGCTCCGCCGGCGGCGTGGTGTCGCCGACACCCAGTGGCCGCTGCATCAGCACGCTGTCGAGCCAACGGCCGAACTTGAAGCCGATGCTCTTCAAGGTGCCCGTCATCTCGAAGCCGCAGGAGGCATGGAGCCGGATCGACGGCGTCTGCGCCGAATCGCCGATCACCGCCACCATCTGGCGCTTGCCGGCCGCCGTGCACCGCTCGATCAGCGCCGGCAGCAGCGCCTTGCCGACGCCCTGGCCCACCGCGTCCTTGTCGATGTAGATCGAATCCTCGACCGAGAATTTGTAGGCCGGCCTCGGCCGCCAGTTGCCGGCATAGGCGTAGCCCATCACCCGGCCGGCGCGCTCGGCCACCAGATGGGGCAGCCCAAGATCGAGCACCGCGGCGCGGCGCTTCTTCATCTCGGCAAGATCCGGCGGATCGACCTCGAACGAGGCCGTGCCGTACAGCACATGATGTCCGTAGATTTCCGCGCAACGCGCCACATCGGCCTCGGTCGAGGCCCGCACGATCAGTCCGCTCACGTCTATTGTCCCCCACACCGATCCATGCGGGGACTATAGCGCGTCGACGTCAGGCGCGCGCGCCCGACGCTAGTTGCCGCCGCGCCGAATCGCGCCCGGATCGGGGCCGTCGAACTTGAACAGGGAGTCGGCCAGCTGCATGCCGGACTGCACGTCCTGCAGCGATACGTTCACCTGGTTGCCGCGGTTGTCGATGATCGTCCAGCCGCGCAGCACCATCGGATTCTCGCCGAGGCGGACGATCACCTTGCCCTCCTGCGGCTTCTTCGCCTGGCTCATGGTGACGTGCAGCATGCCGTCGCTGCGTTCGGTCTTCTCGACCTGCAGGTCGCCGCTCAGCGACAGCGGCTCCTTGACCAGGAACGAGGCGGCGGTCCAGCCGATCGGCCACTGGCCGAAGTCCTTCGTGGCGATGTCCCACATCGTCACCTGGTAGCCGTCGGCCACGATCTTGAGCTGCGACGGGGCATCGTATTCGAAGCGCATGCGACCCGGGCGGCGCACATAAAGCGTGCCCTGGACGACCGATCCGTTGGGATTGCTCTGCACGAACCGCGCCTTCAGCGTGCGGATCGAGTTGATGTACTTCTCGACCTCGGCCGTGGACGGCTGGGCTTGGGCCATTTCCTGGGCACCGGCGGGTGCCGCAGCGAGGATCGAAGTGAAGGACAGCAGAAGGGTGGCGAGGAGGATACGCATGGGCTGCATATGAAGATCGAATGCGGCGGAATCAAGCAAACTGACCCCTTTCCAAGCCGGTAAACGCCTGTTTACCATGCGTCGGAACGAATATTTTCCGAATCAAAGGGGGAACCTTCGATGCACGTCGGAATGGCCGCCGTCTTCCAGAACACCGGCCGCGCGCTCAGCGACCGCCAGATCTACCTGAACGAACTCGCGCTGGCCGACATGGCCGAGCCGCTGGGCTTCGAATCGATCTGGTCGGTCGAGCACCATTTCACCGACTACACGATGTGCCCCGACGTGGTGCAGTTCCTGTCCTACATGGCCGGCCGCACCAGGCACGTCCGGCTGGGCTCGATGGTGGTGGTGCTGCCGTGGCACGACCCGATGCGGGCAGCCGAGCAGATCTCCATGCTCGATCACTTGTCCGGTGGTCGCATGATCCTGGGTCTCGGCCGCGGCGCCGGCAAGGTGGAGTTCGACGGCTTCCGCCTCGACATGGGCGACAGCCGCGAGCTGTTCGTCGAGTACGGCGAGGCGTTGCTGAAGGGCCTCGAGACCGGCGTGATGGAATACCAGGGCAAGCACTACAAGCAGCCGCCCGTCGCCATCCGCCCCGCGCCGTTCAAGAGCTTCCGCGGCCGCACCTATGCCGCCGCCGTCAGCCCGGAGAGCGCGCGCATCATGGCGCGGCTGGGCGTCGGCCTCCTCATCATCCCGCAGAAGCCGTGGCGCGAGGTCGAGAAGGAGCTCGCCGAGTACAATACGCTCTATCGCGAGATCAACGGCACCGACGCGCCGCAGCCGATCTCTGCTGGCTGGACCTTCGTCGATGAGAGCGCCGAGCGGGCGCGCGAGATGGCGATCAGGTACATCGGCGGCTACTACCGCACCGTGCTCGACCACTACCAGTTCGCCGGTGAGCACATGAAGAACCAGCGCGGCTACGAGTACTACGCCAAGATGAACGAGAAGCTCGCCGTCTACGGCGACCAGAAGGCGATCGAGTTCTTCGCCGACCTGCAGGTCTACGGCACCCCGGAGCAGGTCTACGAGAAGGTGATGGCGATCCACAGGCAGACCAACAACTCGGCTTACATCGGAGTCTTCTCCTACGCCGGCATGCCGCACGAGGAAGCGGCGCGGAACCTGCGAATGTTCGCCGCGACGGTGATGCCGGAGCTGAAGAAATTCGACGCCGGCGCAGCGATCGACCGCGCGCAGCCGCTTCCCGACTTGCGTTTCGCCGCGGCCGCGGAGTAAGAGCGCTCTCCCCAGGGGGAGAGGAATGCATGCATCGGTCTTTGGCGGCGGCCGCGATGGCCGTGATATTGGGTGTCTGGTCCGGTGCCTCCGCCCAGTCGACGGTCGAGCGCGGCAAATATCTCGTCGAAAGTATTGCCGGCTGCGGCAACTGCCACACGCCGATGGGGCCGAACGGTCCGCTTCCGGGCAAGGCTCTGGCCGGCGGACTTGAGATTGCTCATCCCGGCCTGTTCACGGCCTACTCGACCAACATCACGCCCGACCCCGAAACCGGGATCGGCAAATGGACGGACGCGCAGCTCAAGGTCGCGATCCGCGAAGGCAAGCGGCCCGACGGCTCGCTCATCCGCCCGCCGATGCCCTTCGAACTCTATCGCGGCCTGGCCGATGCCGACCTCGATGCCATGGTGGCCTATCTGCGCACGGTGCCGGCGGTGAAGAACGTCACGCCCAAATCGACATATGAGATTCCGCTGCCTGCCAGCTACGGCCCGCCGATCGACAAGGTGATCGAGGCGCCGCCCAGAACGGACAAGCTCGCCTACGGCGCCTATCTGGCCGGTCCGCTCGGCCACTGCATCGAGTGCCATACCCCGCCGGCCGCCAACGGCCGGACCCAGTACGACACACTGCTCGGTGCCGGCGGCCGCCAGTTCCATGGGCCGTTCGGACTGAGCGTGGCCAAGAACATCACCTCCGACCCCGACCAGGGCCTGGGCAAGTGGACCGACGCCGAGATCGAACGCGCCATCCGCAAGGGTATCGACCGGCAGGGCCAGCCGCTGAAGCCACCGATGGGCTTCGCCTATTACGACAGGATATCGGCCGACGACATGTCCGCGCTGATCGCGTGGCTGCGCAGCCTGCCGCCCAGGAAAACGCCCTGACCGCTGGCGCGAACGGTCCGCTCGGCTAATGTAACGGCCGATGAGAAACGTCCCGTTTGATGCTGGCTGATCTGAAGGCGGCCTGGCAGCTGCGCGGGCCATCCATCGGCCCGCGCCGGCTCGTCCATGTCGCCGTGCTCATCCTGCTGGCGGGCGTGAGCGATGGTGCGGGCCTGGTGCTTCTCGTCCCGCTGCTGAATTCCCTGGGCGCTCCGATGCCCGTCATGACAGGCACCGCCAGCTGGTTCCTCGCGCTTCTGCCGGCCACGCTCGCGGGACTGCTGCTGCTGTTCCTGGCTGTCGCCGTCGTGCGCGCCGTCGTCGCCCGGCTGCAGGAGAATGCCGTCGCCAGCCTGCGTTTCGACTATGCCGTCGATCTCAAGATCAGAACCTACGCCGCCATCGCCAACGCCTCGTGGTCGTACCTGCGGCGCAGGCGGACGGCGGACTTTCACGCCATCTTCGCCACCGAAGTCGACCGCATCGAGCACGGCGTCCAGCTGCTGCTGGAGATCCCGGCCCGCCTCGTCATCTTCCTCGCGCACATCGCCATCGCCTTCGCCATCGCGCCTGCCTTCTCGGCCCTGGCGATTGCCCTCGGCCTTTGCCTGGCCTGGGGTCTGCGGCGCCGGCTTGTCGAAAGCCGGCGCCTCGGCGACGTCGTCTCGGAGGCCGGCACGCGCGTCAGCCGGGAGATCACCGAGTTCCTGCAGGCGCTCAAGCTGACCAAGGCCTACGGCGCCGAGGCGCAGCATGTCGGCGCCTTCGCCGATGCCGTGCAGCAGGCGGAAGGCGCGGGCCTTGCGAACCGCCGCCTGCTCGCCAATACGGAGCTGATCCTGGAGATCGCGACGGCGGTGGTCCTGGCCGCCCTGCTCTGGCTGGCCGTCGACTGGCTCGGGCTGCCGCTGGCCAATCTTCTCGTCCTGATCTTCGTGTTCCAGCGACTCATGCCGATGTTCCAGGACATCCAGAACCTGGCACAGGAATTCGTCCATTGTTCGTCGGCGTTCCAGATCGTGGCGGCAACCATCGCCGATTGCGACGCCGCCGCCGACCGGATCGGACAGACGCCGCCGGAGCGGGTCTCGTTCGACAGGGAACTGCGCCTCGAAGGCGTCGGGTTCGGATACGACGCGGCCGGCGACGTGCTGCGCGACATCGATCTTGCGCTGCCGGCCGGCTCCCTCACCGTCCTGTCGGGCGTGTCGGGTGCCGGCAAGAGCACGCTCCTCGATCTCATGGGCGGACTGGTCGTCCCCACGGTGGGCCGAATCCTGATCGACGGCATCGAGCTGACGGCGGCCCTCGCGCCGGGCTGGCGCCGCTCGGTCGGCTACATGGCACAGGAGGCATTTCTCTTTCACGATTCCATCCGGGCAAACCTCGCATGGGCCGATCCCGCGGCATCGGATGAACGGATGCTCGATGTCCTCGGGCTGGCGGGACTGGCCGAACTGCTGCGCGCTCTGCCGGACGGCCTGGATACCGTCGTCGGCGACCGTGGCACCAACCTGTCGGGCGGCGAGCGTCAAAGGCTCGCCCTGGCGCGAACGCTGCTTCGGGAACCGCGGCTGATCCTGCTCGACGAGCCGGCCAGCGCGCTCGATTCGCAGAACGAGGACCGCATCCTCGAAACCATCGCCGGCCTGCACGGCAGGACCACGATCGTGGTGGTCACGCACCGGCCGGCGGCGATCATGGGCGCCGACCGCTACCTCGCGCTGGTCGACGGCAAGTTGATTGCCAGCCCGAGTGCCTCGGAATCGAAATCGCCGTTGGCGTCGTAGGCGAGCCATCCCCTGGCTGGCGGACCCGATGCATCGCCGAGGACGATTCCGTCGCAGAGCAGACCGGCCACGTAGCTGAACGTTCCGAGCGTCGTGACCAGAATGTCGGCCTCGATCATTTCCCGCATGCTCCAGAGCGGGTCGGCATCGAGAAATAGAGCGCTCTCCGGGATATCAAGCGCATGGAATTCTTCCGCATGTCCCTGGGAGAAGAGGCGTAGCGTGTAGACGACGCCCTGGGCGTCGAGCACGGAGCGAAGCCGCGCGAGCGTTCGGGCGAGGCGCGGCAGGTCGGTCGAATCCCCTGAGTGGAAATCGCGGCGATTGCGCCGGCGGGCATGAACGCAGACGGAGAGAACCTCGTTCTTCCGCGGCGACTTGTTGGCGTAGTACCTGCGGCGGAACTCGAGGATGGTGGCGTCGTCGAAGTCAGGCTCGGACGCTTCGATGCCGAACAGGGCATGCAGCGTCGGAAAGGTGAAGGCGTAGTTGACCGTGTCGCCACCGTCGCGGCGGCTCCGGGATTCACCTTCGCCCAGATTGAAATGCGATTCCCAGGCCTCGGCCCAGGCCTGCATCGGCCGGTCGGCATGATGGATCTGCGAAAAGGGCGTGTGGACGTAGGTGAGACCCGTGGCGCGGGCGAAGTCGATCGCGCGCATCGTCATGAGCGCCTGCGAGCCCGCGCCTTCGTCCGTGGACGCATCGCAGGTGATCTGCCGGAGCTTCGGTCCGCCGCAGAGCTGGCGGAGCCAGGCGCGGAACAGCACGTCCTGCGCCGTGAAGTGCGGAGCGCGTCCGAGGGCTCCCTTCACGACGTTCTTGACCCAGCTGCGCGCGTAGCCCAGCGACCCACCGGCCAGGAACCTCGGCACGACACCCTTAGATGCCTGTGCGGGCGGCGTCATTCTTGCGGCGAGGTTGCTTCAAAGATCCGCTCGGCGAGCGGCAGGTGCCGCCGCAGAAGGGGCTCGAACTCCGTGTACTCTCGAAGCGCCTTGACGATCGCGAACAGACGCGTCCTGAAAGGTGGCAGCGCCGCGCGCGGGTCGATCAACGGCCGTTCGAAGCGACGTGTCTTTGCATCCCGCGACCGAAATTCCAGGGCCAGGCTTACGCGCGGCACGGCACTGCCGGAGTTGGCGCCGCCCCAATGAAGCACATCGCCACGCCAGCCGATCAGCGATCCCGGCGGAACCGGCAAGGCGACGACGTCCTGCAAGGTCTTGCGGAACAATGTGTCCGGCATGCTGTCCTGGGCCTTGATCGCGTCGGCGACCTCGCGCGACCTGCGATCGGGCACCAGGAACATACAGCCGTTCTCCACGGTGGCCTCCGAAAGCGGGATCCAGAGCGACAGGAACGTGTCGCCGCCTCCTCGGCAGTCGTCATGCGGGCGCCATCCGGCCACGCCCTTCGCGTCCGGAACCCAGTGCGCCCAGACGACGGTGTTCTGCACGAAGTCCGGGCCGAGCGAGGCCTCGAGAAAGGCAGATATCGATGGTGTTCGCGCGACGCTCCAGAAGTCGTCGTAGACGAAGGCGAAGGCCACCGGCCAGCCATCGGCGCGGACCGCCCTGGCGATGTCATGCATCCGGGCGATCCACTCGCGATCGAACACCTGTTTCAGACAGAAATAGCCGTCCTCGTCGAGGCGACTCTTCTCGCGAACGGCGTCCTGCAGCGCGATCCGGGCGTGGTCGCCGGAGACGACCTTCTCTTCGATCGAGGCAAAAGGCACCAGCCGCCGCCACCGTTCGACATCGAGCGCAGCTCCGAACCGTTCCGCCACTTCGTCTGGCGACAGTTCCGCCTGCTTCAGCAGAGCCTCCGCCGCGCCGGCAAACCTGTCAGGCGCGCCGCTCATCCCCGGAAGGGCTCGCCCGGCAGCAAGGCACCGCGAACATGCGAGAACAGCGTCCGCATATCCTCGGGAATGCCCTCGAAGAATGCCGGCTCGAAGACCAGGCGCTGCTGAGCCGCCTTGATGAAGTTGACGGGATCCTGGTACCAGCGCCTCGCGTAGGTGGCATAGACCATCGGCCGGGGCCGATCGGACCGGTTCGGCGCACCGCTGTGGATGAGCCGGAAATCCCACAGCACGCAGGAGCCCACCGGAATGACCGGTCGCTCGGGCGGCACATCCTCCTTTGGCCCTAGCCACCGATGGCTGCCCGGCCAAAGGGCGGTGGTTCCCGAAACCTCGTTCATCTCGACCAGGGGCAGAGCGAAGGTGAGCGCGTGCGCGGGCAGGAGCGCCGAGATTTCCGAGCCGAACAACGGCGGGCCGTCGGGATGGGGGTGTTGGGCTTCGGACCCGACGAGCGAGATGATGGCACCGAAAGCCTCGAGGACCGCGTCGTGGCCGAGGACTTCCCGGACCAGGGCGATCACATAGGGATTGGCGAAGACCAGGGGAGCGCCGAGGTTTCCGGACAGGTGAAGCGGGATCATGAACCGCTTGTCGCCGACCTCCAGCGAATCCTCGGGCTCGCGATCTGTTATGTAGTCCTTATATCGGTCGTTGAATTCGTCGTGTAGGCCGCGAACGGCATCTTCGGGAAGGACATGATCGAGGATTGCGTAGCCATGTCGTGTAAAGCAATCGGCCGCCGCGCGAATCTGCTCGGATTGAGCGAGGGCGTCGGTCGAAACGCCCTGACAGTCGATTCTTATCATGCGTACCGCTTACGCCTCCGATATGGCTGTATCAACCATCGGGGAAGTCAAAGCGCTGTGCAATAGCCCCTGAAGGCGCCGACTTGGCAGGAGCCCGCGTGAGAGCCCGTTACCGCTACAGAGTCTACGGCCTGGTGATCGAAAGCGAGTTGCGCCTGACCTCGGTGGAAGAGCTTGCCGACGGCGAAGGCCAGCCCGCGATCACGCTTGCCTTCGCCTCGCCCGACCATTTCCGGACGATCGCGCCCGGCCGCGCGCCCGACCCCGACGACTGGGTGCAGCACGTCGTGCTCGAGGACGGCAGCGTCTATGTAAAGGCCGACGGCGTCTTCGAGACCCAGATCTCCGCCGATGGACGAAACGTGATCTGCACGAGGCCGGGCGACATCGACCAGAGGTCGTTCGAAGCCAACCTGCTGAACTTCGTCGTGAGCGCGTCCCTCACGCTCCAGGGAGAAGAGACGCTTCACTCGACCGTGGTCGAGACCGACGGCCGCGCCGTCGGGCTGCTGGGTCTCAGCGGTGCGGGAAAGTCGACGCTCGCCGCCTTCCTCATCAGCCAGGGGGCAGATCTCGTCACCGACGACATGCTGCGCGTGAGCTTCTCCGCCGGCGCGCTGTTGGCCTATCCCGGCCCCTATCGCCTCAAGCTGCTCGACGAACCCGGCAAGAGATTCCTCCCAGGCGCGATGGCGGATGGCTTTTTCAACTCGCTGAGCGGCAAGGTCATGATCCAGCCGCGCGCGAGCGTCCCGTCGCGCCGCCAGCCCATGCCGCTGGCCGCCCTGTTTCACCTCGGCCACCCGGACGATCAGCCCGGCGTCGAAGGGGTTTCCCGTTCGCGGCTTGGCGGCGTCGAGCTCGCCCGAGTCATCATATCGTCGACGATGGACACCCGATATGCTCTGCCCGGCCGGCTGGCGCGGCAGATCGAGTTTGCGGCCCGAGTCGCCCGCACGCTCCCGGTCTACGAGCTGCGCTATCCCAGGAGCATCGATGCCATGGATGACGTTGCCGAAGAAATCCATCGGGCGATCCGGACGTGAGGCGACTGGCCGCCTTCTTCGCATTGCCGCGCCGCGATCAGGTGCTGCTGATCGAGGCATTCGCAACGCTCGCCATCGTCCGCAGTGCGCTGCATCTGGTCACGATCGAGCGCCTGCGTGGCTGGGCCAGCCATCTCAAGGGAGGAACCAAGCCGGTCGACCGTGTCGTCTGGGCCGTTCGCACGGCTTCGCGATGGATGCCCGGCGCAACGTGTCTGTGCTCGGCGCTCGCCCTTCAGCGTCTGCTCTCGGCGCAGGGTCTCGCTTCGGAGCTTCACATCGGCGTCGCCCACGAGCCGCACGGCATTGCGGCCCATGCCTGGATTCTTCACGAAGGCCGCGTGCTGATCGGCGAGGAGGGGCAGGACCGCTACACCATACTCACGACCTGGCGCGCGGGCGATCCTTCGGGTGATGCGAGCGCGCGCAACCTCACGCCGGGCTAGAATTGTTCGCCGCGGTTTTCAATCTTCACGCCGGGCCGATCGATGCGCAGCAGCTCCGTCTGGGCACGAGCGACAACCCGGACATCAAACTGTTCGGCGACTCCGGCCGGGCCGCCTTCATCTGTTCCAGCGCCGATTCGTCCGGTACCCCCGGGGAGAAATGCGCCATTCATTCCCTGGGCAGCCGCTACTGGATCGTTGGGCGCATCCGGCTCGATGCGCGCGCCGACCTTCAGGCGCGACTGGCGGCGCAGATCGGGGATCAGCTCGAGGCGATCCCGGATGCGCTTCTGTGCCTGCATGCCTATGCCAAGTGGGGCGAGCGGTTCGTCGAGTTTCTCGCCGGCGATTTTTCCTTTGTCCTGTGGGACGACGAGCGGCAAAGCCTGGTCGGTGTCCGCGACCAGATGGGTGTACGGCTGCTGTTCCATGCCAAGACGGGAAACACCTGGCTCATCAGCGATTCGCTCGACTGGATGGCCACCCGGACAGCGAGCAGCCGCGACCTCGACGACTACTGGATCGCCGATTTCCTGACCGTCGGCTTTTCTCTCGAGTTCGAGCGGACCGTCTACCGGGACATCCACCGGCTTGCTCCCGCCCACGTCATCAAGCTCGGCGATGCCGGAGCAACCGTTCGACGCTATTGGCGCTTCGAGATCAACGAGCCGATTCATTTCCGTGATCCGCGAACCTACACCGAGCGCTTTCGGGAATTGCTGTCACACGCCATCGCCGACCGGCTGCCAGCGGGCAGGGTGGGCATCTCCATGAGCGGCGGACTCGATTCCACGACGCTCGCCGCCTGCGCCGTCGACATAACCGGGGACACCGCGCGGGTCGTCGCGGAATGCGAACACTACGAGGAGGTGATGCACATCAGAGAGGATCATTTCGCTTCCCTGGCAGCCCGTCGTCTCGGAATCGAGTTGCGGATCAGGATCGCCGACGAATTCGCCTACGATCCGCAATGGCGTTCGCGCAATATCCGATGCCCTGAGCCGACGACATCGATCCTCAACGTCCACTACCTTCGCCAGATCGACCGCGACCTGGCGCATTTCGCTCCTGTCTGGTTCGAAGGCGAAGGGCCGGACAACGCGCTTACTTTCGAACGAAACAGCTACCTCGAATGGCTGTTCAGGCGCCGCTCCTGGCGCCGGCTTGCCGGAGCGCTTTTCCAGTACACCCGGGTCAAGGGCCTCGCCGGCTGGGCTCAAACATTGAGACGCCATGCCCGCCCGCAACGGGGGCCCGAAGGGCCCGACACGCCGCCATCATGGCTCAACCGGGATTTCGTCGATCGCCTGAATTTGGCGGAGCGTATCGCGACCCTGGGCGAAGGTGGCGACACATCTCACTCCTGGCGCCCCCGGGCGATCGCCTCCTTCACGAGCCCCTTCTGGCAGAGCGACCTCGACAACATGAATTTCATGGAGTCGCTGACGCCAATCGTGCGGCGTCATCCCTACCTCGACCTCCGCGTCGCCGAATTCATGCTCTCCGTACCTCCGATTCCCTGGGGCTGGAAAAAGCACCTGATGCGCGAGGCGATGAGGGGGCGACTGCCTACCGAAGTGCTCGAGCGTGAAAAGACGCCCCTTGCCTGCTATCCGGACGTGGCAATGATGCGCAAATATGGCCTGCCGGAACTCTCGAGAGGACATCGGCTCGACCACTATGTCGACGCACGGTCCCTGCCGACGGCCGATGCTTCGGACGCAGAACTCTATCTCGCCACGGGAGCCCTGGCGCTCGATCACTGGCTGCTCCAAGAGCGTTCCTGACACCTCGAGATCACGATTTATTGCATTTGATCTGCAGGGAAACACTTGGTAAATTCACAATAGCGCTTGGGATGAACTCTCAAGCGAATTCTGCTCGTCCTCTCGACGGGCTTCAGGACGAATCGGCATGGTCCAGCCCCTCGTGGTTTTCAAGCGATCGACGCGGCAGGTTTCCTGCAGGATCAACGATGAGGTCGCGATTCTCGATCTCGATCGTGCGATTTATTTTGGACTCCAAGGGGTTGGCGTCCATATCTGGGATTCGCTCGAGCAACCCCGATCCGTTGCCGACCTTTGTGCTTCGGTCCAGGCTGAATTCGACGTATCGGAGGCTGCTTGCCGGGCGGATGTGTTGCAGATCCTGGCGAGTCTGGAGGAAGAGCGCCTCGTTGAGAAGACAGGATGAATGCGACCCGCCCGCCAGCGAGATCACGCCGGCCGGGCGATCGTCAAAGCGAAAGGCCATGCCATGATGGATAACTCAATGAACAAGACTGAGGGGACTTCGGAGTCGACACAGCCACCGGCAAAGAAGCCCTACGAGAAGCCCGTCCTCTCCAAGCTCGGCGCCCTGCGCGATCTCACCATGACCAAGAGCTCCAAGGGTGGCGGAGACGGAAAGTACAAGAGATTCACCGGGCGCGGCGGCCGGCATCTGGTCAGCGATATCCGGTCCTGATCTCGTTTGGATCGTTGCCGGGTTTGTCCCCTGCCGTAACGACAGCCGAGACCCTTCTCGGCGCGCGTGATCGCTAATTACAGCTCACGCATAATTGGGGCCGCCAATGCCGGGCGTTCGAACAGGCGGCGCTGAATTCGACCTGCTCTGTCTGGCGACGCGGCCGAAGCCGGACCTGACGCGCATCCGGGCTTTGCTTCACACGGGAATCGACCATCCGTCGTTGACCCGGCTCGCCGAAGGCCACGGCGTGCGGCCCCAGCTGTTCCAAAGCCTGAGCGATGTTTCCTGGGAAGCCGTTCCCGAGACCGAGAGAGACTCGCTGGAGCGCTTTCGCCAGCGGCACCTCGTGCGGACGCTCACCTTGTCCGGCGAGCTCCACCGCCTGGCAACGGCGTTCGAAGGCAAGGCCATTCCCTTCGTCGCCTTCAAGGGCCCTGCCCTGGCCATCGCCCTCTACGGCGACTTGGCCCGCCGCGAGTACAACGACATCGACGTCCTGGTGCCCGAGCACCGGCTGGACGATGCCGAGGACGTTGTGGCCGCACTGGGATATCTGAGCGGCCAGGGCGACCGGGCTTTCCGGCGAGCATTCCTCGCGCATCTACGCCAAACCGCTTTCGCGCGCGCCGATGGCGACGCCGCGATCGACCTGCATTGGGCCTTGAGCGGCCCACATGTGCCCTTTCCCCTGAAGACGGCCGATGTCTGGAACGACCTCCGCCGGATATCGATCGGCGATCGCGACATTCCAACCATCGCCGGTGCGAACCTGGCGCTGCTGCTCGCCGGTCACGGAACGAAAGAGGTTTGGAAGCTCCTGAAATGGGTCAGCGACTTTGCCCTGATGATCGATCGCCACCGCGACCTCGACTGGTCCGAGATTCATCGACGCGCCCGGGCGCAGGGCTGCGGCGATGCGATTCTCCTTGGCTGCGCGATGACGCGGGAGCTGCTCGACGTCGCGGTCCCCGGCGCACTGGCCGGTCTCCTCGCGCAAAGCGATCGGGTCCATTCCCGCGCGCTGTTGCTGGCTGAGCGCATGCGCGCCGGGCAACTGCCGTCGTCGCAGGGGGAAAACTTCTCCGACCTCGGCCTTTGCGACAGGCGCCTGGACCGGATCAAAGGGACCCTGAGGCTCGCCTTCACGCCGACCCCTGGCGACTATGCTGCCTTGAAGCTCCCGCCGGCCCTCTGGGGAGCGTACTATGCGACCCGTCCGTTCCGGCTTGCCTTCAAGACCCTCGCCGGAACCGGCTGATGCATTCGACGAGGCGCAGCGACAGTTGCGGACACCGGGCATGAACGACGGCGCCGACGGCTATCGGACCGATATCGATTATATCTACAGCTATTACACTGAACTCAATCCGCTTCGGCTGCGACTTGCGCTCCTGAATGCCGGCCTGAAAGCGCCGGTGATCACCACGGCCTGCGAACTGGGATTCGGCCAGGGTGTGAGCCTCGGCATCCATGCCGCGGCCTCGGCGGTCGATTGGCACGGCACGGACATCAATCCGGCGCATGCCGGCTTCGCCCGGGCACTTGCCGAGGCTTCGGGTGCCGAAGCCGGTTTCCACACCGACTCCTTTGTCGATTTTTCCAGGCGCAACCTGCCGATGTTCGACTACATCGGCCTGCACGGCGTCTGGAGCTGGATCTCCGATGGCAATCGCGCGGCGATCGTGACCTTCATCCAGCATCGGTTGAAGCCGGGCGGCGTCCTCTACATGGGCTACAACGCCCTGCCGGGCTGGGCGGCCTTCTCGCCGTTGCGCCATCTGCTCGTCGAACACGCGAACCGCGCCGGCAGCGAGGCCACACCCATCGCCGATCGCATCGACCAGGCCATGACCTTCGCCGACCGGCTGCTGGCGGCCAATCCGGGCTTTGCCCGCGACAACCCCGGAGTCGCCGACAGCTTCAAGACCCTGAACGAGGAGGATCGTCACTACCTGGCGCACGAATTCTTCAACCGCGACTGGCAGCCGATGCACTTCGCCACTGTCGCCCGCTGGCTGGCGCCGGCCGACGTGAGCTACGCCTGCGCCACCGACTTTACCGATCACATCGATGCGATGGGCCTGTCGGCCGCGCAACGCAGCCTGCTCGCCGATGTGGGCGACGCCGGATTGCGCGAGACGGTCCGGGACCTGATCGTCAACCAGCGCTTCCGCCGCGACTACTGGATCAGGGGAGCCGAACGGCTCTCCGCCGCCGACCGGACCGAGGCGCTCCGCCACGAACGGGTGATCGCCGTGACGCATCAGCTCGAATTGCCGCTCAAGCTGCGCGCCGCCCTCGCTCTCAGCCAGACCGGACCGGGCGAGGCGGCGTATGGCTCGGTCCTCGAAATCCTGGGCGACGGCAAGGTCCGGTCCCTCGGCCAGCTCGAGCAGACGCTGCGCCCCAAGGGCATATCGCTCGATCAGGTCGTCGAAGCCGTGATCCTCATTGCCAGTTGCGGACTGATCCAGGCCGCACAGGACGATTCGGTCACGGCCCTGGTTCGGCCGCGCACCGACAGGCTCAACGCTCACCTGATCGAAAGAGCGCGCATATCCGACGACGTTCACGACCTCGCCAGCCCCGTCACCGGCGGGGGCATTCACGTCAGTCGGAAGGAACAGCTTTTCCTGGCCGAACGCCGCCGCGGCGAGACGCGGCCGGACGAATGGGCGCGGGCCGCCGCAAGCGCCCTCGCCATCGAGCCCACCGCCGATCTGATCGCCGAGGCCAAGACCTTCGCCGACGAGATGCTGCCGACGCTGCAATTGCTGCAGATCGTTTAAGGGGCCCGATTTTTGCATTGAATCAACGACTTGCGACGTAGTGCCCGGCCCCATCCTTTCCGCGGCGGAATCGTCATTGCCGTCGTGTAGAGGGCAGGTCAGAAGTCATCGCCGCGGCGCTCCTGCCGCGAGGGAGAGGCGCCATGAGTTCCATGTCTGCACCGGGTTCCAGCCCGAACGGACCGCGGCCGCGCCCCGATTTCGAGCGCATCGCGCTCCTCCTCCAGGGCGGCGGCGCGCTGGGCTCCTACCAGGCCGGCGCCTACCAGGCACTGGCCGAGGCCAACCTCCACCCCGACTGGGTGGCCGGCATCTCGATCGGCGCCATCAACGCGGCGCTGATCGCGGGCAACGCGCCGGAACGGCGGGTCGAGAAGCTGCGCGCCTTCTGGGAGACGGTCACCGCACCGCCGATGGGCATTCCCTATTTCGCCGGCCTCGACATCAAGAACGACATGCAGCACCAGCTGGTCAACCAGTGGCGCGCCATGGGCACGCTGCTGTGGGGAGCGCCCAACTTCTTCAAGCCGCGCTTTCCGCCGCCGATCTTCACGCCGGCGGGCAATCCCGGGAACCTGAGCTTCTACGATGTCGCGCCGCTCAAGGCGCTGCTCGAACAGCTGGTCGATTTCGACCGGATCAATTCGGGCGAGATGCGCTTCAGCGTCGGCGCCACCAATGTCAGGACCGGCAACTTCGCCTACTTCGACAACAAGACACACAAGGTCGCCGCCGCCCACGTCATGGCCAGCGGCTCTCTTCCGCCGGGCTTTCCCGCCACCGAGATCGACGGCGAGTTCTATTGGGATGGCGGCGTCGTCTCCAACACGCCGCTGCAATGGGTGCTCGACGCCCGGCCGCGCCACGACACGCTCGCCTTCCAGGTCGACCTGTGGAGCGCCAGCGGCGCGCTGCCGCGCGACATGATCGAAATCGACGTGCGCCAGAAGGACATCCGCTATTCGAGCCGGACTCGCGCCGGCACCGACCAGTTCCGCAAGTTGCAGGCGGTGCGCCGCGCCGCGGCCATGCTGCTGGCCAACATGCGGCCCGAGCTGCGCCAGACGCCGGAAGCGGAGATCCTTGCCCAGGAAGCCGACACCAAGGTCTACAACATCATCCACCTGATCTATCACGCCAAGAACTACGAGGGCGCGTCGAAGGACTACGAGTTCTCGCGCCGGACGATGGAAGAGCACTGGAAGACCGGCTACGACGACATGATCAACACGCTGCGTCACCCCGAAGTCCTGCAGCGCCCGCAAAGCGCCGATGGCGTATTCACCTTCGATCTCGCCCGGCAGGGCCGCGAGGAGACCAAACGATGAAAATTGCCGATGTCCGCAAGAACGCCTTCGCGATGCCGCTCAACAACCCGGCCTATCCGCGGGGACCGTACAAGTTCTACAATCGCGAATTCGTCATCATCACCTACCGCACCGACCCCGAGCTCCTGCGCGCCGTCGTACCGGAACCGCTCGAGGTCGTGGGCGACACCGTGAACTACGAGTTCATCCGCATGCCCGACTCGACCGGCTTCGGCGACTACACCGAGACCGGCCAGGTCATCCCGGTCCGCTTCACGGGCAAGGACGGCAAGGTGCAGGAGGGCGGCTATGTCCACGCCATGTACCTCGACGACAATTCGCCGATCGCCGGCGGCCGCGAGATCTGGGGTTTCCCCAAGAAGCTCGCGACGCCCAAGATCACCCACGAGAGCGAGACGCTGGTCTGCACGCTGCACTACGGCTCGGTGCTCTGCGTCAACGCCACCATGGGCTACAAACACCGCGAGATCGACCAGGCGCCGCTGCTCAAGAGCCTGGCCAGGCCCGCCTTCATGATCAAGATCATCCCGCACGTCGACTGCACGCCGCGCATCTGCGAGCTGGTGCGCTACTACTGCGAGGACGTGACCGTGAAGGGCGCCTGGACCGGCCCCGCCGCCCTGCAACTCTTCGACCACGCCCAGTGCGACGTCGCCCGCCTGCCGGTGCGCGAAGTCGTGTCGGCCAGCCATTTCGTCACCGACCTGACACTGGGTCTTGGTGAAGTGGTGTTCGACTACCTCGCCAAATAACAGGAGCCGTTCATGTCACGTTTCACAGGAAGAGTTGCCATCGTCACCGGCGCCGCGAGCGGCATCGGCAAGGAAATCGCGCTGCGTCTGGCGGCCGAAGGTGGCATCCCGGTGATCGCCGACCTCAACCTCGACGCCGCCGGCAAGACCGCGGCCGAGATCAAGGCACGCTATGGTGACAAGGGGGGCGGCGATGCCTTCGCCGTCGCCATGAACGTGACCGACGAGGCCGAGGTCGAGAAGGGCGTCGCCGACACCATCGCCAAGTACGGCAAGATCGACATCCTGGTGAGCAACGCCGGCATCCAGATCGTGAAGCCGCTGGTCGATTTCCCCTTCGCCGACTGGAAGAAGCTGCTCGCGATCCATCTCGACGGCGCCTTCCTCACCACCAAGGCCTGCCTGAAGCACATGTACAAGGCCAAGTACGGCCGCGTGATCTACATGGGCTCGGTCCACTCCAAGGAAGCCTCCAAGCTCAAGGCGCCCTACGTCACCGCCAAGCACGGGCTGATCGGCCTCTCCAAGGTGCTGGCCAAGGAAGGCGCGGAGTTCAACGTCTCGTCCAACGTCGTCTGCCCGGGCTTCGTGCGCACGCCGCTGGTCGACAAGCAGATCCCCGAGCAGGCCGCGGAGCTCAAGATCTCCGAGGCCGACGTGATCAAGAACGTCATGCTGAAGGACACGATCGACGGCCAGTTCACGACCACCGACGACGTGGCCGATGCGGTCCTCTTCTATGCCGCGGCAAAAAACACGGTGCACAGCGGCCAGTCGGCCGTCGTCAGCCACGGCTGGTTCATGCAGTAAGGCCTCCCGGCCAATCATGCATCGACGGATCGTCCGGCGGCTGCTGGCGGCGCTGCTTGCCCTGCCCGCGGCCGCCGCAGCGCAGGACAATGCCCAGAACGAGGGCAACGATCCGCTGACCCCGAAGGCGGCGCTGCAGCTCCAGGACTACTTCCAGCCCTTCCTGAACGGGCAGACGGGCAGCGGCGCCAACCAGACCAACGTCCGGGGCGTGCTGCCGCACGATGCTTTCGGCGTCGCCCAGTTCGCCCGCGCCTCGTTTCCGGCGCTGGCCAGCGCCTGGGGACCGGGCGGCTCGCAAACCGGCATCGGCGACCTCACGATCTTCGACGTGCCCGTCTTCTTCGTGGACAACGTGAAATTCGGCGTCGGCCCGCTGGCGGTGGTGCCGACGGCCACCAGCACCGCGCTGGGCGACCGCCGGTGGCAGCTGGGCGGCCAGGGCATCGCCAGCGCGCGGCACACCTGGGGCCTGACGGCGGTTCTCGCCGCCTATCAGCAGTCGTTCGACCGCCAGTCGCAGTCGCTCACCTTCCAGCCCCTGCTCTTCTACAATCTGGACGACGGCTACTACCTGCGCTCGAGCGGCATCGTGTCGTTCGACCTCGCCCATCGCACGACGGTCGTGCCGATCGGCATCGGCCTCGGCCGGGTGATCCCGCTGCCGAGCGGTCGCATCCTCAACTTCTTCGTCGAGCCCCAGTACTCGGCGATCCGCAGCGGCGACGGCGTGCCGACCTTCCAGGTCTATGCCGGCTTCAACGTCCAGTTTCCGCTCGGCGGCGGCCACTGACGTTGCGACGCGGGCAAACTCCCTGCCCGCGCCTCACGCGCTTTTTCACGACCTGAAAGGCCGTTCGATGCCGTGTTTGCACGGCCTTCTCGCATTATTTGTGGACGCCTGAATGTAACGCGTTCTGTCCAGAAACCTGTCCGGGGCAGCGTCGCAAACCGGTCGCCCGCACCGACGTTCGCCGTCGGCATTGTTTGCTGTTTGGGTCTCGTTTCGTTGTCGAGGGCATGGTCAGGACCATGCCAAGGCGCAGCGCTCTCTAAAGAGCTTTTGGGGCACGCCGGGGGGAGGCCCGGTGGCACGGACGCCTTGTGGTTGATGGACTGAGTTGTGGTCGTCGTTGTCGATATCAGTCTCCTCGTTTGTCGCTCTCGGCCCGCCGCTTCTCCTCGGCGCGGCGGGCGTCATAGGCGTCGGCGCGGATAGCGGCGGCGGCGAGACGCTTGGCGAGATCGAACGGCAATGCGGGCAGCCCGGCATTCTTGCGATCGCCATAGATCTCCGGGCGATGCGAGCGCAGCAGGAACTGCAGCAGGCGATTGTCGAACTGCTGGACCGAGCCGACTTGTCGGCCGTTGCGCCAGACCGGCTTGGGCGTGCCGTTCATCGCGCGGTTCATGGCATTGTCCTGCAGCCGCTCGACGCCGAGATCGAGCGCCTGGGCCCAGCGCTCGGCGAATTCCTCGTCGTCCTGGCGCCTCTGGTAGAGCGTGCTGCGCCGGAGCTGGGCGCGGTTGGCGGCGACCGTCACCGAGCCGGTGCGGCCGAGATGATGGAAGAAGGCGTTCACCCTGGCCTTGGGCAGGGGCGCGCGACCGGGGCCGCGGCTTTCCGGCTTGGACATTCTGGACCTCGTTTGGACAGGAAAAAGCCCGCTGCGCCTCCTGGGATCAGGGGCCGGGCGGGCCTGGAAGCAGCAGACATGCAATCCGCCACAATATATTTTTTCTTAGCAAAAACCTGCTGAACCTGTCAAATTTTGTTGGAGCGTTTTGAAATGCTGGCAGTGCATGCGGGTCTCGATGGAATGGGCGGCAGTTCGATTCCGTCTCGGGCACCAACCACTTTTATTCTGTCAAAGGCATCAGGCACTTAGCGCCTGGTGCGACATCCTTGGCGAAATTGGAACTACACCCAGCAGGCTTAACAGCCAATTCGCGGCTTCTTGGACGCGTTACTCGTGTGCAGCAAACCCAGCGACCGAGGTCCGCTTTCCACCCGATTGCGGGCATGTCGCAGGCTTCTCGGAATGTCCGCTTAGTGCCATTAGCGGTCATGAACGAGCGACGTCGGCAGCGTCATTGCCCAGTTAGATAGGCTCCTCTACGATCCAAGATGTGGAGGCTGGGAAATTCCATTGGCCCGCGAGCATCGTCGATTAGCAGCAATCGTAGCAGCCGATGTGGTCGGCTACTCCCGGCTGATGGGGCGGGACGAGAGCGGCACGCTAGCACGCCTGCGGGAGCATCGAACCGAACGTCTTGAGCCGGCGGTGGCCCGCCACGGCGGACGGCTGGTCAAACTGACCGGTGATGGAGCACTCATTGAGTTTCCGAGTGCCGTGGATGCACTTGGCGCAGTAATCGAATTCCAGCATGCCATGGCGGAGGCCAATCAGGATCAACCGGAGGACACGGCCATCGTATTCCGCATCGGCCTGCACCTCGGCGACCTGATTGTCGACGGCGACGATCTCTACGGCGATGGTGTGAACGTGGCGGCGCGGCTGGAGGCGGAAGCGCCGCCCGGCGGCATTGTGATCTCCGGCGACGTACATAACGCAGTAGCCGGTCGGCTCAAGGCCAACTTCGACGATCTTGGCAGTCTTGCACTGAAGAACATCGAGCGGCCGGTTCAGGCGTTCGGTGTAAAATGGGACCCAGCCGATTGGACAGTCAAAGCTCCATCGACCGTTGCAGCGCCTACTCTTGCGACGCCACTCGCTGATGTTCCCCTCAAGCTGCCGGCCAAACCTTCCATCGCCGTGCTGCCATTCCAGAACATGAGCGGCGACCCCGAACAGGAATACTTTGCCGACGGCATGGCGGAGGACATCCTGACCGGGTTGTCGCACTACCGCTGGCTATTCGTCATCGCCCGCAACTCAAGCTTCACCTACAAAGGCAAGGCGGTTGACATACGACAGGTCGGTCGCGACCTCGGCGTGCACTATGTTCTTGAAGGAAGCGTCCGACGTGCCGGTAGTCGGGTTCGCTTCACGGCACAGCTCATCGACACATCCTCGGGCAACCACGTATGGGCCGATAAGTATGACGGACCCATCGAAAACCTGTTCGAGTTGCAGGATCAGATCACCGAGGCCGTGGTCGGCGTTCTGGAGCCGGCGATCCAGCAAGCCGAGATTGAGCGGACACGCCGCAAGCGCCCGGAGAACCTGAATGCATACGATCACTATCTCCGTAGTCTGACGTTCACCCATGCCTTCACGCGCGAGGCCGCCCAGGAGATGCTGGAGGGGTGTCTTCACGCCATCAGTCTCGATCCGTCCTTGGCCCCAGCCTATGCGCTGGCAGCGCGCGCTTATATTCAGCGGCTGACGCAGGGCTGGATCGTCGATGAAGCGACGGAATTCGCTGAGGTGCTCGACCTCGTCGAACGCGGCCTGCGCGCGGACCGGCTCGATCCGTTCATGCTCGGTACCGCCGGACAATGCTTCGCCTGGTTTGCACGCGATCTGTCGAAGGGAATCACCTATATCGATGAGGCGATTGCCATAAACCCGAACTACGCGCATGGCTTTATGCAGAGTGGTTTGGTGAGGGCGCGATTGGGTGAGACTCGAATTGCCATTGACCATCTCAACCGCGCGCGCCGGCTCAGCCCCCGCGATTTGCGGAATTACGCCATCTTCCATGGGCTCGCCTTGGCACATCACGTCGACGGCGACCCGGTAGCCGCCTGCGATTGGGCACGCCGTTCGGTTCAGCACAATCCGAACTATCTGTCGGGATGGATCGAGCTCGCCTCAGCTGCCGCCTCGACCGGCAGAGAGGCCGAAGCCCGCATGGCCGCCGAGCATGTTCTTGCGCTCGATCCTGCGTACACAATTGGTCGGGGGAATCGGGGGATCCCGAACGCCGCCCCGGAGAAGTACGCGTCTATACGTCAAGGTCTGCGCCTCGCAGGGCTTCCCGAATGAGAGAGCAGCGCTGCCTGGCCACCATTGTTTCGGTCGTCGGGGTGCCCGAGTAAGCGGTTTCGCCATGTCAGCTTCGGGTCATTCGCGTCGTCCGGAGGGGGCGTCGATCACTTCTGGTCTGACCCCAATAGCGGACCTCCAAGGATGGCCCAAGTGGGTCTGAAGGTGCGACACCTCGTGGTGGGAAGCCTTGGAATACTGTGGGACTTCCTCCTGTCGCACCTGCTGCTAAATGCTTGCGCGTCTCGCCATCAATTGGGATTGTCGCCGTAGTCCACCACGACAAGGCGTCCGTCCAACATTCCGAAGCTGCTGGCTTTGGGCTCCGCTGGTATCGAGGGGCGGTCATCCTCTGGCGACAGGACCGCTAACGGGTCAAGAGCTTCGGCTTGTGCATCCGTCAGGGGTGTGGCGCGCCGCATGACGACAAGCCAGCCTCCCGGCAGCGCGAACACCACAGGGTAGAGTTCGGGCCAGCAATCGCGCTTCGACAAGTCGCGCTCCTGCATGTTCGCAAGCAGCCCTATTAGGAATGCCCGCCACGTCTTCAGCTTGGGGAGCTTCAACGCCCAACGCCCGACGCACAGCACGTCGCGGGACATCCCCGTCCGGTTCCATTCGATGAACTTCACAATGGGCCGCCTCCCGTACCCTCTCGGACGAGAGGCGTGCCGAGCCTACGAGGGATTGGCGCCGGCGATCGCCTTGACCTCGAGGAATTCCTCCATGCCGAACTTGCCCCATTCGCGGCCGTTGCCGGACTGCTTGTAGCCGCCGAACGGGGCGGTGCGCTCGTTCGGCACGCCATTGAGGTTGACGTTGCCGGCGCGGATCTGCCGGCCGACGCGGTTGGCGCTTTCGACCGAGCCGGCCGAGACGTAGCCGGCAAGGCCGTAGGGCGTGTCGTTGGCGATCTTGACCGCGTCGGCTTCGTCCTTGGCGCCGAGGATGGTGATCACCGGTCCGAAGATCTCCTCGCGGGCCACCGTCATGTCGTTGGTGACGTCGGCGAAGATGGTCGGGCGGACGTAGAAGCCCTTGTTGACGCCCTCGGGCAGGCCGGGGCCGCCGGCGACCAGCGTGGCGCCCTCGTCGATGCCCTTCTTGATCAGCGCCTGGATCTTGTCCCATTGCGTGCGATTGACCACGGGCCCCATGGTGATGCCCTCGGCCTTGGGGTCGCCCACCTTCGTCTTGTCGGCGACGCCTTTGGCGATCGCCGCCACTTCCTTCATCTTCGCCGCCGGCACGATCATGCGCGTCGGCGCGTTGCAGGACTGGCCCGAGTTATTGAACACCGAGGCCACGCCGCCCGAGACCGCCTTGAGGAAATCGGCATCTTCCAGGATGACGTTCGGCGACTTGCCGCCGAGTTCCTGGCTGACGCGCTTCACGGTATTGGCGGCGCGCTTGGCGACGTCGATGCCGGCGCGGGTCGAGCCCGTGAACGAGATCATGTCGATGCCGGTGTGTTCGCTCATCGCGACGCCGACATCGGGGCCGAGGCCGTTCACGAGGTTGAACACGCCCTTGGGCACGCCCGCGTCATGCATGACTTCGGCGAAGATCAAGGCCGAGGTCGGCGTGAACTCCGACGGCTTAAGAAGCATGGTGCAGCCGGCGGCGATCGCGGGCGCCACCTTGCAGGCGATCTGGTTGAGCGGCCAGTTCCACGGCGTGATCATGCCGATGACGCCGACCGGCTCGCGCACGACGATGGCTGAGCCGACCTTTTCCTCGAAGTGATAGTCCTTCAGCACCTGCAAGGTCGACATCAGGTGGCCGAGGCCCGATCCCGCCTGCGCGCGCTCGGCCATCATCATCGGCGCGCCCATCTCGTCGGAGATGGCGAGCGCGATGTCCTTGGCGCGGGCCTTGTAGGCCTCGATCATCCTGGTGAGCAGCTCGATGCGCTCCTCCCGGGTCGTCACCGAGAAGGTTTCGAACGCGCGGCGGGCCGCGGCGACCGCCTTGTCGACGTCCGCCTTCGAGCCGACGGCCACGTCATAGAGACGCTCTTCGGTGGCCGGATTGACCACCGGGACGGTCTTCATGACGGCCGGATCGACCCAGGCGCCGTCGATGTAGAACTTCATGCGATTGACCATGGCGCACCTCGTTGAAATCCAGGTTGAAATCCGGGGGCCGCTGCAGGCGCGGCCCGAACGGGCCAGACGATAAGGCTGGCCGGCCGCAATTCCTACGTCGTTCTTTTCGATGAATTCCGCCAATCGGCCGACTTCAGACGTCGGACCGGCGGCGATGCTTCATGTTTCCCGGCCGGCATGCCTGCTATCCTGACCCCTCTCGATCACACGCGCAGGGACGCACGGTTTCGACTCATGGATTTTCAGGAACTGGTGCATAGCCGCCGCAGCGTCAGGGGCTTCAGGAACCAGACGGTGCCGAAGGCGCTGATCCGCGAGATCATCGAGGATGCCAAGCGCGCGCCGTCGTCGATGAACAGCCAGCCGTGGCATGTCCACGTCCTCACCGGCGGGCCGCTGGAGCAGGTCCGTCGCCGCAACATGGAGGAGATGGCGGCGGGCAAGAAACCGAAACGGGACATCTTCACCCACGGCCCCTACGAGGGCGTCCATCGCACGCGCCAGGTCGACATCGCCAAGCAGCTGTTCGCCGCCATGGGGATCGCCCGCGACGACAAGGCGATGCGCCAGGACTGGGTGCTGCGCGGTTTCAGGCAGTTCGATGCGCCAGTCTCGCTGGTGCTCACCTACGATCGCGTCCTCGATCCCGGCGCCACTTGCCACTTCGATCTGGGCGCGCTCTGCTACGGCATCGTGCTGGCGGCCTGGGATCGCGGCATCGGCGCGGTCGTGAACGGCCAGGGCATCTCCCGCTCCGACATCGTGCGCGAGGTGGCCGACATCCCCGACGACGAAGCGATCATGACCTGCATCGCGATGGGCTATCCCGACGAGGCCTTCCCGGCGAATGCGGTCCGCTCCGAACGCCAGCCGGCCGATGCGTTCGTCCGCTACGTCGGCTTCGCGGAGGACTGATCCCCCCGCTATCGCGTCGGCTGAAGGGGCGATGGCTGCAGAGGAGTCGGCTGAAGGGGAGTCGGCTGAAGGGGAGAGCTGGCGGGTGCTGTGCCCGCGGTTCGGGTCGTGGCTTGAACGCTCGGCCCTGGGGCAGTCGGCGGCGGTTGATCGGTTGGTTGCTGCTGCTGTTGCTGTTGTTGCTGATCCACAAATCGCGCCGCAGAGGTCATGTACAGGTACTGGTCTGCGCCCGCCGTTCGGCCTTCCTTGAAGACGTCGATGGCGCGAGCCCGGTCGCCGGCTTTCCAGAACGCTTCCGAGACGTCGCCATAGACCACGCCGGTGGCACTTGCCCTGGTCTCGAGGCCGGTCAACCGCAACGCCGCCTTGGCACTCCTGAAGCTGCTTTCTCCGCCCATTCGATCGCCGTCCAGGATCTGGTAACGGGCGAGCGTGCCGTAGGCCAGGGCGAGCGTGCCGCAATTGACGGTGACTTTCGGCGAGCACTGGTCGGCGGTGGCAAAGCGGGCCACCTCTTTCCGGGCGAGGACGGTGGCCGCTTTCTGATCGCCGCTGTCGGAGGCTTCCATGGCCGCCACCTGGAAGGAAGGGTCGCTGGCACAGGATGTCATCGCCAGGACACACGCCGCGACCACGACCAGCTTCTCGAGCCCGCCCATTTCCCATCCTCAGAACACAAGCCTCAAGAACGGGGGGCCGATGGCTCGACCCCCGGCACCAATCTGGCATGTGAGATGCCGAAAAGGTAATGAAACCAATGCGTTATCGGCTAAAATTACTGTGGCAAAAATGCAACATTTGTTGGACGGACGGGTTCGCCTTCGCCACAATGGCCTGAACCGCTGGGCGCCCTGCATCGGGGCCAAGGGAGACCAAAGTTCATGGCGTTGAGAAACCGGATCCTGCTGCTGGCCACCCTGGCCTTTTTCGGGACGGCGGGTGTTCTTTCTCCCGCCTTTGCCCAGGTCAAGGCGCCCGCCAAGGCGAAGCTGAAGCCTGCGGCCCCCAAAGCAGCCGCGAAGGCCGATCCGACGGATACCGTTTCCGATCAACTCAATGCCAAATGGCAGCAGGAGAACGGCGTGTACGCCGGCTTCACGCAGGCGGCGCCTGCCGTGGCCGCCGTGGTCCCGGTCTCCTTCGCCACCCCCGCCGTCGCCAACGATTGGGGCGACCGCCTGGTCTCGCGCGCCATGAACTACCTGGGCACGCCCTATCGCTACGGCGGCACCTCGCCGAAGACGGGCTTCGACTGCAGCGGCTTCGTCTACTACCTCTACGGCGCGGTCTTCGGACAACGGATTCCGCGCATGCCGCACGAGATGGCGCGCGAGGGCACGCCTGTCGCGCGCAGCGACCTGCAGCGCGGAGACCTCGTCTTCTTCGGCTCCCGCGGCACCTTCACCCACATCGGAATCTACGCGGGCAACGACCAGTTCGTTCATGCCACGCATCGCGGCTCGCCCGTGATGGTGACGCACCTCGACTCCGACTACTTCCGCACCCGCTTCATGACGGCGGTGAGGCTGTCTCCGCAGTAGCGGCGCCGACGGCGTCCTGCCCTCTTTCCCGAGCGGAGCGGAGCATCGCCGGAGCTTCGAGCGGACAAGATTGGGACAGCTTCGCCAAAGAGGCAGCTGCACCCGTTGCTCTCATTCAATCAGTTCGCTGGCGAGCGCGAGCAAGTGCGGTGGCAGCGCAAGGTCCAGCATCCTTGCCGTCCGCACGTTGAGCACCAGTTCAAAAACAGTCGGAGTCTGCACCGGCAAATTCGCGGGCTTTTCGCCCCTGAGGATGCGGTCTACGTAACCTGCAGCCTGCACCATCCGCTCGCGGCGATCGACGCCGTAGGACATCAGTCCACCAGCGCGAGGGAAGGCAACATTCGAATACATCGCGGGCAGCCGATGCCTGGCGGCCAGTCCGACGATCAGCTCGCGATGGCCGAGTGCCGTGGCGCCGGCAAGCACCAGCAACCCGGTATTGGGCTCTCCCGTGGCTTCGCTGACAGACCGCTCGATATCGGCGCTGTTGCCGATATCGATGGCGACGCTGCGCAGGCCCAATCCCGGGGCGGCGCCCTCGATGACCGGCAACGTCACTGTCGCCTGAGGATTGGAGCTTTTCAGGACGGCAACGCGCGTCAGGCCAGGAGAAATCTCCTTGAGAAGCTGCAGCCATTTGGATGCGATGTCGGCAGAGAATGAGATAAAGCCCGTGGCGTTTCCGCCAGGGCGGGCAAGGCTCGAGACCAAACCCAACGCCACAGGATCGGTGTCGGTAACGAACACGACGGGTACGGATCGGGTCAGCCGCAGCACGGATACGAGCGCCGTGCCGCCCGTCGTCAGAATGACGTCGGGTTTCAGCTCGAGCAGTTCGGCAGCCTGGAGAGCGGCGCGATCCGCATTGCCAACCGTACGACGATACTCGATTCGGACATTGCGGCCGTCGGTCCACCCACGCCGATCGAGGGCTTCCTGGAGCGCGGCAAGATGCGCCGTTCCTTCCGGATCGGCATCGGCATAGCCGGTGAGAATGCCTACCACGCGCTTGCCTCCGGCTTGTGCCAGTACGCGGTGGGGAACGCTGCCGGCAGCGACCGCTGCAGGGGGGCCGCCGAGAAACAAGCGCCGCTTCACATCCTCTCCTCAATCCATCGCTTTACCGCACACTCTATAGCCCGGATTGGTCACCGCCGCTTGTCCCCGTGAGCCGCGGGCGTGAATGCATCCCTACCGACTGCTATTTGAGCTACAGTTGCGACATCCTGTGAGGCTGTTGTTTCCGCCATGACCCTGCCGCCCGGTGCGCACGAAGCGGCGCGCCGCCACCTGGAAGAGCGCATAGAAGCCTTCATCGCCGGCCATGAGGCGAGCGGACAGCCGCCGGACGCCTTTGCCGGCGAGTATCTGGTGCGCGCCCTCGCCAGCCTGAAGGCCGGCGACTATGCCGCCGGCGAGGCGCGGCTGCGGCTGGCCGAGACGCCGGCCGAGCGCCGTTCGCCCGAGGACATCGCCCGAGTTCCGACGGGGTACGCGCTGCTGTCGACGGCGGAGCTTCGCCGGAGCTTCGAGCGGACGAAGTTGGGACAGCTTCGGTAGGGCAAATTCCGACGAGACGTCGTCACCTTCATACTCCTCTCCCCCTAACGGGGGAGAGGAACAAAAAATCATCGAATCGATGCTGCTCGGCCAGCGAGAATGGCTTCGACGATCTCCTGGACCTCGAGGGCGTCGGCCAGGGTCGCGAGATGATGCGGCTCGCCGCGGGCGAGTTTGGCCACGCCTTCGAGCTGGCGCCTGAGGGCCAGCGGCCGGGCCTCTGCCTGCGGCAGGGCATCCGGCGCCGGCTGCCACGTGCCGTCGACCAGGCGCCGCTCGGCGATCGACCAGTCGCAGAGCCGGACCGCGCCCTTGTCGCCTTCCAGCATCCAGATGTTGTGATCGTCCTTCGGCGTCTCGCCGACCGCGCCTTTGAGCGTGACCGGCAGGTCGCCCGCCTGCAGGGTCGCGGCGATGCGCCGTTCGGACTTGCCGGCTTCCGGAAAAGACGCCTTGCCGGCGAGACCCTGCAACGGCCCGACGAGCCGCCGCGACAGAAAGAGGAAATGCGAGACGACCTCGCGCGTGAAACCACCCTGCGCCGGCCCGTCCAGCCAGCCCGCCGCATCGGCCTGCCAGCCGCGCGGCCACTTGGCGAAGCCCACCTCGATCGCGATGCGGCGCGGCGTGCCGATCTCGCCGCCCTCGATCCAGCGCCGGATCGTCGCCACGGCCGGCGACGAGGCGAAAGGAAAGTTCACCGCGCCGCGATCGCCGGCCTCCGCCACGAACGCGCGCGCATCGGCGACATCGACCGCCAGCGGCTTCTCGCAGAATACGCTCTTGCCGGCGGCCAGCGCCGCGCGGGCGTGCGGGAGATGCGAGGCCGGGGGCGAGGCGATGTAGGTGCAGTCGCTCGCCGCAATGACGGCAGCCGCATCGGCGAGGCGCGGCACCTGGGGAAAGGCCTTTGCCATGCGCTGCATCGCTTCAGGCGCGGGATCCCAGATGCCGCAGGCCTGCACCAGCCCGGGGTCCTGCTGGAGAATCGCGTTGAGCAGCCGCTCTCCCATGATGCCGGCGCCGATGATGCCGATCGCAACGCTGTCGTGTTTCATACCTGTGACCGCAGCCCCTCTTGCCGTTGGGTGTCGGGGTAGTTGTACGGCGTCAGCGGAAAGCGGTCACCCCAGAGCGTGATATTCCGTCGTCTCGACCGGAGCGCGCAACGCGGCGTGGAGAGACGACGGGAATTCTTTTCTCTTCTCAGCGCCAGGCAGGCCGCCGGACCTGCTGCTGCGAGCGCGACAGCAGCGCCGCCGGGATCAGGGCCAGGAGCGACACGATCGCGATCACGATGAAGGTGTCGGAGAAGGCCAGCATCTGGGCCTGGGCATTCACCATCTGGCCGAGGAACTCCAGCGCCGCGGTCTTCTGCTGCTGGAACGGCAGGCCGGAGCGCTGCATGAGCTGCTCCATCTGGATGAGCAGGCGCTCGGTGGTGCGGTTGCCCCAGTCCTGGGTGGCGGTCAGCGCATCGGCATGGAAGCGCGTGCGGACCTCGAAGAAGGCCACGATCAGGTTGATGCCGAAGGCGCCGCCCAGCTGGCGCATGAAGTTGGCGACGCCGGCGCCCTGGCGCACCCGGTCGGGCGGCAGCGCCTTCAACGCCGAGGCGTTGAGGCTGGGGTTGATGAAGCCCAGGCCAAGCCGCGAGACCATCACCATGCCGACCAGGGTCCAGAAGGTCGTATTGGCGTCGGCCCCGACCATCAGGGCGAAGCCCGCGGCGAACAGCACCAGGCCGCCGATGATCATGATCGAGCCCGGCACGGCGTCCGACAGCCGCCCGGCCAGCGGAAAGATGAAGGCCAGCATCAACCCGGCCGGCATCATCATCAGCCCGGCGAGCAGTGGCGTGAAGCCCACCATGGTCTGGACGAACACCGGGATGATGTAGGTCGAGCCCATCATGCCGGCGCCGAAGATGAAGGCGATCACCGCGGTGGAGGCGAACTCGATGTTGGCGAAGATGCGCATGTCGAGCAGCGCCCTGGGCGTATGGAGCTCCCACAGCACGAAGCCCACGGCGGCCACGGTGCCGAGCACCAGGCGGAAGACGATGATGTCGGAGCCCCAGCCCTCGCGCTGGCCGTCGGCGATGCCCGTCATCAGGCCCCACAGCCCGACGCAGAGCAGCGCAAAGCCCAGCCAGTCGAAGGGCGGGATCTCGCGCGCCAGCGGCCGGGTCGGCATGAACAGCGCGCCCATGATGGCGGCAAGGCCGCAGAACGGCAGCGAGATGTAGAACACGTAGCGCCACGAGAAGTATTCGATCATCAGGCCGCCCAGGGTCGGGCCGATGGCCGGCGCGAAGACGACGCCGAGGCCAAAGATGCCCATCGCCGTGCCGCGCCGCTCGGGCGGGAAGACGGTGAAGATGGTGGCCATCACCAGCGGCTGGGCGATGCCGGCGCTGAAGCCCTGCAGCACGCGGGCGAAGATCAGCATGTCCTCGTTCGGCGCCATGCCGCCCATCACCGCGCCCAGGGAGAAGAAGAACAGCGCGCCGATGAAGGTGCGGCGCTCGCCCAGCACGCCCGACAGCCAGGCGTTCAGCAGCATGCCGGCGGTCATGGTCGCCATGTAGGCCGACGACATCCACTGCGCCTTGTCCTGGCCGATGCCGAAGGCGCCCATGACGTCGGGGACGGCCACGTTGACGGTGGTCATGGCCAGCACCATCGCCACCACGCCCACCATGCCGGTGATGGTCACCAGCCAGCGGTAGGCCGGGCCATAGTGTTCGGCGAGAAAGGCCGCGTTCTGGATGGGGTTGGCCGGAGGCGGTGTGCCTCGCAGCGGTTCGTTAACGGACGTCAATGTCGACTTCGACCATCATGCCCGGCGTCAGCGGCTTGGGCATGTCGACCAGGTCGATTTTCACCGCCACGCGCTGGGTGATCTTGGTGAAGTTGCCCGAGGGATTGGGCGTCGGGATCAGCGCGAAACGGGCCATGGTGGCGCTGCCGATGCGGGCGACGCGGCCGACGAACCTGTCGTCGGGATAGGCGTCGACCGAAACATGCACGCGCTGGCCGAGCTTGAGCCGGCTCACCTGCGTCTCCTTGATGTTGGCCTCGACCCAGACCTCCTTGGGATTGTGCAGCAGCAGGATGCGCTGTCCCGCGGCGACATACTCGCCCGGCAGCACGAAGGTACGGTCGATCACCGCCGGTATCGGGCTCTTGATGGTGCGGTCCTCGACATCGACCAGCTGCTGGTGGAGCTGGGCCGCGAGGTTGGCGACCTGGTGGGTGAGCGCCTCGATCTGGGCGTCGATCACGCCCAGCCGGTCATGGCCGACGCGGGCCTCGTCGAGGCTGCCTTCGGCCTGCTCGTGTTCCGCCTGAAGCTGCAGGATCTGGATCTCGAGCTTGGTCACCGCCGCCTGCGACATCTGGAGCTGGCGCTCGTTGACCACGCGGCTGGCGAACAGCACACGGTTGCGCTCGAGTTCCAGCTTGGCGAAATCGAGATCGGCGCGCAGCGCGGCCAGCGCCTTCTCGCGCACGGTCACGTTCGAAGTGCGCGTGCGCATGGAGGCATTGGCCTGGTTCTGGTCGAGCTTGCGTTCGGCGCGCAGCCTGGCCCGCTCGACGCGGACGCCTTCGATCTGCGCGCGCAGCGCGTCGGCCTTCAGCTTGGCGATGCGGTCGTCGATGCGCACGAGCACCTGCCCCGCCTCGACCTGCATGCCCTCGCGCACCGACATGTCGACCACCCAGCCATCGCCACGGCTGGAGATCGTCACGATGTCGGCGCTCACGCGGGCGTCGTACTCGTAGACGTGGGTGAATCGCATGTAGAGTTCGCGGCCGCCATAGGCGAGCGCCATCAGCAGGACCGCGGCGATGACGAAGCTGCGGGGCCGCAGCAGGGCGCGGCCGCGGCCGGCCGACCACTGCTGCTGGCGCGGCAGCGCGCTCGGCGGCGGCGCGGCCGGAGCGCGGGTGGCGGGTGGCTGAATGGATTGGTCCACGTGGTTACTCGGCTGCGACCAGCCGCGGCGGGACGCGGCCATCGCTCGCAAGTGGCCCAGCCAGGGGACCCGCGAGCGGCTGCAGGCGCGCCTTCACGCGGCCGAGCAGGCGGACGGAGGCGCGGATCTCGGCATCGCCGCAGTCGCGCAGCAGTTCGCGCCGCAGATCGCGGCCGACCGCGGCGATCGAGGCCAACGCCGGCCGCGCCTTGGGCGTGAGAAAGACGCGCTTCGCCCGCCGGTCGCCGGGCTGGGCCCGCCGCACGACCCAGCCGTCGGCCTCGAGCAGGTCGAGCTGGCGCACCAGGGTCGAGCCCTTGATGCCGACCCGCAGCGCCAGCGCGTTCTGGGTCAGGCCCTCGGGATGGGCCGACAGGTTGACCAACGCCACCCAACGCGCCGTCGACAGGCCGAGCGGCTTCAGGCGGGCGTCGAGCACGTGCCGCCACAGCCGGGAAACCTCGGCCAGGGCCAGTCCCAAGCGATAGGAAGGATCGTCAGTACCTGTCATGGAAAAATCATAGGACTGAAATCATTAGCACGCCAACGATCCATCCCCGCGTCCGCCGTCAGGCTGCAACGCGCGCTCTGCATGCCGAGGGGCCGTCGAGGGGGGCGGCGGCCTAGGCCGCCCGGGCGCGGCGGCCGATCAGCAGGATCAGCGGGATCGCGAGCGCCGAACACAAGGTGTAGAAGCCGAAGGCGTTGATGTAGCCCAGCATCGCGGCCTGGCGGTTGATCTCCTTCGACAGGCGGGCGAGCCCCTGGACCGTGTCGAAATCCCAGCCGCCGGTCACCCACGGCAGCGCCAGCGCCTTGTTGTAGGGGTTCACCAGCTCGACCATCCGGCCGTAGTTGGCGCCGGTGGCGCGCACGATCTCGGCGACGCAGATCGAGATGAAGAAGCTCGACCCGATGTTGCGCAGCAGGTGGTAGACCGCCGTGCCCTCGGCCAGGTTGGCGGAACCGACGGTCGAGAAGGTGACCAGGGTGAGCGGCACCCAGATGACGCCGATGGCGATGCCCTGGACGAAGCTGTTGGCCATCAGCGCGGTCGCGCCGACGTTGAGGTCGAAGCTCATCAGCCACAATCCCGAGATCACCTGCAGCGAGAAGCCGCCGATCAGGCCGATGCGCGGATCCATGCGGCCGACGAAGATGGCGAGGAAAAAGCCCATTGCCGCGCCGGCGCCGCGGGCGGCCACGATCTCGCCGATCAGCAGGTCGGGATAGCCGGCGTGCTGTTGCAGCAATGGCGGCAACAGCACCATCGGCGTGAAGTTCAGCATGCCGTAGATCAACACCAGCACGAGGCCGAGCGCATAGTTGCGGTCGAGCAGCAGGCGCAGGTTGAGGAACGGCCTTTGCGCCGTGAGGCTGTGCGCCAGGAAGACCCAGAAGGCCAGCATGGCGATGAAGGTCTCTAGCATGATCTCGGTGGAGTCGTACCAATCGAGGCGCTGGCCGCGCGACAGCACGAGCTGGATGCCGGCGATGGTGACCGACAGCGACAGGAAGCCGGTCCAGTCGAGCGCCGTGCGGCCAACCGGCTTGTCGCGCGGCAAGGTCAGGCGCAGGCCGGCGAACGACAGGAAGCCGACCGGGACGATCATGTAGAAGGCCCAGCGCCAGCTGTAGAGCTCCGACAGCATGCCGCCGACGGTGGGGCCGATCACCGGCCCGATCACCACCGCCATGCCGAAAATCGAAGTCACGAGTCCCTGCTGCCGCTTGGGGAAGCTGTCGAGCAGGATGGTCTGCGACAGCGGGATCACGGGCGCGCCCAGCCCGCCCTGCAGGATTCGCCAAAACACCAGCCACTCCAGCGAATCGGCGGCGCCACAGAAGAACGTGGTGACGGTGAACAGGAAGACCGACCAGCTGATCGTCTCGCGGCGGCCGAAGCGGGCCGCCAGCCAGCCGGTCATCGGCGTCGCCACGGCGGTCGCCAGGATGTTGAAGGTCATGGCCCAGGCGATCTCATCCTGGGTAGCCGACATGGTGCCCTGCATCTGCGGCAGCAGCGTCGAGGCGATCAGCAGCGTGGTGGCATAGAGGGTCGAGCCCAATACGACGGCGACCAGAATCAGCACGCGGCGGCCCAACGAATAGGATTCACTGGGGTGGGCGGCGGCGCCGGCGGCGGTGGCGGGGGCACTTGAACTCATGGCCATGGCTATTGTAGCCTAGGCAACAATATCCGACCAACGGCATTCCATGGCCTTCCAAGAGGGGGCCGCCCGGGAGGGCCTTCGATTGAGTCCCGACGACGACGGCTATATCGGCTACGTGCTGTCCGACGTGGCGCGCCTGATCCGCACCGTGTTCGACCGCCGGGTGCGCAGCCTCGGCCTCACCCGCGCCCAGTGGCTGGTGCTGTCGCGGCTCTATCGTCGTCCCGGCGCCAGCCAGACCGAACTCGCCGACATGCTCGAAGTCGATCGCGCCAGCGCCGGCCGCATGATCGACCGCATGGAAAAAGGCCACTGGGTCGAGCGCCGCGGCGACGCCGGCGACCGCCGGGTGAAGCGCCTCTACCTCACGCCCGAAGCGCGGCGCGTCCATGCCCGCATGTGGGCGATCGCCGAGCGGACGGTCGACGACGCTCTGGCGCCGCTGTCGCCGCTGGAGCGCGTCCGCTTCACCGGTCTGGCGGCACGCGTGAAGGAGCGGCTGCAGTCGATGGCCGGCGCCGATGCCGGTCCGGCGCCGGACATCGCCGCCCCGCGCCAGCGCAGCGCCGCCCTGTCATGAGCCGCCGTCCCCTGGCGCTGCCGCGCCTCCTCCTGCTGGGCGTCGTGCCGTTAGTCGCCATCGCCGGTGCCGGATACTGGTGGCTGTCGGGCGGCCGCTTCGTGGTCACCGAAAATGCCTACGTGAAGGCGCACATCGTGCAGATCGCCCCGGAAGTGGCCGGCACCGTGCGCCGCGTGCCGGTCCTCGACCATGCCACCGTCTCGACCGGCGACACCCTGCTGACGCTGGAGACCCGCCCGTTCCGGCTGGCGCTCGACAGCGCCGAGGCCGAACTCGACACAGCGCGGGCGCATGTCGAAAGCCTGCGCGGCGCCTGGCGCGAGGTGGTGAGCGAGTTGGCCGACGCCGAAGCGCGGGCCTCCTATGCCCAGCGCCAATGGCAGCGCCAGGAGGAGCTGGCGGTGAAGGGCATCCTCTCGGCCAGCAAGCGCGACGAGGCGCAGAACGACATGCGCACCGCGGCCGACCGCGTGAGGTCGGTGAAGGAAAAGCTGCACCGCGTCCTGACGGTGCTCAACGGCAATCCCGAGCTGCCGGCCGAGGAGCATCCGCTGGTGCGCGAGAAGACCGCGGCCCGCGAGCGCGCCGCCCTCGACCTGGCGCGAACCACGGTGCGCGCCCCCGTCGACGGCGTGGTCGTGAACCTCCGCGTGCAGCGCGGCGAGCAGGTCAAGGCCTCGACGCCGCTGTTCGCCGTGGTGGCGCTCAGCCGGCCGTGGATCGAGGCGAACTTCAAGGAAACCGAGCTGACGCATGTGCGCGTGGGCCAGCGGGCGCGCATCGTGCTCGACACCTATCCCGACTCGACCTGGGAGGCGGTGGTCGACAGCGTGAGCCCGGCGACCGGCGCCGAGTTCTCGATCCTGCCGCCGCAGAATGCCAGCGGCAACTGGGTCAAGGTCGTGCAGCGCCTGCCAGTGAAGCTGCGCGTGCTGCCGCACCAGGGCGAGCCGCCGCTGCGTGCCGGCATGACCGCGACGGTGAGCATCGACACCGGCCGCCAGCGCAGCCTGGGCGACGTCGCACAGATCTTCAGTGGCAAGCCCGCCCAGGCCACCGATTCTACGACGCAGAAGCCCTAAGCCGTATAAAGACCCTTCGACGACGCGAGGCTGACGCAAATTGACTCGATCGCATCGAGCGTCGGCGTTTCCATCTTGGCACTGCGCGCGAAGGCGAGCGGCGCCCGCACGATGGATTCGATCTCCATCGGCCGGCCGAGCTCGTAATCCTGCAGGATCGAAGGGCGATGATCGGGATAGACGCGGCTCGGGCCGTAGCGCTGCTCCGGACTGTCGTCGAGCACGACGCCATGGGCCGCCGCCACGGCCAGCGCCTCGGCGTGCGCCCGGCGGCAGAGACGGTTGATCTCGGGCGTCTTCTGGATCGTGTTGGGCTGTTGCAGGATCAAACAGACCGTCGATCCGGTGAGATTGGCCATCAGCTTGTGCCAGATGTCGTAGCGGATATCGTTGGTCGCCGGCGAGGCGATGCCGGCCGCCACCAGTGTCGCGCGCAGAGCGTCGATGCGCGGGCTCGGGCGATCGTCGGTCTCCGCCACCCAGAGCGTGTTGCGCTCCGGCGAGATGTTGTGCACCACGCCGGGCTCCATAACGTGGTTCGACGAGGTGACGACGGCGCCCACGGCCCGGTCGTAGCTCACCGCGCGCGCGAGCGCGCCGCCGGGATCGAGCCGCGACAAATCCGGTGCCGGCGGACGCGAGGCGGCAAGGCCGTGGCCGTACCACCAGGGAATGCCGTTCTGCACGAAAGCCACCGCCGTATCCGGGAGCAGCAACGGGCCGATGTTTTCGGCCAGCACCGCCAGGCCCGACGATTTCATGGTCACCAGCACCGCGTCCTGCGGCCCGAGGTCGGCCGGCCGGTCGCTGGCGCGGACCGGCGCCACGATCCTGCGATCGCCGCTCAGCAGCGTGAGGCCGCGGGCGCGAATGGCCTCGAGATGCGCCCCGCGCGCCACCACCGACACCTCGTTGCCGGCCGCGGCGAGGCGCGCGGCGAAGTTGCCGCCGATCGCGCCGGCTCCAAAAACACAAATCCGCATGCGTCGCCCTACCGTTCGGCCCGGCTCAACCAGGCAACCGTAAGGTCGCTGCGCGGACGGGCGCGACAGGCCAGCGTCTGACCCGCCTTGATCTGCTGCGGGCTGAGGCAGGCGTCGTTGCGCGGCAACAGGGTGACCTTGCCGACGTCGAGGCGGCTGGTGCAGGTGCCGCAGTTGCCGGTGGCGCAGGCGAAGGGATAATCGATGCCGGCGGCGATGGCTGCTTCCAGCACGGTCTGGTTGGCGGCGCAGTCGATGGTCTGCCGGGTGTTGGCGATCGTCAGGCGATGAGATTTCGGGGGGCGGGACTTCGGGGTGCGGGCCATGTCAGCGCTCACGCCATCGCTGCGTGGCGGCGCGACGGCGTCGTACGGACCGAATTGAACTGCGGGACGTACCAAGACACCGACGGGAAGCGCACCAGGGCATAACCGTAGAGCGCGAGGCCAATCGCCGGCTTGTCGCCCACCACCAAGGTGCTGTGAATGTCGTGATCGGCCATCGCCATGCCGCTGCCGGGTTCGACCATCACCTCGCCCACCTGCTCAACCGTGGCGTAGCCGGACTTGGCGAGATTGTCGGTGCGGCGGAAGAACTTGTGGCGCTCGCGGCCGGAGATGGCGGCATTGATGCACCAGATGCCGTGATCGTGCGGGGCGGCTTCCTTGCCCGGCAGGCTGATCGTGAGATAGAGGCCGTGGCCGTCGTCGTCCTCGACCAGCAGCGGATGGTTGCGGCCCTCCGCCACCGGCATGGCGAAGTCGGCGAGCGGAAACAGCTCCTTCCTGGCCGCTAGCGCCACCAGCTTCAGCTTGAGCGCATGCAGGGCCGAGGGCGTGATGCCTTCTTTCGCCGTGATGGCGTGAACATCCGCCAACAGTTTTGCGGCAGCGCGGTTTCGCTTGTCGGAGGCGGTCATGAAAGGGTTCCCCTAGCTTGAGAGAATGGTACGGGCTAGGCCTCCTCTGCGGCAAGGGGTAGACTTTCGCCAGAGGCGCAGAAGCGTCCGGGACCGACGCCAAGGATCGATGGAGGAACCCGACATGGCACGCACTCTCGGCATCGAGCCGCTCGCCGGCACCACGTTCGGCGCCGTGGTGAAGGGCGTGAAGGTGACCGCGCTCGACGACGCCACCTGGCGCGAGCTCCATGCGGCCTGGCTGCAATACGCGCTCCTCATCTTCCCCGACCAGCATCTGAAGCGCGCCGAACAGATCGCCTTCGCCAGGCGCTTCGGGCCGCTCGAGTTCGAAATGGCGGCGATCAGCAACGTCAAGGCCGACGGTTCGCTGCGCATCGAGGCCGACAACGACGACGTGATGAAGATCCTCAAGGGCAACATGGGCTGGCATTGCGACAGCACCTACATGCCGGTGCAGGCCAAGGGCGCGGTGTTCAGCGCCGAGGTGGTGCCGAGCATCGGCGGCCGCACCGGCTTTGCCGACATGCGCGCGGCCTGGGACGCGCTCGACGACGCGCTCAAGGCCAGGATCGAGACGCTCTCGGCCTATCACTCGCTCCATCACAGCCAGTCCAAGCTCGGCCACCAGACCAACAAGCGCGACGGCGAATACAGCGGCTACGGCCTGCATGACGGGCCGGTGCCGCTCCGGCAACTGGTGAAGGTCCATCCCGAAACCGGCCGCAAGTCGCTGTTGATCGGTCGCCACGCCCACAACATTCCCGGCATGGACAAGGCGGACTCCGAACGACTGCTGCAGGAGCTGGTCGACTTCGCCTGCCAGCCGCCGCGCATCTACCACCACGACTGGGCGGCCGGCGACGCGGTCGTGTGGGACAATCGCTGCCTGCTCCACCAAGCGACGCCCTGGGACATGACCCAGCCGCGCGTGATGTGGCACAGCCGCATCGCCGGCGATCCGCGAAGCGAGGCGGCGCTCGGCGGATCCGCCGTCAGTGCGGCGGCATCGGGATGAAGAGCGGCGGCGCGCCGGTGCTGCCGGGTGGCCGGAGATAGACATAGAACGGCGTCCGGCGCTCGACGACATCGTCGCCCGGCTGCGCCCGTTGGCTCACCAGCAGATCGTCCTGGATGCGGACATGCATGTAGCCCGGCATGAGCTCGGCCCAGTTGGCCACGTCGGGCGTGAACAGGACATCGTAGGCATAGTCCTTGGCCACGGCGACGACACTGGAGGCGGCGGCGTCGACCGGCCGTGAGGGCACCTGCTGCCAGACCATGCCGGACTGCACATAGACCGCCACGGGATTGAGCATGACGTAGAGCGGCCCCGCAGGGCTGGTGTTCTGGAGCGACAGCGTCATGCGGAACGATTTGCCGTCCGCTTCGGCCACGATCCGCTTCAGTTCAACATAGAGCGACCGCATCGCCGAATTCTCGAGTTGCAGCCGCGCCTGGCGCTGCTGTTTCGTGAGATGCGCCTGATAGCGGCCGACGCCCGCGTCGACGGCAAATGCCAGCATGATCGCCACGACGACGCCCAGCACCACGGGCGACCGCCACAGACCGAGATGCCGCCCGAGCTTCGGCGACGTTGCCGCCGACGCCGCCCTCGCCTTGCGCGGCGCCTCGCGCAGTTCATCGAGCAGCTCGCGCTTCGGCTGCTGCAGAGCCGCGAGCTGGCGGCGCAGGTCGCGGATCAGTGCGTCCTTGTGCTCGGACGACAGGCTGGCCGGATCGGGCGGCTGCTCGCTCATGCCACAAGCGCGCCGTTGGCGATGTGGACGATCTGCTGCGCCTGCCCGGCCAGGGCGAGATTGTGCGTGACCAGAACAAGCGTGGTGCCGACCTCGCGGTTGACGGCCCGCAGCACGTCCATGATCTCGATCTCGGTCTGCTCATCGAGATCGGAGGTGGGCTCATCGGCGAGCAGGATGGAGGGGTCGTTGATCAGTGCGCGCGCGATCGCGACGCGGCGCTGCTCGCCGGCGGAAATCTCGGCAGGATAGGCGTCGAGATAGGCGCCCAGTCCCAGCCGCTCGAGCAGGCCCGCGGCGCGTGCATAGGTGCCGGACGCGCCCTGCCCGCGGCCCAGCATCGCCGGCAGGGCGACATTGTCGATCAGGCGCAATGTCGGGAGCAGGCTCGCGAACTGGAAGACGTAGCCCACTTTCTCGTTGCGGAAGGCCGCCAGTGCATTGTCGGACAGGCCCCAGATGTCCGTGCCGTCGACGGTCACCGAGCCGGCCGAGGGACGGCTGAGGCCTCCTATCATCGCCATCAAGGTCGACTTGCCCGAACCCGAGCGGCCGATGATGGCCGTGAACCGGCCGGCCGGCACATCGAGATCGATGCCGGCGACGGCGGTCACGAGGCCGCGCTCGGTCCTATAGCTCTTGCTCACCTGGCGACACGCAAGCATCGCTCAGCCCTCGCCGCGCACGAGATCGTAGGCGTCGCGTCGGCTTGCCCGCCACGCCGGATAGAACGCGCCCAGGGCGCCGATCGCCGCCGCCAACCCGATCGCCGCCGCCGCGAAGGCCACCGTTCGCGGCAGGTCGAGCCAGACGAAGGGCACGCCGATATTCTCCAGGTAATAGACCAGCGAGCGCTCATAGAAGCGCATCACCAGGATACCCAGGGTGACGCCCAGGACGCCGCCGACGCCGGTGGCGATCACTGCCTCGACCACCATCATGCCCACGATCTGCGACCGCCGCGCCCCGATTGCCTTCAGCATGCCGAGTTCGCCGCGCCGTTCGGTGACGATCGCCGAGAAGAGCACGCTCACCATCACCGCCATGCTGGCGAACATCAGCATCATCAAGGCCAAAATGCCTTTTAGAAGCGCCGCCAGGCCCTGGCGGATCCCCGACAGCGAGGACTCGCCGGTCACGACCTTGACGCCCCTGACCGCGGACAGGATGGCGAAACGCGCCTGCAGCGCCGTCGCGCCCGGTGCCAATTCGACCAGAAAGCCGCTGACCTTGCCCGGCGCCAGCACCGCCGGCCGTTGCGGCATGCTGGCTGCCAGCGCGTCCAATGTCGCAAACGACATGAAGATGCCGCGCTCGTGAGTGCCGACGCCGGTGCGGCCGAGCTTGCCGTAGACCACGTGCGACTTGCCGAAGATCAGCAGTTGCGAGCCCAGCGGCGCGTCGCGGCCAACACCCAGGATCACATCGCCGGCGCGAAGCTCGCGGTTGAGCTTCTCGCGGAGCCAGGGCTGGATCGTGAAGTCGCGCGCCGGATCGATGCCGATTAGGTCAACCAGCTCGTGATGGCTGCCGATGCCGGAATGCTCGACCCGCACGATCTTCTGAGGGGCGGCCCGCGCGATGCTGGCGAGCCGCGCCTTGGCCAGGACATCGGCGTCGAGCACCAAATCGGTGGGCTCGACCGTGAGCAGGGCCGCCGTGATGTTGGTGAGCGCGCCCTCGGGCGCCACCATCATGTCGGCGCCGAGACGCGTGAAACCCACCGCCATGCTATCGTCGATGCTGCGCATCAGGGTGGCGCCGGTGAAGACGACACCGCTGCCGATCGCCACCGCGGCGATCAGCAGGAAGCTGCGCGCCCTGCGGCGCCCGAGGTTCTGCAGGGCAAGGCTGGCGAGCAGCCTCAAAGCGTGCCCACTCAGAGCGTACAGGAGCGCGTGTGCTTCATGTGCTCCAGCTTGGTCGGGATGATCACGCAATCATGGTGCCCGCCATTGCTCGGCAGGATGCCGACCAGCGTGTCGGTCGAGGTGTCGACGACCGCGATGCCGCTCGACTGGCGCTGAAAGCCGCTGAACGGCGTCAGCACATACTTGCCGTCGTAGGTGATCGCCGGCGTCTGAAGGTCGGGGCCGATGCCCTGGATCTCCTTGATGATCTTCCAGGTCTTGGTGTCGACCACCATGAGGCCACTGGAGGCCGGCGAGGGATGCAGGATGGACAGGTAGAGCTTGGAGCTGTCCATCGAGAAGACCATATGGAACGGGTTCGGATACTTGCCGCGCCACAGTGGGTCCTCGACGTGCGCCACCTTCTTCCACTTCTTCGGATCGGGATCGCTGGTGCTGAAGACTGAGCAGTTGTTTTCCCGGAGGTTGTTCATCATCACCAGGAACTTGCCGTCGGGCGAGAAGCCGATCTCGTGGCCGGGCGAATGGATCTTGTCGAAGGTGACCTTCCACGTGTCCTTGTCGATCTGCTCGACCGGATACTGGTCCTGCGAATCCTTGTTGAACTGCAGGAAGGCCGCCGGATCGAAGTTCTTCTCGGGGTCGAGGATACAGATGCCGCCGCAGAGACGCACAACGGTGGCGGCCCAGCGGCCTTCGGGATGCCAGATCGTGCCGTCGGCGCCGGTGAGCGTAAGCGGCGCGTCGCCGGGCAACGAGCCTTCCTCGACGAACAACTCGCCCATGGGCACCATTTCCCAGTCGATCTTGTTGCCCTTGGTGCCGCGGTAGTCATAGAGGCCGGTCTTGGCGTCGGGGTAGATCTTCTTGATGGTGAGCGTGCCGCCCTTGATCCAGGCATCGCGCAGATCGGGCACGTTGGGCTTCCAGTCGAACTTGAGCGCCGCCTTCACCTTCGACGTGGTGCGGTCGAAGCAGGCGGCGATGTCCTTCTGGCCGTCGGTGACGAAATAGGACTGGGCATCCTTGGGATTGACGGTGACGTGGACGCCGAGCCCGAGACCGGTCGACTCCGAGACGTTCTCGACCATCTGCATCTGCGTGCCGTCGAAGCGGACGCGATAGATGTTGGTGCCCGGCGCCGGATCGGTGGTAGCCGTGGGGATGCCGTAGATCAGCGAGTTCTTGCCGCCCTGCGTCGAGTTGACGAATTCGAAGCCGTGATAGGGATCAGAACTCGGGAAGGCGCAGAGATGGTGACTGATCGGGCTGTAGTCACCGTAGGTCCAGTACCAGATCGAGGCCAGCACCCGGTTGGAATTGAGATCGAGCGCATAGGTGCCGCCACCGAGCTTGGTCGGCAGCAGCGCGATCCACTGGCCGAGGCTGCGTCCCTTGACGTCGGCCCTGGAGTCGACGATCTCGCGGACGATGTGTTCCTGCTGGGCGCCCGAACCGGCGACCTGGAAGACTCCGGTATCCGACGACGAGCCGCCGCCCAGCGCGTGATAGCCGAGCACGGCCGCTTCGGCGACGCCTGCGGTGCCGACGGCGACGTTCAGCATGGTGCGCCGGCTCATCCGGGTCTTGCGCGCCGGCGCCACGGCCTCGGCGGCCCTCGCCTTCTGCGTCGCGGCTTCCTGCTTGGCGACCAGGTAGGTCTGGAATTCGGCGCGATCCTTCTCCAGCACTTCGGCGTTGCGCTTGAGGAATTCGTCGATCGAGGCTTTGCGCGCCGGCAGATTCGGCTCCGCGCCATCGGTGACGAGCGGCGTGATCAGCGGGGCGTCAGGAGCGACTGTCTTGGCAGGCGTTTCTCTGATCGGCTCAACCATTTGCCGCACCCCCTCGTTACCGTGTGGCGCGAATACTAGACGCGGCGTTTTGCGAAGGACATTCCGAAATTTGAAGAACTGAAGGCTGATTTTCCGCGGCGGTGCCGCTAGTGTTCGGCGATGGACTATGCCGTCATCATCAGCGCCATCGTGCTCGGCCTTTCCGTGCTGGCAACGGCTGCGAAATTTTTCGACTGGTTCATCCACACCGATCCGCCAACAATGATCCGCGTCAGCCGCTGGATGCTGCTGCTTCTTATTCTCGCTGGCGTTCCTGTTCTTGCCTGGATGATCACCGACGGACGATGGTCGGCGGCGATGCTGCTCGGTGCCGGCATGCTGGCCGGCGCCACCTTCCTGAAATGGCGGGCGATGCTGCAGCCGTTGCGCGCGCTTCTCGAGTACTTTCGGCCGAAGGCGCGACCCTTCGACATGGCGATGGCCCCCGATCCTGAGACTGTCCAGCGCGCGGCGGCCGTCCTCGAGGCCTACGTCCAGCACGCCGCCCTGCCGGCACCGCGGCAAGACGGCATGTCACGCGCCGAGGCTCTCGATGTCCTGGGCCTTGCGCCCGGAGCCGACGAGGCGGCCATCCGGGCAGCGCACCGGCGCCTGGCCAGCCTCGTCCATCCCGATCATTCGGGATCGACCTATCTCATGAACAAGGTCGACCAGGCACGGGATACGCTGCTGCGGCCGTCGCGCGAATGGCCGCGACTGTCGAACGGCTGACCCTTCCCTCCTCCGAAAGATCCTCCATGCAAGTCATCATCCTCGGCAGCGGTTCGCCTATGGTCGCCGCCGACCGGGCTGGCCCCTCCACGCTGGTCCGCATCGGCCAGACCGACCTGCTGTTCGACTGCGGCCGCGCCGTGCTGATGCGTGGCGTGGCCGTCGGCATGACGGCGCGCGACCTTGCCGCTCTGTTCGTCACCCACATGCACAGCGATCACACCACCGACTATAACGACGTCATCACGACGCGCTGGATCACCAATACCGATCCAAGGCCGCTGCAGGCCTTCGGCCCGGTGGGCTTCGGGAAATTCACCGACGCCACATTGGCGATGCTCGAGAACGACATCCATTACCGCATGGCGCACCACGCCGACCTGCCGCACCGGCCGCAGGTAACGGTGCGCGAGGTGTCCGAGGGGCTGGTGTGGGAAGCCGGCGGCATTCGCGTGATGGCGGCGCCGACCGATCACAGTCCAGTGCATCCGACGGTCGGCTTTCGCATCGAGGCCGAAGGAAAGGTGGTGACGATTGCCGGCGATACGGTGCCCTGCGCCGGACTCGCGAGCCTCTGCCGCGGCGCCGATGTCTATGTCCAGACCGTGATCCGCCGACAGGTGGTCGAGAAGGTGCCGCTGCAGCGGTTTCGCGATATTCTCGACTATCATTCCGACATCGCACAGGCTGCCCAGACCGCGCGCGCCGCCGGAGTCCGCACTCTGGTGCTCAACCATCCGGTGCCGGCGCCGCGTCCCGGCACCGAACCGGAATGGATCGCCGAGGCCAAGGCGCATTTCGACGGCGAAGTGCTGTTGGCCAACGACCTGCTGAAAGTCGAGGCCTGAGGAGCGCTAACCCGCGCCGCCCTCGGCCATCCGCGCGTCGTCGTAGGCCTTTTGCGCATCGTCCGCCGCCTGCACGGCGCGGTCGCGTCGCGCCGCGGCCGCGCCGTCGAGCGTGTAGA
>NZ_SCVH01000155.1 GCF_004296935.1 Reyranella sp.
GGGTGTAGATCAGCGATCCCGCCGGCCTGTCGAGGTCGTTGGCAGCGAGCCGCTGCAGGGCGGCAAAGGCACCGGGCCCGGAAATCTCGTACTTGGAGAAGGAGCTCTGGTCGATCAGCACGGCGCGCTCGCGCGCGGCCTGGCACTCGGCCGCGACCGGGCCGAACCAGTTGGGCCGGCTCTCGAACGAGGGCTTGTCGATCGCCTCGGTGCCGGGGGCTGCGAACCAGTTGGGCCGCTCCCAGCCGAAGCGCGAGCCGAACACGGCGTTCTTCTGGGCCAGCAGCGGATAGAGCGGCGAGCGCCGGCCGCCGCGCGCGCTCGTGAGTTCCTCGATCGGATAGTGGATCTGGTAGTAGCGCCAGTAGCTGTCGACGCTGCGCTCGGCGAGATAGCGGGCGCTCATGTGGTGGCTGCCGAAGCGGCGGACGTCGAAGGCCCAGAGGTCGAGGCCGGGCTCGCCCTCGACGATCCATTCGGCCATCGCCTTGCCGGCGCCGCCGGACGCGGCGATGCCCGAGGTGAAACCGCAGGCCACGTAGAAATTATCGCGCTCCGGGGCGAGGCCCATGATCGGCTCGCCGTCGGGCGAGATCGGGATCGGGCCGTTGATCACGGTGCGGATGCCGAGCTCGTTCAGGATCGGCAGGCGTTCCGCGGCCGGCAGCAGGAAGGCTTCCAACCGGTCCTGGTTGGCCTGGAAGAGTTCGCGGCCAAAGGAGAAGGGGACGCCTTTGCTGCCGAAGGTCGGAGTGCCCTGCTCCCAGCCGCCGATGGCCAGCGCCCCGGGCTCGGGTTTTAGATAGAAGATGTTGTCGGGATCGCGCAGCGTCGGCAGGCCCCTGGGGATGGCGTCGCTCTTCTCGGTGATCATGTACTGGTGCTCGACCGCACCGGCCGGAACTTCCACGCCTGCCATCCTGGCCACGTCGCGCGCCCAGATGCCGGCGGCATTGACCACGATCTCGCAGTCAATCGGGCCCTGGTCGGTGAGCACGCGCTTGACGCGCCGGCCGTCGAATTCGAAGCCCTGCACCAGCACGCCCTCGACGATGCGCACACCGCCCGCGCGTGCGCCCTTGGCGTACGCCATGGTGAGGCTGGAGGGTTCGACCGAGCCGTCGTTGGGCACGAATACCGCGCCCACGACGCCGCCCAGCGTGATCAGCGGGAATTTTTCCTGCGCTTCCTTCGGGCTGAGCGTGTGCAGCTCGAAGTCGAAGCTGCGCGCCGTCGTCGCCATGCGCTTGAGCTCGCTCCAGCGTTCCGGGGAGGAGGCGAGCCGGAGGCTGCCGACCGGCTTCCATTCCGTCGCCTGTCCGGTCTCGGCTTCCAGCCGGCCGTAGAGCTGGGCGCTGTACTGCATCAGGCGCGTGAGGTTGCGCTTGCTGCGCAGTTGCCCCACCAGGCCGGCGGCGTGCCAGGTCGAGCCGTGCGTCAGCCCGCTCTTCTCCAGCACGACGACGTCGCGCTGGCCCATCTTGGCCAGGTGATAGGCGATGGAGCAGCCGACCGCGCCGCCGCCGATGACGACGATGCGGGCCTGAGACGGAACGGTCACGTCCTGAGCTCGCCGAGATACCAGTCGAGGAAATGCGCCACGTTGCGTTCACGCACGAGAGAGTAGGGGCCGGGCGTATAGGCCAGGGAGCTGACGCCAGCCTGCTGGTCCTCGCAGATCTTCCAGTCCTGCTTGTTGGTGAGGTCCCAGATCGGCAGCAGGCGATCGAGCGTATAATCCTTGCCCTCGACCGCCTTCTCGTCGACCAGCCAGTAGCCGCGGACGTGGGTTTCGTCGGGTCCGATCGGCGTCAGCCGCGCGGCAGCGGCATAGTCGCAATTGGTGTGCTGCCAGAAGTTGGGGAACACGGTGGTGCGCAAGGTGCCGGAGTCCCATTCCTTGATGTCACCCATCAGGCAGGACAGCGGCTTGCCGTCCATGCTTTGCGTCACGAAGCCCTCGACCACCGGCGTGCGATGGCAGCGCCACGACACGCCGGTCATGGTCGAGAGCGCGTCGCCCTCGTCGAGGCCGAGGGCGCGGAAGCGGGCGTTGGCCCGGGCCACGATGGCGTCCATGCCGGGCTGCAGCGAGGGATCGAGCATGGCGGCGTCACGCTGCACGTCGTAGGCGGCGGTGTTGTATTCCTTGTGGTTGGGCGGGCAGTGGTAGCATTCGCGGTTGTTCTCGAACACGATCTTCCAGTTCGCCTTCACGATATAGTCGACCTGATGTGCGATCTTGGCGCGGCCGATGGCGTGCGGCGCCATCTTGCGGCGGATGGTGGCCAACGCCTCGGAAAAGTCCGGCGGCTGGTCGCTCAAGGAGACGAACAGCAGGCCGGCGGCATCCACGATCGCCACCGGCTTCAGCGACAGGCTTTCCTTGTCGACGCCGAACTCGCGGCGCGTGTCGAGCACCAGGGCGCCGTCGAGCTCGTAGGTCCAGCGGTGATAGGGGCAGACCAGCCGGTGGGCATGGCCCTGCTCTGTGCTGCAGATCCGGGAGCCGCGATGGCGGCAGACGTTGTGGAAGGCGCGGATCTCGCCGGCGCGGCCGCGCACGACGATGATCGATTCGGTCCCCACCTGGTAGGTGAAGTAGTTGCCCGGCTTGGGGACCTGGAAGGCGTAGCCGGCGAACAGCCAATGGCGGTGCTGGATGCGCGCCAGGTCGGCGGCAAAGACCTCCGGGGCCGTGTAAAACGCCCGTTCCAGGGGGCCGCCGGGCTTGTGCCGGGCGACCAGCTGGGTAATTTCCGGCGACAGTGAGTGACGCGCCGACAGCGCCGTGCCGTCCATTCTGGCTCTCCTCTTGCTAGGCAACCGTAGCATGACGGCCTTGCCCATCCCCATCCTCATGTTAAGGTTTTATGAAGGGCGGCACGCTGGGGATAGGTGCTGTCACGGATGCGTCATGGGGCGCGTGTAGCGAGGCGACCGGAATGTCGCCGGACGGGGAGATAAAAATGGGCAAGACTTCAATTCTGCGACGCGTGGTGCTGGCCGGTGCGACCGTGCTCGCGGCCGCCGGCTTTGGCGGCAACGCCTGGGCGCAAAAGACCAAGCTGACGGTCTACACGGCGCTCGAGAACGAGCAGCTCGAACCCTTCAAGAAGGCCTTCGAGGCCGACAATCCCACGATCGAGATCGCCTGGGTGCGCGATTCGACCGGCGTGGTGACGGCCAAGCTGATCGCCGAGAAGGACAATCCCCGCGCCGACGCGATCTGGGGCCTCGCCGCCTCGAGCGTCGGCCTGTTCGCCAGCATGGGCATGATCGAACCCTACACGCCGGCCGGCGCCGCGGCGCTGAAGCCGATGTTCAAGAGCGGCAAGAACCCCGAGATCTGGGTCGGCATGGACGCCTATCTCGCCGTGCTGTGCTTCAACACCGCCGAAGCTGCCAAGGGCAAGAAGGCCAAGCCCACGAGCTGGGCCGATCTCACCAAGCCCGAGTACAAGGACTCGATCGTGATGCCGAACCCGGCCTCGTCTGGCACCGGCTATCTCACGGTCGCGGGCTGGCTCACCATCATGGGCGAGGACGCGGGCTGGAAGTTCATGGACGCGCTGCACCAGAACGTGGCGCAGTACCTCCACTCCGGCTCGGCGCCCTGCGTGCAGGCCGCCAAGGGCGAACGCCTGATGGGCATCGGCTTCGACATGCGCGGCGCCACAGAGAAGACCAAGGGTGCGCCGATCGACCTGATCGTGCCCAAGGAAGGCCTCGGCTGGGAGATGGAAGTCACGGCCATCATGAAGGGCACCAAGAACCTCGAGGCGGCCAAGAAGCTCGCCGACTACTCGGCCTCGCTCAAGGCCAACGAGATGTACGGCAAGTACTACGCCATCGTCGCCAACCCGGCCGTCAAGTCGATGCCGGCCAACTACCCGCCCGACGGCGAGAAGATGATGGCCAAGATGGATGTCGAGTGGATGGCCAAGAACCGCGCGCGCATCCTCGCGGAATGGACCAAGCGCTACGACGGCAAGTCGGCGCCGAAGGCCAAGTGATCGGCCTCCCGCAGGCCGCATGACGAACTACCTCGAGGTTCGCAACCTCTCCAAGCGCTTCGGCGACTTCTCAGCTCTCGGCGATATCTCTCTCGATATCGCCGAGGGTGAATTCGTCTGCTTCCTCGGGCCCTCGGGGTGCGGCAAGACGACCTTGCTGCGCGCCATCGCAGGCCTCGACCCGCAGACCTCGGGCACGATCCGGCAAAAGGGCCGCGACGTCTCGGGATTGCCGCCGGCCCAGCGCGATTTCGGTATCGTCTTCCAGTCCTACGCGTTGTTTCCCAACCTCACGGTCACCGACAACGTCGGCTACGGGCTGGTCAGTCGCCGCCAGGCGCGGGCGACGATCGCCCGTCGCGTCGACGAGTTGCTGGCATTGGTCGGACTGCCCGATTCGGGATCCAAATATCCCGCCCAGCTCTCGGGTGGCCAGCAGCAGCGCGTGGCGCTGGCGCGCGCGCTTGCGACCTCGCCCGGCCTGCTGCTGCTCGACGAGCCGCTGTCGGCGCTCGACGCCCGCGTGCGGTTGAGGCTTCGTCACGAGATCAAGGCCCTGCAGCGGACGCTCGGTGTCACCACCATCATGGTGACGCACGATCAGGAGGAGGCGCTCACCATGGCCGACCGCATCGTGGTGATGAACCACGGTGCCATCGAACAGGTGGGCACCCCGCAGGAGATCTACCGCCAGCCGGCAACTGCCTTCGTCGCCGACTTCGTCGGCTCGATGAATTTCCTCAGCGGAACGCTCGAGGCGCCGGAGCGCGTCAAGATCGGCGGCCGCGCCTTCGCCTGTCCGGCCCAGGACGGCCTGGCGGTGGGCACGGCCGTGCGGCTCAGCATCCGGCCCGAGGATGTCCGGGTCCGCGATCTGCCGGCCGACATCGCCAACCGGGTGGCAGTCGACGTGGCCGAACTCGATTTCGTCGGCGCCTTCTGCCGCGCCACGCTCAAGGTGCAGGGCGACAGCGATGTCGCCCTGGTGGCGGATTTCTCGAGCAACCTGATCCGCGACCTCGGCGTCGCGATCGGCAGCCGTCTCGACGTCGCCCTGCCCCCCGATCGGGTCAGGGTCTACGCCGCGTGAGGGGGCCGGGGTGAGCCTCACGACCTCGGCACCGAAGATCGGCCTGCGCCTGAACCTGTCGCGCGACGACCTGCTGATGCGCGGCGGCCTGGTCGCCCTGGCGGGGGTTCTGCTGCTGATCGTCGGCCTGCCGCTGTGGGCGCTGCTGGCCAAAGGCTTCCAGGACGGCGATGGTCGCTATGTCGGGCTCGCCAACTACGTTTCGTATTTCTCGACGCCGGCGCTCTTCAACTCGGCGCTCAACAGCCTCCACGTCGCCGCGGTCTGCACCGCGATCGTGGTGCCGGTCGCCTTCCTTTACGCCTATGCGCTGACCCGGGCCGCGCTGCCGGCGAAATGGCTGTTCCAGGGCATTTCGCTGATCCCGATCTTCGCACCCTCGCTGTTGCCCGGCCTGGCGCTGGTCTATCTGTTCGGCAACCAGGGCTTCTTCAAGGGCCTGATCGGTGGCTCGATCTACGGCTTCGACGGCATCGTGATCGCCCAGGTCTTCTACTGTCTGCCGCACGCCATCATGATCCTGGTGACGGCGCTCGCGACTGCCGATGCGCGGCTCTACGAGGCAGCCGACGCGCTGGGCGCCTCCAAGCTCCGCGTCTTCTTCACCGTCACCCTGCCCGGGGCGAAATACGGCCTGATCAGTGCCGCGCTGGTGGTGTTCACCCTGGTGATCACCGATTTCGGCATCGCCAAGGTGATCGGCGGCAACTTCAACGTGCTGGCAACCGACGTCTACAAACAGGTGATCGGCCAGCAGAATTTCTCGATGGGCGCCGTTGTCGGCATGGTGCTGCTGGCGCCGGCGGCGCTCGCCTTCGTGGTCGACCACCTGGTGCAGAGGAAGCAGGTGGCGCTGCTCACCGCGCGCGCCGTGCCGCTCGTCCCCAAGCCCAAGTTCGGCCGCGACCTGTTCTTCACGGCGTTCTGCACCCTGGTCTCGGCCGGCATCCTCGCCATCCTCGGCATGGCCGCCTGGGGATCGCTGATCAAGTACTGGCCCTACAACCTCAGCCTGACGCTGGCCAACTACGAGTTCGCGAATTTCGACTCCAACGGCTGGGAGTCCTATTTCAACTCGCTGCGCATGGCGGCAGGCGCGGCGATCGCCGGCACGGCACTGATGTTCGTGGGCGCGTGGCTGAACGAAAAGACCAAGGGCTTCGGCGTGGTGCGCAGCGCTGTCCAACTGCTCGCCTTCCTGCCGATGGCGGTCCCCGGCATCGTGCTGGGACTGGGCTACATCTTCTTCTTCAACGCCCCCAACAACCCCCTCAACTTCCTCTACGCCACCATGGCGATCCTGGTGATCAACACGGTGGCGCATTTCTACACGGTGGGCCATCTCACGGCGACGACGGCGCTGAAGCAGATCGATCCCGAGTTCGAATCGGTGTCGGCTTCGCTCAAGGTCCCGATCTGGAAGACCTTCGGCCGCGTGACGGCGCCAATCTGCCTGCCGGCCATCCTCGACATCGCGATCTACCTGTTCGTCAACGCCATGACGACGGTGTCGTCGGTGATCTTCCTCTACGCCCCCGACACCAAACTTGCCTCCGTCGCGGCGGTGAACATCGAAGAGACCGGCGCCACGGCCGCCGCGGCCGCGCTCTGCCTCGTCATTGTGGCGACGTCGGCCTCCGTGAAGGCGCTGCATCTGCTGGCGGACCGCTTCCTGCTCGGCCGCCTGCAGGCCTGGCGGAGACGCTGAGCGACGAGGGGAGAGAGCCATGCAGATCGATCAATTCGCCGTCGCGGCCGGGCACGTCGTCGAACTGGCCGGTGTGGTGGTCCTGGTCGCCGGCGCCGCGGTCGCTTGCGGCGTGTGCCTGCTTCGGCTGATGCGGGGGACCTCCTTCCAGGACTCTTACCAGGAACTGCGGGCCGATCTCGGCCGTGCGATCCTGCTCGGCCTCGAATTCCTGGTGATTGCCGACATTATCGGCACGGTCGCCGTCGAGCCGACGCTGCAGAATCTCGGCGTGCTCGCGGTCATCGTGGCGATCCGCACGCTGCTCAGCTTCGCGCTGGAGCTCGAGGTGAGCGGGCGCTGGCCCTGGCAACGGAACCGGGAAGGGACGAACGCAAAAGGCCCATGAAGCAGCTCCGCATTCCCGCCGTCTACATGCGTGGCGGCACCAGCAAGGGTGTTTTCTTCCTCGCCCAAGATCTGCCGTCGGAGCCGGAGGCACGCGACCGTATCCTGATGCGTGTGATCGGCAGCCCCGACCGCTACGGCAAGCACACCGACGGCATGGGCGGGGCGACCTCGAGCACCAGCAAGGTCGTCATCATCTCCCGGTCCGAGCGCGAGGGCTGCGATGTCGATTATCGCTTCGGCCAGGTGGCGATCGACGCGCCGGTGATCGACTGGTCGGGCAATTGCGGCAACCTGAGCGCCGCCGTCGGCCCGTTTGCCCTCAGCATGGGCCTGGTCGAGGGGCCGGCCGATGGTACCGCGACGGTAAACATCTGGCAGGCCAACATCGGGAAGAAGATCGTCAACCACGTGACCATGCAGGGTGGCGAGGTGCAGGAAACTGGCGGCTTCGAGCTCGATGGCGTGGCCTTCCCGGCCGCCGAGGTGAAGGTGGAGTTCCTCGATCCCGCGGCGGACGAGGAAGGCGACGGCGCCGGGGGCGCGATGTTTCCGACCGGCAATCGCCTCGACACGCTGGATGTGCCGGGCGTCGGCAGGATCGAGGCGACGCTGATCAACGCCGGCAACCCGACGATCTTCGTCGATGCCGGCAGGCTCGGCCTGAAAGGTACGGAACTTCAGGGCGACATCAACGGTGACAAGGCGTTGCTGCGGCGCGTCGAGGCCGTGCGCGCGCTCGGAGCCGTCGCCATGGGGTTGGTCGCCACGACCGAGGAGGCGACACAGAAGCGGCCGCACACGCCCAAGCTCGCGTTCGTGGCCAAGCCCGCCCCTTACACGGCGTCGGATGGCCGTGCTGTCGAGGCCGGCTCGATCGACCTGCTGGCCCGCATCTTCTCCATGGGCGTGCTGCACCATGCGATGACCGGCACGGGGGCGGTCGCCATCGCGGCCGCCGCGGCGATCCCCGGCACGGTCGTTTCGCGCCTGGCGCCGACCGGGGCCGATGGCCGCGTGCGCTTCGGCCATCCTTCGGGAACGCTGAGCGTCGGCGCCGAGGCCGGCGAAGAGGGCGGGCAGTGGACGGTGCGCAAGGTGATGATGAGCCGCTCCGCCCGCCGGCTGATGGAGGGCTGGGTGCGTGTGCCCGATGCCTGACCGCTACGATGTCGTCATTGTGGGTGGCGGCGCGATGGGATCGTCCGTCGCCTACCATCTCAAGAGCGATCCAAACTTCTCCGGCACAGTCGCGGTGGTGGAGCGAGATCCCAGTTACGCGCGAGCTTCGTCGGCATTGTCGGCGAGTTCGATCCGCCAGCAGTTCTCGACGCCACTCAACATCCATCTCTCGCGCTACGGCATTGGCTTCCTGCGCCGCGCGCCGGAGCTGCTGGGTGTCGATCTGGGCCTGAAGGAGCCGGGCTATCTCTTCCTCGCGTCGCCGGCAGGTGAGGCGGTGCTGCGCGCCAACCACGCGGTTCAGCGCGGCGAGAAATGTTCGGTCGAGCTGCTCGAACCGGCGGCACTGGCGGCGCGGTTTCCCTGGATCTCGACCGACGGCATCACGCTCGCCTCGCATGGCACCGCCAACGAGGGCTGGTTCGACGGCCCGGCGCTGATGCAGGGCTTTAGGCGCAAGGCACGCGAGCTCGGCGCCGAGTACATCGCTGACGAAGTGATGGAACTGGTGCCGAACGCGGTCACCTTGCGTTCAGGACGAAGGATCGAGGCCGGCACGGTCGTGCTGGCGGCGGGGCCATGGTCGGGGCAGGTGGCGGCGACGGCCGGCATCGCGCTGCCGGTCGAGCCCAGGCGGCGCTCGGTGTTCGTCGTGGATGTCCGTGAGCCGCCGGGTCTCACCCCGCTCACCATCGATCCGTCGGGCGTATGGTTCCGGCCCGAGGGCCGCTTCTATCTTGCCGGTACGACGCCGGCCGCCGGCAACGATCCGGCCGAGCCGCCGCTCGAAGTGCAGCATGCCGAATGGGACGACATGGTCTGGCCGGCGCTGGCCGGGCGGGTGCCGACCTTCGAGGCGGCCAAGGTGGTGAATTCGTGGGCGGGTTACTACGAGTACAACATCTTCGACCAGAACGGCATCGTCGGTCGACATCCCGGGATCGAAAGCCTGATCTTCGCTACCGGCTTTTCCGGCCACGGCATCCAGCAGTCGCCGGCCGTCGGCCGCGCCGTTGCCGAGCTGATCGTGCATGGCAGCTATCGCACGATCGATCTCAGTCCCTTCGGTTATGAACGCATATCCGCAGGGCGGCCTATCCGGGAGCTGAACGTGGTGTGATACTCTCGCCACAACGCGAGGAGAATGACGTGCCCGATCAAGCCTTGGTCAATTCGGATCTGCAGTCCGCGCTCATCGAGGCGCGCCAGGCCTATGCCGACCGCAATCCAAAAAGCCTCGGCCGTCACCACGAGGCCTGTGAGGCGATGCCGGGCGGCAACACCCGCACCACGTTGCACAACTCGCCATTTCCACTCACCGTCGTGCGCGGCGAGGGCTGCCGCCTGTGGGACGCCGACGGCCACGAATACATCGACGTGCTGGGCGAATATACCGCCGGCATCTACGGCCACTCGCATCCGGTGATCCGCGCCGCCATCGACCGCGCGCTCGATCACGGCTGGAACTACGGCGGCCGCAACGCCAACGAGGCCAAGCTCGCCAAGATGATCGCCGACCGCATGCCCTCGATCGACCTGGTGCGCTTCACCAACTCCGGCACCGAGGGCAATGTGATGGCGCTCGCCGGCGCCCGCGTCTTCGCCCAGCGCAAGGGGCGGACCAAGGCCACCAAGGTCATGGTGTTCCACGGCGGCTACCACGGCGGCGTGCTCTATTTCGTGAGCGGCGGCAGCCCGGTGAACATCCCCTACGAGTTCGTCGTGGCGCCCTACAACGACATCGAGGGCACGCGCGCACTGCTGGCCAGGCACGGCGAGGAATTGTTCGCGGTCCTGCTCGAGCCGATGCAGGGCAGCCACGGCTGCCTGCCGGGCGACGTCGGATTTCTGAAGATGGTGCGCGAGGAGACGAAGTCTCGCGGCATCACCATGATCTTCGACGAGGTCATGACCTCGCGTCTGGCGCCGGGCGGCTTGCAGGAGAAACACGGCGTCATTCCCGACATGACGACGCTCGGCAAATACATCGGTGGCGGCATGTCGTTCGGCGCCTTCGGCGGCCGGCGCGACATCATGGAGCTGTTCGACCCGACCAAGGCCGACTCGCTGCCCCACGCCGGCACCTTCAACAACAATGCGCTCACCATGGCGGCAGGCGTCGCGGGCTACGGAGAGGTTTACACGCCCGCGGCGGCGGCGGAGCTCAATGGCCGCGGCGAGAAGATCCGCGAGCGGCTGAACGCGATCTGCGCCAGGAACAAGGTGGCGTTCCAGTTCTCCGGCATCGGCTCGATGATGACGGCGCATGCCACGTCGCGGCCGATCCGGACCGCGGCCGACATCGCCGCCGGCAGCCAGGACGCCAAGGAGCTGTTCTTCTTCGATATGATGGCGGCGGGCATCTGGATCGCGCGGCGTGGCTTCGTGGCGCTCAACGTCATGATCGGCGAGGCCGAGGGTGACCGCTTCGTGGCAGCGGTCGAGGAATTCGTGACGGCGCGCAAGGCGCTGTTGCAGGCGAAATGACCGACCCGAAGGACTTCCCCCAGCCGGTCTCCGGCACGGTCACCCCGCGTTTCGGCGACGTCGCCACCTTCATGCGCCTGCCGCTGTTCCGCGATCCGGCCGAGGTCGAGATCGGCATGGTAGGCGTGCCGTGGGACGGCGGCACCACCAACAGGCCGGGCGCGCGGCACGGCCCGCGCCAGATGCGCGATCTTTCCACCATGATGCGCCGTGTTCATCACGTGACGGGCGTGGCGCCCTATGAATTGGCCAAGTGCGGCGATCTCGGCGACGCGCCGGTCAATCCTGCCAGCCTCGACGATTCGCTGGAACGGATCGAAAAGCATTTCGCCAGGATCCACGCCGCCGGCACCGTGCCGTTGTCGGCCGGCGGCGACCATCTCGTCACGCTGCCCATCATGCGCGCCATCGCTGGCGCCGGGAGCAGGAACCGGCCGCTCGGCATGGTACATTTCGACGCCCACAGCGACACCTGGGACACCTATTTCGGCGGCTACAAATACACCCATGGCACGCCGTTCCGCCGCGCCGTCGAGGAGGGGCTACTGGACCCCAAGCGCGTAGTGCAGATCGGCATCCGCGGCTCGCTCTACAAGCGCGACGACAACCAGTGGGCGGTCGACCAGGGCATGCGGGTGATCACCATCGAGGAGTATTTCGACCTGGGTGTCGACAAGGTGATCGCCGAGGCCCGCCGCGTGGTGGGCAGCGGCCCCACCTATGTCAGCTTCGACGTCGACGGCCTCGATCCGGCCTTCGCGCCGGGCACCGGCACACCCGAGATCGGCGGTTACACGCCGCACGAGGCGCAGCGCATGCTGCGCGGCCTGCGAGGGCTCGACATGGTGGGTGGCGACGTCGTCGAAGTCTCGCCACCCTTCGACATGAGCGGCAACACCGCCCTGGTCGGCGTCACCATGATGTGGGAGATCCTCTGCCTGCTAGCCGAATCAGTGGCCAAGCGGAAGAAGCGGACTCCCTAACGAATCAGGTCGGCCGCGCGCATCTCCGCTTCCGTCAGCTGTCTATCCGGCGGATGGATGTAGAGGCCGTCCTTATAGTAGGGTGTCGGGATCACGAGATCCATCTGCGGTGGCGATGCGAATCCGCCCATCATGGACGGCCCGCGTTCCGCCGTGCTGCGGTGGCCATGCACGATTCCGCAAGGCGCCAGGATCACGTCGTTTTCCTCGGCGTCGATCCAGCCGATCCCGCCGATGAAGAACTGGCCGGATCCACTCCACATCACCAGGAATTCGTCTGAGACCGGGTGCTTGTGGCTGATGTCGTCGACGCCGGTTCCGCAGTAGGCATAGTTGAAGCCGACGAGGCGGGTGCCTGCGCCGGGCCACAGGACGAGGCGCATCGGCAGGCCGATTCCCGTGAAGGCTGCGCCTTCGAGCACGTTGAACAGCGCCCCCCTAGCCCTTACGTCTTCCGGCGCGAGGTTCTGGGCTCGAACGGCGGGCTGATCGTCGTTGAAGGTCATCTGCTGCGGTGGCGGCGGCTCGACGCGGGGGGCGTTGATCGCAGCCTTTTCAATCGACTCGAAGTTCATCACGCCGAGCCGGTTGTTGTAGTAGCTGCCTTCGGCATAGAGGTCGAACTGGGGAGGGCAGATCTGATGGACCAGGATCGCATCGGCGCGGTTCGTCGCCGGATTTCGAATCTGGCGGTCCAGGCCTTCCGGGACATAGGCGATGTCGCCGGGTTTGAGGGTGACCCATTGGCCGCGCAGCCAGACTTCGGCAGATCCGTAGCGGCAGAGGATCGCCTCCTCGGCCAGACCGTAGGTGTATCGGTCGCTCTGCTGGCCGGGCTTCACCGTCGTCACATGGACGGCTTCGGTCTGGAAACCCGTGCCCGGCCAGGCCAGCAGCCTGGTGTCCAGGCCATGCGCCGTGATCGACACTCCGTCGAAGAGGTTGCCGATGGCACCTTCGGTCCGGATCTTCCGGGCGCTTCGGTAGCGGGCGCGCAGCTCGTCGGGAATCATCGCGATACTCCTTGCGATCGGGCGTCAGGCGGCCAATTCGAGGATTTGCTTCACCTCGGCCGGCGTCGGGATGGGCCGAGGGTTGCGCGGGATCCAGGGCGTGCCCATCGCCTGCTGGGCGATGCGGTCGAAATGCTCCTTGCCGATCTTCACTTCGGAAAGACTTCTAGGCATGCCGAGGCCGCGGATGAATTGGTCGAGCACGTCGCCGGCGTCCTTGCCGGGACGGCCCATGGCGTTGGCGATCAGCGCCTGACTATCGGCGTTGGCCGATTTGTTCCAGCGCATGACCGAAGGCAGCATGATGCAGGAAGTGTGGCCGTGCGGCACGTCGAACACCGCGCCCAGCACGTAGCCGATGCCGTGGCTGGCGCCCATCGGCACGCCGGCCGCGAGGCCACCCATCGAGAGCCATGAGCCGATCTGGCAGTCGAGCCGGGCCTTCATGTCGGTCGGGTCGGCCTTCACCCGGGGCAGGCCGCGCGCCAGCAGGGAGAGGCCATGCAAGCCCGAGGCGTTGGTGAATTCCGTCGATTCGTTGGAGCACACGCCCTCGACGCAATGATCGACGGCGCGGATGCCGGTCGACAGGAACAGCCACATCGGCGTATGGCGCGTCACCTCGGGATCGAGGATCACGGCCTGCGGGATGGTGAGCGGATGGCGGAACAGCTCCTTCACCCGGGTCGCCTCGTTGGTGACGCCGGCGATGCCGGAGAATTCGCCGGCCGACAGCGTCGTGGGAATGGAGATCTGCCGCACCGTCGGCGGTTTCACGTCGGTGGCGCGGATCATGTCCATGTCTTCGACACTCGCGATGTCGTTGGCGAGGCAGAGCTGAACCGCCTTGGCGCCGTCGGTGATCGAGCCGCCGCCCAGGGTAACGATCAGGTCGGCCCGCGCCTCGCGGGCCTGGGCAGTCGCGGCGACGATGGCCGAGCGCGGCGAATGGGCCGGCATCCTGTCGAAGGTTCCGACGCACTTGTTGCCGAGCGCTCGGCGCACCTTCTCGACCTCGTCGGTCTGCCGGTTGAGCGTGCCGCTCACCATCAGGAACACGCGCTCTGCGCCATGTGTCTTCACCAGCTCTGCGACCGATTGCGCCGCCGGCTTGCCGTAGTGGACTTCCTCCATGTCGGTGAAAACGACGCGGCCCGATGTCAGCATTGTGTCCTCCCTTGAGGCGGTATTTTGCTATCTTGGCGACCTGACCACCAAGGAAAAGACATGACCGGCACACGGGATGGCGCCATCGGGCGCGCGGAGAAATATTTCGACGACGGCGGCTTCCTCGAGGAGCTGCAGCGGCGGGTGGCGATCCCCACCACCAGCCAGGAGACCGACTCCATGCCGGCCCTGCAGAAATACGTCTCGGGCGAGATGACGGAGTCGCTCTCCAAGCTCGGCTATGCGTGCGAAGTGCAGCCCAACCCGCGCGCCGAATACGGCCCGTTCCTGATCGCCCGCCGGATCGAGGACCCCGCCAAGCCGACAGTCCTTACCTATGGCCACGGCGACGTGATCCGCGGCCAGGACGAGCAATGGCGCGCCGGCCTGTCGCCGTGGAAGATCGTGATCGAGGGCGATCGCATGTATGGCCGCGGCACCGCCGACAACAAGGGCCAGCACACGATCAACATCGCCGCACTCGCCTGCGTACTGCAGGAGCGCGGCTCGCTGGGCTTCAATTCGACGATCCTGATCGAGACCGGCGAGGAAACCGGCTCGCCCGGTCTCGCCGCTTTCTGCAAGGCCAACAAGGCGGCGCTCAAGGCCGACGCGCTGATCGGCTCGGACGGGCCGCGCCTCGACCATCGCCGGCCGACCATCTTCGGCGGCACGCGCGGCACCATGAACTTCAACCTCAAGCTCACGATGCGCGAGGGCGGGCACCATTCGGGCAACTGGGGCGGGCTTTTGGCCAACCCCGGCATCATCATGGCCCATGCGCTGGCCACCATCACCGACGCGCGCGGTCAGATCAAAGTGCCGGAGTGGCGGCCCACGACGCTCACCAACTCGGTGCGGGCTGCACTCGCTGACGCCGTCGTCGATGCCGGCGAAGGCGCGCCCGAGATCAACGAGGACTGGGGCGAGAAATCGTTGACGCCGGTGGAGCGCGTGTTCGGCTGGAACAGCTTCGAGGTGCTGGCCTTCAAGACCGGCAACCCCGACCGGCCGGTGAACGCCATTCCGCCCAGCGCCGTTGCCTATTGCCAGCTGCGCTTCGTCGTTGGCACCGATCCGCACGACATCATCCCGGCCCTGAAACGCCATCTCGACAAGCACGGCTTTGGCCAGATCGAGATCGAGCAGGCGCGCGACGTGATCATGAATGCGACGCGGCTCGATCCAGAGAACCCGTGGGCAAAATTCGCCTCCGCCTCGATCGAAAAGACCGGCGGCCAGAAGCCCAACATGTTGCCCAATCTCGGCGGCTCGCTGCCCAACGAGGTTTTCACCGACATTCTCGGCCTGCCGACGGTCTGGGTGCCGCATTCCTACGCTGCCTGCTCCCAGCATGCGCCGAACGAGCATCTGCTGGCACCCGTCGCGCGCGACGGGCTGCGGCTGATGACCGGCATTTTCTGGGACCTCGGCGCGCAGGGCCGTCCGGGATAGGCTGCCGGCATGCTGTCCGCTGACGAGGCCGCCGACCTGATCGAAGCCATCGCGTCCCGGCAGGATCGCGCGGCTTTTGCCACGCTGTTCCGCCATTTTGCGCCGCGGGTGAAGGCCTTCATCATCCGGGGTGGCACCGATGCAGAGACCGCGCAGGAAGTGGCCCAGGAGTCGCTGGTCATGGTGTGGCGGAAGGCCGCCAGCTTCGACCGCCTCAGGGCGTCGGCGGTCACCTGGATCTACACCATTGCCCGCAACAAGCGGATCGACCTGCTGCGCCGCAGCGCCCGGCCGATCGATACCGAGGACTGGCTGGTGGTCTATGCGCCGGAAGGCGAGGACGCCGACAAATCCGTCCTGGCCGGGCAGACGTATACGAGGGTGAAGGAACTCCTGGGCGGGCTGTCGGAAGATCAGCTGGTGGTGATCCGGAAGGCGTTTTTCGAGGATAAGACGCATACGGTCATCGCCGCGGAACTGAAACTGCCCCTGGGAACGGTAAAATCCCGCATTCGCCTGGCGCTGGGGCGCCTGCGGGAAGCGTTGGAGAAAGACGAGTCATGAGCCGCCATCCGGCCCCCGAAGAGCTGTTGCTGGACTATGCCGCGGGCGCGCTGCCCGACGGGCCGGCACTGGCCGTGGCGCTGCACGCGGCGCTCGACCCGGCCTCCCGGCGCGCGCTCGACCGGCTGAACGCCGTCGGCGGCGCCCTGATCGAGGGCGAGGCCGGGGCGGCGCTGGACGAGGCGGCCTTGGAGAGCGTGCTGGCGCGCCTCGACCGGGTGGCCGTCGAGCCGCGCGCCAAGGCGCCTGTTCGCCGGCCCGGCTTCGAATGGGCGCCGCCGCCCCTGGTCCCCCATCTCCGCCCCGGCATGGGCTGGCGGCGCATCCTGGGCAAATTCGACGAGATCCGGCTCGACGTGCCGGGCGATGCCTACCGGGTGTCGCTGCTGCGGCTGGAGCCGGGCCGCGGCCTGCCGGAGCACAAGCATACCGGCTACGAGTACACGGTCTGCCTGCAGGGCGGCTATACCGACGCCACCGGCAGCTACAGCGTGGGCGACTTCGCCGTCGGGCCCGGCGCCGAGCGACACGAGCCGATCGCCGATCCGGGTGAGCCCTGCATCGCGCTGATCGTGGTCGAGAAGCCGATCGTGCTGACCGGCCCGTGGGGCCGCTTGTTAAATCCGCTGGTCAGGCGCGGTCTTCTCTGACGCGTTGACCGCCAGATGGCTTGCCTTCAGGTTTATCGCCTGAAGGGGAGACCAATGCCGCGCATTCCGTACTACGACGTCGAAAACGCCACGGGCAAGCACGCCGAGTTCCTGGGCAAGCTCAAGCCGACGCTGAACATCTACAAGATGCTGGCCAATTCCGAATACGGAATGAAGGGCTTCATCCGCATGGGAAACGCGCTGCTCTACAAGTGCGAACTCGATCCCGTGTTGCGCGAGCTGGCGATCATCCGCGTCGGCCGACTCAGCCGCGCCGCCTACGAGGTCTTCCAGCACGAGCGCATCGGCCGCGAGGCCGGCGTCGCCGAGGAGAAGATCGCGGCGCTCCGCGACGCCACCATCGAGGCAGCCGTCTTCACCGACAACGAGAAGGCCGTGCTGCGCTACGCCGACGATGTCGTGCGCAACGTCAAGGCGTCGGACAAGACCTTGAAGGCGGTCCAGGCGTTCCTGACGCCGGGCGCGCTGGTCGAGCTCACCCTCACCATCGGCTACTACATGATGGTCAGCCGCTTCCTCGAGACCATGGGCGTCGAGGGCGAGGAAGGCCAGACGGAGTGGCTGAAGACGGCGAAGTTGTAGGCGCAGGAGTAGAGAGATGGCGTATCGCGTCCTGATCGCGCAGTTCATGCACGAGACCAATACCTTCAGCAAACTGCCGACGACGCTGGAGGATTACCGCAAGCGCTGGCTGATCGAGGGCGAGGCGATGGTGCCGCGCTTCACCGGCACCAGGAACGAAGTCGGCGGCTACATCGATTCGGTGAAGAAGTACGGCTGGCAGCCGGTGTGGGCGGGCGCGGCCAATGCCACGCCCTCGGGCAAGCTCACCAAGGAATGCTGGGAGACGATCCGCGACATGATCGTGGGCGCGGCGAAGAAGGCGGGCAAGCTCGACGCCATTTGCCTCTCGCTGCATGGCGCGGCGGTCACGGAAACCGAGGATGATGCCGAAGGCGCGCTGCTCGAGGCGCTGCGCGGCATCGTCGGAACGGACATTCCCGTGGTCGCCACGCTCGACCTGCATGCCAATGCCACCCTGAAGATGGCGAAGCACGCCAACGCGCTGGTGAGCTATCGCACCTATCCGCATATCGACGGCTACGAGCGCGCGGCGCAGGTCGCGGCGCTGGTGCAGGAGGCGCTGGAGGGCAGGAAGAAGCCGCGCTGCCTGCTGGTGCAACCCGCCATGCTGGAAGGCGCCGACCACGGCCGCACGACGCAGCCCGGCCTGATGCGCGACCTGCTGGCCCGGGCCGATGCCTTCGAGAAGGAACCCGGCATCAACGTGGTCAGCGTCCAGGCGGGCTTCACCTGGGCCGATATTCCCTATACCGGCCCGTCGGTGGCGGTGAGTTACGAGCCGGAGGCCGAGGCGCGTGCAAAGGCGGTGGCGGCGGCGATGCTCGACGAGATCTGGAAGCGCCGTAACGAGAGTTCGTCGGACTACCGGCCGATCTCCGATGCGATCGCGGCGGCCAAAGCCGGTGTAGGCAAGGACGGACCTCTGGTCGTGGCCGACGGCACCGACAATCCGGGTGGCGGCGGCTACAACGACACGACGCCCGTGCTGCAGGCGCTGATCGACGCCAAGGTCGAGAACGTGGCCGTTGGCACGATCTTCGATCCCGGTACGGTCCAGCAGGCGATCAAGGCCGGTGTCGGGGCCACGATCGACATCGTGCTGGGTGGCCATACCGACCCGTCGATGGGCGGGCCGGTCAAGGCGAAAGCCCTGGTGAGAATGCTGTCGGACGGCAGCTTCAAGAACGATGGACCGATGAACGCCGGCGTCGAGACCTCGATGGGGCCGACAGCCGTTCTGCGCATCGGCGGCATCGACGTGGTGACCATCTCCAACCGCATCCAGACCATCGATCTGCAGGTCTTTCTGAGCCAGGGCATCGATCCCCGGACCAAGAGCGTCGTGGTGGTGAAGAGTGTGCAGCACTTCCGCGCCGCCTACGCGCCGATCGCGCGCGAGATCGTGCTGGTCGATTCCGGCGGCATCTGTTCGCCCGACATCACGCGTCTGAAATTCACCAAGCTGCGCCGGCCGATCTGGCCGCTCGACGGCGTCAACGATCCCTACGCGGGAGTGCGTGCGTGAGCGTTACCCGCAAGGCGCCGCTACCCGGCGCGTCTTTCGGGGCGACGTTGTGCTTCGGTATCGGCGCAGGCGCGGTGGTCACGGCAGCCGAGCGCGATCCCAAGGCCTTGCCGGCGGCGCTCGCCGAAGCGAAGGGATTGGTGCCGATCCAGGGCATGAACGATATTGCCAGGGATCCCGATCTGCTCATTCGCCTGAGTCGCGTCTTCGGGCCGGAGGTCGAGGACTACCGCAACACGCTCACCGACCTGAAGTCGGTGCATGTGTCGGTGCCCGAGATTCTGCTGGTTTCCAACATGCCGCCGGTCGGCAAGGCGCCGCCCAAGCGGCCCGAGCCGCCGCTCGCTGCCGACGGGCTGATCCCCGTGCAGTACCCGCATCGCAAGGGCTGGCACACCGACCAGAGCTATCGCCGGCCGCCGCCCGACATCTCGCTCTTCTACGCGGTGACGCCGGCCCAACGCGACACGGGCCAGACCCTGTTCGCAAACGGCATCCTGGCCTACGCGGCACTGCCGGCCGCGCTCAAGGCCAAGGTCGACGGGCTCGAAGGCCTGCATGCCCAGCCGGGTTCCGGCCGCTCGCGCGACGCGGCCCTGGCCGGCCGTACGCCGCGCGCCTTCGCCGTCCACGAGCGCTCGCAGCGCCAGCCGGTGGTACGCACGCACCCGGTGACAGGCGAGCGTTCGCTCTACCTCTGCGAATGGGGCCAGATGGATTGGTTCGAGGGGCCGTTCGTCGGCCTCGAGCCCGGCCCGCACGGCGCGGGCGCCGCCCTGCTCGACGAGATCATGGCGCACCTGACGGAGCGACGTTTCTGCTACGCCCATGAATGGACCGAGGGCGATCTCCTGATCTGGGACAACCGCTGTCTCGTCCATGCCGCGACCTGGTTCGACGGCGACAGGGAAGGCCGCCTGATGTGGCGCACCACGGTGCATGGCAATCCCGGCGCGCATTATGCCGGTGAGAAGAAGAGCTGGATCCCGGCCGACGGCCTGACTAGTCAGTAGAGAAGGCTGCTTTCCCGGCGCACGCGGAATCCGTCCAGCGCCGTCGACCACATCGGTGCAATCTCGCGAGGGTCAACTTGTGCCTTGATTGCGGCGAGCGACTCCCGCGAACCGAGCATGCCGATTGTTCGGTCGATCGCGAAACGGTCGCTATGGAGGCGTTGGAGCGCCGACATGAGTTCGATGCCGAGCAACGGACTGTCCAGCCGGTTGCGATCGGTGAGGTGGATACGAACGCCCTGGCAGGGCTGGCCCGCGAATACCCACTCGCGCGGAGTGAACGTCGTGGCCTCGAACCGGACACCGGCAATGGCGCGCCCGCCGAGATGCTGGGCGAGCGCTTTGCCGTCGATCCAGGGTGCGCCCATCACCTCGAAGGGTGTATCTGTGCCTCGGCCGACGCTGACGTTCGCCGCTTCGACCATCGCGACTCCAGGGTAGAGCACCGCCTGCTCGAGACGTCGCAGATTGGGCGATGGCGCCACCCAGGCGAAGCCTGTCTGGTCGAACCACGACGCCCGATCGTAGTGGCGCATCTTTACGACATGCAGTTTGGCGCCGAGTTTCTTCTCCTCGTTGAACAGGCGCGCGAGTTCGCCGATCGTCATGCCGTGGCGCACCGGCAGGGGCAGGTAGGTGATGAATGACACGAGGTCGGCGTCGAGCACGGGCCCTTGCACCGTACTGCCGGTGATCGGGTTGGGCCGGTCGAGCACGAAGAAGTCGAGCTTGTACTGGGCCGCGGCTTCCATGGCGTAGGCCATGGTCGTGGCATAGGTGTAGTAGCGCGTGCCGACGTCCTGCATGTCGAAGACCAGTGCGTCGAGGCCCGTCAGCATGGCGGCTGTCGGCCGCCGTGTCTCGCCATAGAGACTGTGGACCGGCAACCCGGTCGCCTCGTCACGGGCGGAGGCGATCTTGCCTTCGCGTGCGGCGTCGAGGCCGTGTTCTGGACTGAACAGCGCCACAAGCTTCGGACCGGCCGCCGCGTACAGGACGTCGGCAGTGCGCCGGCCCTTGGCGTCCCGGGCCGAGCGGTTGGTGATGAGGCCGATCCGGCGCCCCTCCAACTGGCGGAAGCCTTCGGCTTCGAGCACGTCAACGCCCGACAGAACCTGTTGCCGTGTGCCGCCCGCCATGGCGCCCGCCACGGTGGCAATCCGCCTCAGCATCGGCAGGATATTGCCCTTGCCGTTGGGATGCAGCCTGTTGCTAAGCACGATCAGGAAGCTCTGCGTGTCGGGGTCGATCCAGAGCGCGGTGCCGGTATAGCCCGTATGGCCGAATGAGCGCGGCGAGAAAGACGGTGCGAGAAAGCCCGAATAGGGAGAATCGATGTCCCAGCCGAGGCCACGCAAGGCAGGCCCGCCCGGCGGACTCTGCGGCCGGATCATTGTCGCGATCGATTGTGGGCGCAGGACGGCTGGACCGCCCTTCGTGCCGCCCGACGCCATCATGCGTGCGAACAGCGTGAGGTCGTCGGCCGTGGTGAACACGCCGGCATGACCCGCGACGCCGCCCATGCGGAAAGCGATCGGGTCCTGGACTTCGCCCCAGCGCAGCTCCCCGCGTTCGATGTCGGCCGGCGCGATGCGGTTCTTGAGCGTGGCAGGCGGCTGGAAGCCGGTGTCGCGCATGCCGAGCGGCCGGAAGATGTTGGCGGCAGCATAAGTTTCCAGAGTCTGGCCAGACACGCGCCGCACCAGTTCACCCAGCACGATGAAATCGACATCGCTGTAGACGAATCGCGATCCGGCCGGCGCCAGCGGTCTCAGGGCAACGATTGCATCGAGCGCGCCCTCCGTGCCGGACCAAGCGCGCGTCGGAATGCCAGCCGGCAGGGCGGCATAGTGGGTGAGAAGCTGGCGCACGGTGATGTCGGCCTTGCCGTTGGCCGCGAAGGCAGGCCAGTAGGCGGCGGCCGACTTGTCGAGATCGATCAGCCCGCGTTCGACAAGTTGCTGGATCGCCACCGCCGTGGCCATCACCTTGGTGAGTGAGGCGGCATCGTAGATCGTGTCGACGGTGGCGGGGCTGCGGTTGGGCAGAACCGCACGCTCGCCGTAGGCCTCGCGCAGCACGACCTTGTCGCCGACCCCGACCACGATCACGGCGCCGGGCAGCTTACCGGCCGCAATTTCCTCGCGGACGATGGCACCGATCGCCGCCTTGCCCTCGGCCGGCGTCATCTTTGCGGAGGGCGGCGCGGCCGCGGCCGGCGTCACCGCCGCCGCACACGAGACGACGGCCTGACAGACCAGTCCGACCAGGATCAGGCGCAGCGCCTCAGCGCTTCGCCGGTGCTTTGTCATTGGCTACCTCGGGCTTGATGTCATCGGTCGAATAGACATTGCGCGGGTTCCACAGCATCCAGCCGACCGTGCCGGCATCGTTGGACGCCTTGACCTGCTTGGCGATCTCAACGGCGCCAAACTTCTGGCCGCCGAAGGCATAGTCGGGGAAGGCCTGGAGCCATGGGCGATATCGTACCGTCGTTGTGGCCGTCCTGCTCTTGCACTCTTCGAGCGAGCGATGAACGATTTCGTAGATATGCATGATGGGGTTGGTATGGCCGGGAATGCCGAACTGGAAGCCGGAGGGATAGAGCATGGGCGAGATGTAGTCGACGACGGTCGCAAGGTCTTCCAGGCGCTGGCCGATCCCCGTATCGTTGCGGTTCCAGCAGACGTAGCCGAAAGTATCCAGCGCGATGAAGACGTTGTAGGGCGCGAGCCGCCGTCGTGCCTCGCGCACGAAGCCGGTGATCGCTTCGACGCGCGATGTCTCGGTCGAGGTCTGCGAGTAGGCCGGCCCCACCGCGTCGGGGAAGCGCACATAATCGAACTGGATCTCGTCGAAGCCGGCAGCAGCGGCCTCTTCGGCAACCCCCAGCGTGTAGTCCCAGGCCTCCTTGCGGAACGGGTCGATCCAGGCGAGTCCCTCGCGGTCCTTCCAAATCGCGCCACCAGAGGCGCGGACGGCCCAGTCGGGCCGGGCATTGACCAGCAGGTCGTCCTTGAACACCACGATGCGCGCGATCAGGTAGATTCCCCTGGCCTTGAGCGACGTCGCGAGCGCCTTGAGATCGGGGATGGTGCGCAGCTTGAGCGCACCTGCCTTGGCGGCGAGCGGCAGCGCGCTGGGGTAGGGAATGAGGCCGCGGTCGCCCTTGAGATCGATGACAAGGGCGTTGAGTCCGCTCTTTTGGATCACCTCCAGTGCGGGGTCGAGCAGGAACGGGGCACCGATGCCGTAGACGGTGAGGTAGAGCGCCTTGGGCGCCAGGGGTGTCAGCCGGATTGTCCGGAAGGATTCGTCGCCGGCCGCGATCGTCTCGCGACGATAGCCGGGCGCGCGGACCTGTAGCGGCACGGTCCCGCCGGCGACCGAATACTTTCCCTGCGCGTCGGTGACGACGGCGCCGCCGCCCAACGTGACGGTCGCATTGGCGATCGGAGTGCCCGTCGAGCCGTCGACAACGGTGCCGTCCCGCGTCTCGGCGATGCTCGTCTCCGGCAGAAGGAGCGTGAATACCGCCCCGAGCGCGACGACGACGCGCCACGCGTGCTTCATCTGCTGCCTCATCGTCCACCTTTCAAAAGGGCTTCGAACCGGGCGCCGCGATCGGCGTCGACGACGAGGTAGCGCGGTAGCGTCATGGGCTTGTCGGCGCGCGTGACGGGGCGACGGTCGATCGAAAATGCCGCGACGTAGCCGGCCTCCCGGGCCCATTGCATCAGCTGGTCGTCGTAAATGCCGAATGGCCATGCCAGCGTATCGACCTTGCCGCCCAGGCGCTGTTCAAGAATGGCCTTCGACTTCACGAACTGGTCCCGCACAAGGCGCTCGTAGGCCGGTGCCGGGAGGCGGCGGCGCTCGACATTGAAGTTCGGGTGCCAGAAGGTGTGTGACTGCACATCGACAAGCCCGGATTCCTTCATTTCGGCGAGTTGTTCCCATGTGAGGGCGTAGCTCGCATTCGAGATGGCGGAGGGATAGATGAACAGTGTGACGGGAATGCGGTGACGTCGGATCAGCGGAAACAGGTCCGTGTAGACCGTGCGATGGCCGTCATCGACCGTCAGCACCACGGCGCGGTCTGCCAGCGCGGCCTGGGAATCCTGCAGCGATCCGAGGAGATCGCGCAGAGGGATGACCTTGTGGCCACGCGCTTGCAGCGTCTGCAGCTGGGCTTCGAACACCGGCGTCGTCACGGTCATGTCGTCGGTAACCGCCGGGCCGAATCGGTGATAGACAAGAATTGGAACGTGAAGCGGCGGATCCGCTGCTCTGGCCGCCCCGCCGGCAAACAGCACGGCAGCGGCAATCGCCGTCTTCAGCAGTCCTAGAAGCGGTGGCCCGGATCTGACGGCAGCCAACCGAATGCCGACAAGATTGAACATCGTGAATCGTACCACCAAACAGGGCGGTCAGCTTGATCTTGCGCAAGAACGGCCAACATCGGCCCGGAGGCCGCCCGATCCTACTGCTTGTGGCGGAAGAAGGTCGTCAGCACGAAGCGGCGGCCGCGCGTCACCGGCAGGGCGATGTGCAGCAGTGAGCACGAGAACACGGCCGCCGCGCCGAGCGGCGGGCAGACCCGGACGCCGGCGTATTCTGGAAAGGCGAGTTCGCCGCCGTCGAAATCTTCGTTGAGGTTGAGCGAGACCGCGAAGGAACGATTGGCCGTGGTCGGCGCGCCATTGTCGCGATGGGCGCCGAAGAAGTGCTTGCCCTCGGCGCTGTAGGACAGCACGACGTGGGCGTCGAAGGTGAACTCGCGATCGTAGGCGAAGACCTTGGCGAGCTCGGGGCCGATCCGGTAGGCGAGACGGTCGGAGACCGCCTTCAGCAGCATCGGCTCGACGATCGTATAGTCCTCGGTCCGCTTCAGATGGGACACGTTGACGTTGCCGTAGCGGCTGGAGACGCCGCTGTCCTGGTGGTCGCCCTTGCCCCAGAGGCGGATCAACTGGGTGCAGAAATCCGGCTCGAAGACGCGCGGCAGGACGAGGACCGGGGCCATGGCCGAACGCAGCACCAGATCGGCGCCGCCGTCGGCGCGCACGCTGTCGGCGACGCCGCCGATCGCTTCCGTGGCGGCGAGCAGCGCGCGGGTATCGAAGGTGGTCGCGACCCGCTGGTTGGGATCGAGCGCGATCACGCGCATGCGCAGGCCGGTGGCCGGGCCGAAGCCGATGCCGCCTGCCGGGGCCAGCAGGGCAGTGAGGAACTTCCGCTCTGGATCGCAGAGCAGCAATGGTCCGTCCGTGCCGTCGCCGCCGCCGCCCAGCTTCGGCCAGCGCATGGCAGCGGGCCCTACGCCATTGCCGGCCACCACGACCAGGGAGGTCGAAGCGGTCTTGCAGGTGCCGATCATCTCCTTGAGCTGCTCGCCATCGAGATTGGCGAGGTCGTCGATGGCCAGCAGGGCGACGGGATTGCCGGTGAACGACCAGATGAACTTGCGCAGCTTGCCGTCGAGCCCGGGC
>NZ_SCVH01000156.1 GCF_004296935.1 Reyranella sp.
GCCGCAACTGCTTGCTGCTTCGCCATTGCAGCGCGCCTCTCGATGTCCGTCTCCGTCTATTACAACGGCCAGCATGTGGGGCATTTGACAGTCGAGGAAGGCGGCAATCCCTGGTTTTCAATCTGAATGCGAGATCGGGCGGCGACCGCCTTGTGCTGCTATGATCAACATACCAATTCTATTCATCAATTTGAGCAGTAACGTCTTGAGGGCTTTTATGGATCCGTCAATTCAGGCGTTGATAATGGCGCAAGCACAAGTCATGCAGATCCTGCTGGATACTCTCAACGTTGACCGCAGAGAATCACCAACCGATCTTACCATCAACACATCTATTGGGTTTTCACCCTAGCCTATAGGAAATATAGCCATAAATCTGCTGAACCTGCAACTCATCATTTTCGATCAAGCCCTGAACTCATAAGCGGACTTTGCCCTGGCCTGATTAGATGATGTCCGCTTCCAATGTTAAGGCGGACCCCGGCCGCGTCCCCTGCCATGTCGCAGAAGTGCCAGAAGCGGATACATAGATTCGAACGCCGCTCGCAGGAGGGCTGCTCGTGTTTGATCGCCGCGCAACCCACAAATTACGCGCTGTCCAGTCCTGCCTGCCGCAAAGCATCGAGGACCGCCGCACGGTCGGCCGGATCGGCAAACGGCACTACACCACGCACGATGGCGGGCGAGAGATCGGGTCTTAGGGCGCGAGCCCTGGTCAGTGCTGCCCTAGCGTCGTCCAATCGACCGGCGCCAACCAAAGTGACCGCCTGTACGAGCGGACCCAACAGCGAGTCGCGCTGCAGGTCGGCGCCCTCGTCCGCCAGCGCCACGGCGCGCGCAACATTTCTCAATTTCCAATGTACCAAAGCGGTGATCGATACGAAGTTGGAACGACCGTAGTGCGCTGGCGCCAGATCCAGCACACGCTCCATGAGCTTCAGTGCCTCATGGGGATCGCCCACAAAAGACGTTGTGAGAGCGACAGGTCCCAACGCCTGGACGGAGTTGCTGTCGAGCTCGAGCGCGCGCCTGGCAGCTTCGATCGAATTCTTCGCATCGCCAATGTCGCACAATGCATAGGCAAGCAATCCATGGCTCAGTGCGTCGCCGGGGCTGAGCCGAGTAGCTTGCCGAGTTGCCTCTAGTCCCGCAGCGGCGTCGGCCACAAAGTCGACGCTCCAGCCGCACCTCATCAGGACGCTGTAGGCCAACGCAGTATACTGATAGGCAGCGACACTGCGCGAATTGGCTACCAACGCGCGCTGGCTGCACATGATTGCCGCCCGCGCGTCCTCGGCGGTGACCTGCGTGATGTGCCAACCCGCGGCTCGCAGCGGACTTACATTGGGATCGGGAGGCTTGCCCTCGCCCCGCACGAGCACGTGCCACAGCGCATATTCGACACCACCGACCACGTCGCGGATCACCTCGTCCTGCAGGTCGAACGGATCGGCAATCTCCCGATCGTAGCGCCGCGCCCAGACGTGACTGCCGGAGGAGGCATCGATGAGCTGGGCATTGATGCGCACGCGCTTGGCCACTCGCCGCACGCTGCCTTCCAGCACGTAGCGGACACCCAGTTCGCTCGCGACCTGACGTACGTCAGGCAGCGCGCTGCCATAAGCAACGCTCGACACGCGCGATGTAACGCGCATCCATCGGAATCGCGATAACGCCGTGATCAGATCCTCCGACAGGCCTTTGCAAAGTGCTTCCGTGTCAGCATCGCCTCCCATGTGGTCGAACGACAGGATAGCAAGGCTGGGCCGCGAAGCGCGCTCGCCCATCGGCGCCTGATCTGAAGCCGGGCGCGGAGGAATTGAAGCCGACTGGGCGTCGATACGAACCGCCCAGGCTCGAACCGGTCTCGCGATGTTCTTGACCCTCAACTCACCGAGATCGTCGAACTTGGCGTTAATCCTGCCTCGCACTTCCTGATGGACGAAGTCCGACAGGCAGACGCCGCCCGGTTTGGCGATCTCCTGGAGTCGGGCGGCGACATTGACGCCATCACCAAATATGTCGTCATCATCGATGATGATGTCGCCGACATTGACGCCGATGCGGAAGTCTAAGCGGCGCTCCTTTGGCCGATCGGCGTTGAAGGCCGCCATTGCAAGCTGTGTCTCGATGGTGCTGCGCACCGCGTCAACGGCGCTCGCGAATTCCAGCAAAAGGCCATCCCCCGTCGTCTTGACGATGCGTCCACCGTGTTGGGCAATACTTGGATCGACCACTTCGCGCCGAGCGGCCTTCAGTGCGGCCAGAGTGCCGCTTTCGTCCTCGGCCATCAGACGGGAATAGCCCGCGAGGTCCGATGAAACGATGGCGGCAAGTCGTCTTTGCTCGCGGGCCAAGTGCTCGCTCCTTCGGCTGCGGGGACGCGCAACCATCATCCGGCGAGACCGGGTTGACAAGGGCCACAACCGGTGGAGGCCTCATGCCAATGCGCCGGGAGAAGCACGACTGACCCAGGACCGGCGCAGGTTCAAATATCTACTTCGGGTCATTCGCGTCGATTTTGTCATGTCGCGAAATGTCCGCTTCGGAAGCAATTTCGGACATGCCGGTCATCGGTTGTGAGTACAGGCGCTAAGCCGCCTCGCCCGCCACCCAGCCGCTCGACCAGGCCCACTGGAAATTGTAGCCACCGAGCCATCCCGTGACGTCGACCGCCTCGCCGATCGCGTAAAAGCCCGGCACCTTCCTGGCTTCCATCGTCTTCGACGAAAGTTCGTTGGTGTCGATACCGCCCACGGTGACCTCGGCCTTGGCGTAGCCTTCGGTGCCGGTGGGCGTCACGTGCCAGCGCTTGAGCTCCGCCGCCAGCGTTTCGAGTTCCTTGTCGCGCCGTTCGCCGATCACGCCTTCCGGTGCCAGCGCCTGTGCCAGGCGATCCGGCATCAGGTCGCCCACGATGTTGCGCAGCTCGGCCTTGGGCCGGAGCCGCTTGCGGCCCTTCAGGAAGATCGCAGGGTCGTCGCTGTCGGGCAGCAGGTCGATGGCAATCTCCTGGCCGGGACGCCAGTAGGACGAGATCTGCAGGATCGCCGGGCCTGAGAGGCCGCGATGGGTGAACAGCATGGCCTCGCGGAAGCTCACGCGGCCGACGCTGGCCACGACGTCGAGCGAGACGCCTGCGATGTCCGGCACGCGGGCGGTGAAGGGCACCAGCCCCGGCCGCGTCTCGGTGACGGCGAGGCCGAAGCGGCGCGCCGTGTCGTGTGCGAAGCCCGTTGCACCCATCTTGGGAATCGACAGACCGCCGGTCGCCAGCACGACGGAGGCGGCATCGAAATCGCCGTGATCCGTGTGCACGACGAAGCGGTCGGATTTTTCGATCGCCGTGATCTTATGCGCCACGCGGACATCGACGCCCACGGCGTCCGCCTCGGCCAGCAGCATGGCCACGATCTGCCGCGCCGAGCCGTCGCAGAAAAGCTGGCCCAGCGTCTTCTCGTGCCAGGCGATGCCGTGCTTTTCAACGAGTGCGATGAAATCGTGCTGCGTGTAGCGGGCCAGCGCCGACTTGGCGAAATGCGGGTTGTTCGACAAGAACGCCTCGGGCCGGCTGTCGCGATTGGTGAAGTTGCAGCGCCCGCCGCCCGAGATCAGGATCTTCTTGCCGACCTTGTCGGCGTGATCGAGCAGCAGCACCCTGCGGCCGCGCTGGCCGGCGCGGATGGCGCACATCAGGCCGGCGGCGCCGGCGCCCAGAACGACGACGTCGAACGCCTTCGACGTCATGGGGCCCCGGCTCACGCCAGTGCCTTGCCCATGATCCAGAGCGCCACGGCGAGGCCCGCGATCGCGCCCGCCACCGAGCCGCCAACATAGAGCGCCGCCATCAGATATTCGTGCCGCTCCCACAGCAGCACCGCGTCGAGCGAGAAGGCCGAGAAGGTGGTGAAGCCGCCCATGATGCCGGTGGCGAGGAACAGGCGCAGATGGCCGGCGGCCCCCAGCCTCTCGGCGAACCAGCCGATGATCGCGCCCATCAGGATCGAGCCCAGGATGTTGATCGTCAGCGTGTGCCAGGGGAAGTGCGTGCCCATCAGGCGTGCGACCCAGATGTTCATGCCGTGCCGGGCCGCCCCACCGATGCCGGCGCCCACGAACACCACGAGATAGGACATCATCGACCGCCTCCGAAACGGGTCTTCCAGTCGGGTGCCGCGCCCGCAAACGGCAGCGCCGTCGCCTCGTAGACGCCGCGCGCGATGGCGCGGGCCAGGCAATCGGCGGCCACGGTGCCGAGTTCGGTCAGCACCGGCGGCTCGCCGCCGCGTCCCGCCTTGCCGGTCGCGGCAGCAAAGACCGTGTCGCCGTCGTTGGGGGCGTGCACCGGGCGCAGCGCCTTGGATAGACCGTCGTTGGCCATGATGGCGAACCGCTTGCACTCGGCCTTGGTGAGGGCGGCGTCGGTCGCCACCAGCGCGATGGTGGTCGCCGTCGCCGGCAGCGGCTGTCCCTTGAAGCGGATTCTGAGCGCATCGTCGGGCAGCCTGGCCGGCCAGCCGAGGCCGCCGAACTCGTTGCCGCGCTCATAGGCGCCGGCCCAGAAATGCGGGCCGGTGCCGATCGTGGCCGAGCCCACCGCATTCACCGCGACCAGCGCGCCGACGGTAAAACCCTGGCTGGTCTTCGCGCTGGTCGAGCCCAGCCCACCTTTCAGGCCGGCGGTCGTGGCGCCGACGCCGGCGCCGGCCGTGCCCAGGGCGAAATCGTGCGCCGCCACGAGGGCGGCATCGCGGCCGAGATCCCAGTAGGGCGGTTTCTTCGCGACGGGCTCGCGCATCCAGTCCTTCTCGCCGCCATTGATCAGGTCGAACAGGATCGCCTGCACCGCCACGGGAATAGCGAGGCCGCCGAAGGTGCGGCCCTGGCCGCGCTGACAGAGGACCGCCGAGGCGCCACCCGCGGCGTCGAGCCCGTAGACCGAGCCGCCCGACAGCACGACCGCGTCGATCATCTGGCCCACCATCTCGGGTTCCAGCGACGTCACCATGCGATCGCCCGGTGCGCCGCCCAACGTCGCCACGCTCGCGACCGCGCCCTGCTCGAAGATCGCAACCGTCGCGCCGGTCGCCGCGCGCATGTCCTGGGCGTTGCCGACCAGCACGCCCGGCACGTCGGTGATCAGGTTCCTCACGTCAGGAACTCGCCGCCGTTCACATGGATCGTCTGGCCGGTAATGAAAGTGCCCTCCGGCCCGACCAGCAGGCGCACCATGGCGGCGATCTCGTCGATGGTACCAAAGCGTTTTAGCGGGATCGGCCGATTCCCCACGGGCCGCGGCCCCGCCGCGGCGCCGCGGGCGGTGTCGATGGCACCGGGCGCCAGCGCATTGCAGGTGATCTTGTGCGGCGCCAGTTCGATCGCGAGCGCGCGCATGAGGCCTTCGAGACCCGACTTGGACGCCGAGACATGGCAGCGGTTGGGCGCGCCGACGTGGGTCGAGACGCCGGAGAGGGCAACGAAGGCGCCGCCGCCCCGCGCCACCATCTGCGGCACGATCGCCTTGCCCAGCAGGAAGGCGCCATCGAGCGCCACCGACATGATCTCGCGCCATTCGTCGAACGACATGTCGAGGAAGGAGGTCTGGCGACGCAGGCCCGCGTTGCTGACGAGAATGTCGACACCGCCGAATGCCTTGGCGGCCTCGGCCGCCAGCCGCGGCGGCACCGCGGGATCGGAGACGTCGCCCATGGCGGCCACGGCCTTGCCGCCCAGGGATTCGATCTCACCCACCACCGCATCGACCGCGGCCTTGTCGGCACGCCCGTTCACCACGATGGCAGCGCCGTCGCGGGCGAGCGCGAGCGCGATGCCCCGGCCGATGTTCTTGCCCGCGCCGCTCACCAGCGCGACCTTGCCGTGCAGTGCCTTGTCCTGTGTCGCCACCTGCATATCCCCCGCGTGAGCCCTAGTACGGTCTACCTCTAACACCAAAGCTGCATTCCTTCTCGGTCGCCATGACCGCGGCCGCGCGGTCGCGCTGCCGGAAGCAGCCGTTCGTCCACAGCCCGGCATAGGTGCTGCCGTCGGCCTCCTTGTAGGTGCCGAAGCCGTTGGGCTTGTTATCGGCGAACTCGCCCTCGTAGCGGTCGCCTGCCTTGGTCGTGAAGACGCCCCAGCCGCTCATCTTGCCGTCGTGGAAGTCGCCTTCGTAGCGGCTGCCGTCGGCGAAGGTCGTCTCGCCGCGGGTCGCGAACGGGTCGCGAGGCTCGGCCACAGAGCTCTTACTGTCGGCCGGCGCCGCCTCGTCCTGGACCGGATGACCGTCACGGAACAAGCCGCTGTAGCGGGTGCCGTTGGCGTGCGTGAGCGTGCCGTAGCCGTTCGGCTCGTCGTCACTGAACTCGCCGTCGTAGCGGTCGCCGTTGCGATACTCGAAGATACCCCGACCGCTCATGCGGCCATCGTTGTACTCGCCGACATAGCGGCCGCTCGGAGAACCGCTCACATACCACTGCAGCACCCCGGGCCCATCCGCGACGTTGTTGGAACAGTTTCCGGACCAATTAAATGTCTTGCCGATCTCAGGGTTGGAATTCCAGACATGGCACCCGGTCAGATCGTCACGCAGCCAGCCGCCCGACGATTGCGCCGACACCGACGACACGAGCAGCAGAAGCATGAACAGGACGACCGGGGACCGCATTCCATTTCCTGCCAAACGACGAAACTCAGTCCGGGAAGTCGAAGTCTTCGTTGCCGCGCTTCACGCCGGCCTTCTCGAACCAGTCGGGTCCAAGCAGGCTGATCGGTTCTTCCTGGCACTTCAGCGTCGCCAATGGCTTGCCGGCATGTTCGATATGCAGCCCGGCCTTGGTTCGCTTCTCGCCCTTCGGCCCCCAGTTCCCGATGCCGGTATAGACGGTGTAGGTGAACCGGCCCTTGGTGAATCTCAGCCACGATCCGCCGCCGCCGGAAAACGGCACGCTCTCGCCGTTCGCTGCCCGCGCCGCGGCGACCTGGCCGCCTTCCGGCAGGACCTGCTCCAGCGGCTCACTGCCATCGAGCTTGCCAAAACGATACTGCAGGGTGGCTTTTGGGCCGGTATCTTTCGACGCGCAGACCGAGGCCATCTTTGCGCCGGTGCGGCAGGCGAAGACGATCGTCTCCGCCGGCGTGCAGAACGATGTCCGCTGGGCAGCCGGTTTGGCCGCGGTGCTCGTCGTGCTGCCGGCGCTGATGATGCGCGCGGCGGTGACGAGGGCCACCGTGCGGGTCTTCTTGCAGGCCGGATCGCCCTGGCACTCGTCGGACATTACCTTCTGCAACGAATAGGTGAGTGTCACCCGCTTGCCCTCGAGCGGCGGCTTCTGGTCACAAATCTCGAAATCCGCCATCTCCTCGAACACCACGCCACGGTCGTCCTTGAGCGTGAGATAGCAGGCGATGTCGCCGCTGTTCGTGGCGGTGACGGTACCGACCGTCTTCTTGGTCGCCTGGCCGATCTTGACCGTCGGCACGTCCTGCGCGCCGGCGGCCAAGGGGCAGCCGATCAAGAGGGCGAGCAGGGCAAGGCGCGCCAGGCGCTTTGCGTTCGGAATTGTCGGCATGACGCCTGGGTTCACCATGTATGAGGGGCGATGCTGCGCCTCCACCGAAGCAAGCGAGGCGCAAAAAAGCTGCTGACTTGAAGCGCATTGGCGGGCAAATTCCGCCGCCAAATCGCATCAGCGAGAGGGGCTGTCAACGATGCCGCTCATGTGGACGATCTCCCACGCCGACAGAATGGTGGAAGCCGTTGCCAACGGGCACGCCGGGCTGCAGGACATCGAGCTTTATCTCGACGACGTCATGGTTTCGGACGCCTTGCCCTATCGCAAGCTTTTCGACGCGTCGCAGGTCACATCCGGCCTCGGCGACGACGACATGATGATGCTGGGTGCCCGCCTGAGCGCCTATACGGGGCTGGGACCGATCGGCCCTCTGGCCATCGTCGCGCCGGCAACCGCGGTCCGCCAGCAAGCCCGCCTGTTCGCGACACTGGCGCCGGCCGACCGGCCGTTGAAGATCTTCAAGACGGTCAAGGCCGCGCGCAAATGGCTCGCGGCCGTACCGTCCGGGAACGCCCCGGCCTAACCGGCAACGATGTAGGCTTTCAGCGCCTCGGCCTCGTGCTGGGTCTCCTCGAGCCGCCACTTCACCACGTCGCCGATCGACACGAGGCCGAGCAGCTCGCCATGACGCACGACCGGCAGGTGGCGGAAGCGTCCGCGGGTCATGCTCTCCATCACCTGATCGATCGAATCGTCGGGATCGCAGGTCACGACATCGCGGGTCATGATCTGCCTGGCCTCGAGTTCGAGCGCCTTGGCGCCGTGGCTGGCCAGCGCACGCACAAGATCGCGTTCGGACACGATGCCGGCGACCGCGCCTTCCTCGTCGAGCACCAGGACGGAGCCGATGCGCCGGACGCTCAACTGCTGGGATACCTGGGCGATCGAGGTGCCGGGCGTCACCGTGAAGACAAAGCCGCCCTTCTGCGAAAGAATATCGGAGACGAACATGGTTCCCCCCTTCTCGTGGCAAATGGTCTGGGCAAATGGTCAGTCAAGTGCGTAGCGCAACGCTGTGGCGCGGAGAAAGGTTGCGGGCCATAAAGCCCTCATGAACGACGCTCGATCTGCCCTCGTCCTGTTCTCCGGTGGCCAGGATTCCACCACTTGTCTGGCCTGGGCGCTAGAGCGATTTGCGCATGTCGAGACGGTCGCTTTTGACTACCGTCAGAGGCACCGAATCGAGCTGGATCAACGGCTTGTGGTGCTGGACGAGGTCCGGCGCCGCTTCCCGCGGTGGGCAACTCGCCTGGGCAACGACCATTTCATCGACATGGGCGTGCTGGGCCAGATCAGCGAGACGTCGCTTACCCGCGACGTCGCCTTCGAGATGGAAAAGGACGGGCTGCCCAACACCTTCGTGCCGGGGCGCAATCTCCTGTTCTTCACCTTCGCCGCCGCCGTCGCCTGGCGGCGCGATATCCGCAACCTTGTGGGCGGCATGTGCGAGACGGATTTCTCCGGCTATCCCGATTGCCGCGACAACACGATCAAGGCGCTGCAGGTGACACTGAACCTCGGCATGGACAGGAGCTTCGTGCTGCACACGCCGCTGATGTGGCTCGACAAGTCCGAAACCTGGGGGCTCGCCCAGAAGCTGGGCGGCACGACCTTGATCGACATAATCCTCAAGCACACCCACACCTGCTATCAGAGCGAGCGCGGGCCGCGCGAGGAATGGGGCCGGGGCTGCGGCGAATGCCCCGCCTGCGTCTTGCGCAAACGGGGCTACGTCGCGTGGCGCGAGGGCCGAAAGGTGGTCTAGCGGCCGCCGGCCATGCGCTTGGCGTACTCGAGGAATTCCTGCGACTTCGGGTACATCATCTGGGCGTACTTTTTCAGCGGACCACTGTTGCCGTTCTGCGAGTAGGCGCCGTACTGCGCCACGGCATCGGTCTGGATGCCGAGCTGGGCATTGGCGTAGGAGGTGTCGAACTCGGGGCCCTGCAGCCCACTCAGCCGCCGCAGGATGGCGTGGGTGTTCGGCGGGGCCGCCGGATCGGGCGCGTAGGAGACGCCTGCCTCGGCCCGCGACTTCACGAGGTACGAAGCCGCCTCGATGTGTTCGGCGATCATGCGCGTCGCATAGCCACGCACGATCTCGTTGCCCGACCTGGAGAGGGCGAGATTGCCCGAGGCAACCTCGAAATCGTTGACGGCCTCGGCCCAGCCGACGAAGCGGGCATCCGGCAGGGCGTCGACGGCATGGGCGCTCGACACGAAGACGGTCGAGACATAGGCGGCCGGAACGGCCGTCAGGGCAAGTTTCAAGGCAGCGCGGCGGGCGATCAGCATCTTGGGTTCTCCTAGAAGGTGTACGCAGATAACGGCCCCGCCCGGGCCGGGTTCCCGATCCGCAAAAGACCTGCTAGGGAGCGCCACATATGACGACGTTCCGAAAGAAGGCCGAAGCGCTCGGCTATTTCCTGGCGTTCATCGCCTGCATTCCCGCCGCCAACTGGATGATCGGCCATGTCGGCACGGTCTGCGTCCCGCATGGCCCCTGCCTGGTGCCGGTGGCGCCGTGGGGCCCCGGCGGGCAGCCGCTGATGGCCCCCTCGGGGGTGCTGATGATCGGCCTTGCCCTGGTCCTGCGCGACCTGGTGCAACGGCGGCTCGGCCGCGCGGTGGCGATCACCGCGATCGTGGCCGGGGCGGCCCTGTCGGGCGCCGTCGCCCCGCCCCAGCTGATCGTGGCCTCCGCCGCGGCCTTCCTGCTCTCGGAACTGGCCGACTTCGCGGTCTACACGCCCCTGCAGTCGCGCGGCCTGGTGCTGGCCGTGCTGGCGAGCAGCGTCGTCGGGCTCGTCGTCGACAGCGTGCTCTTCCTGTGGCTGGCCTTCGGCAGCCTCGACTATCTCGCCGGCCAGATCCTCGGAAAACTATGGATGGTGCTGCTGGCGCTGCCGGTCGTGCACTGGATCAGGAAGCGCGAGATCGACCAGCACACCATCGTGGAATAGATCCTTCATGTCGCCCGCCCTCCTCGCCCTCGACGAGCGCGTCGCCGTCGCCGGCCAGCTCCAACCCGGCGACATGACGGAGATCGCCGCCGCGGGCTTTGTCGCGGTGGTGAACAACCGGCCCGACGGCGAGGCGATGTTCGGCCAGCCGCGCACGGCCGATCTCCGCAAGGCCGCCGAAGCGGCCGGACTCGTGTTCCTCGACCTGCCCTTCTCCGGGCCGCGCGCCACGCCCGAACAGGTGCGGGCCTTCGCCCGCCTGCTGGCCGGACGGCCCGGACGGATCGTGGCTTTCTGCAAGAGCGGCATGCGCTCGTCGCTGCTGTGGGGCGCTGCCTCGATCGCCGCCGGGCAGTCGTTGGACGCGGTACTGACGGCGGCCATGCGGGCCGGCCAGAACCTGGAGCCCGTCGGCGAGACGATGGTGGCGCTGGCCAGATCCGCGCACGCCTGAAGGCCGCTCGCGCCTGACGCCACCTGCGCCTGACGAAAGTCTCGGCTTGCACGCCGAGCGCCGTCGCTTCTTAATCGCGCGTCCAGTTGCCCCGAGGAGAAGTCCGCGATGATCAAGTCCGTTCTGGCCGTGTCCGAAGGCGGCCCCGACGCCGCCATGTCGTTCCGTCTGGCTGCCCGCGTGGCCGCCAACTTCGACGGGGCCGTGGACGCGCTTCATCTGCCGGTCGGTCCCGCGGGCGGCATCGTCGGCGGTCTGGCGATGAGCGGCGAGGCGATGCCGCTCCTGATCGACATCGACGACGAGCGGCTGGAGGCGCGCGCCAAGGAATCCGAGCGCGCCTACAAGGAGATCGTGGCGCCGACCAAGGGCGCCACCTATACGGCGGCCAAGACCGCCACGCTCGATACGCTGGTGGCGATGGGCCGCTGCGCCGACATCCTGGTGCTCGGCCGGCCCGGCGCCGATCCCGAGAACGTGGCGCCGGCCACGGTCGAAGCCGCCATCTACGAATGCGCCCGCGCCGTCATGATCGCCCCGCCCACTCCCGGGACGGGCGCCTTCGGCTCGGTGATCGTGGCCTGGAACGGCAGCTTCCAGGCGGCACGCGCCGTCGAATATGCCCTGCCGTTCCTCAAGGCGGCGGCCAAGGTCACGATCCTGGTGGCCGGCAACAAGCCCGACGACGTCGGCGCGTCATATCTCGCGCGCAACCTCGGCCGGCACGGCATCACCGCCACCATCGACGCGATCGATCCCGGCATCGTATCGGGCCGCGCCCGTGGCCGCGCCCTGCTCGACTACACGCACGGCAAGGGCGCCGACCTTCTGGTCATGGGCGCCTACGGCCGCGGCCAGGTCATGAGCTTCCTCGGTCTCGGCGGCGCCACCGGAAAGGTGATCTCGTCCTGCCGCGTGCCCCTGTTGATGGCGCACTGAAGCCTCAGGGACAGGCGCCGGCCCCCTGGGTCACCACGTCGGGGTCGGCACAGGCGCTACAGGCATTGCCGTAGGTCATGCGGCTGCCGTCCCGACGGAGGCCGCAGGCCGGCCGGTAGTCCCGGGTGCACATCTGCGGGCGGGGATCGGCGCAGGGGCCGCCGGCGACGGGCAGCGATTCCGGCGCCAGCTCGCCCCGCGTCATCAGGAAGGCGAAGGGCTGGGCGCGATAGTCGCTCAACATGCCGACGATCGAGATGCCGGAGCCGACGGCGGGCAGCGGGCTGAGCGGGCGCGCCATCATCACGACGAGGTCGACGATACTGCCGGCCTGGCTTTCCTCGGTGATCGCCGCCTCGATGCGATCGGGCGTGGCCGAGATCACCTTCACCGGAATCTTGAGGCGTGTCCCGCCGCCTTTCTGCTTGTCGAGGATCGCCTGCCAGACTTTCTCGGCCGCGGCCTTGTTGGCGGGCGTCGCGTCGCGATGGCGCAGCACCAGCGCCCAGTTGGCGAAGGAGAGCGTTGCCGGATCGTTGTCCTCGACCAGCACCAGCGCCGCTTCGGGCGGCGTCAGCATGCGGGGGATCGACTTCGCGAAATTGTCCGGCGGCGTGCGCTCGCCGGCCGTGACCCGGACGACCAACTCGGCCCAGCCCTCCTCGCTGCCGCGATAGATGCGGTATCGCGAGCGGACATAGCGATCGATGTCGTTCGCCGCCACCTCGTTCCTGGCCGCACGCGCGATCACGATCGAGCGCGCCGCGTACCAGAACCCGAGCGCGTCGAGCGGCGTGCCCTCGAGTTGCGCGACGGCGAGCTGGTAGACGTCCTGGAGGTTGTCGGGCTCGGCCGCGACCGATTGGCGGTAGTGGCGTCGCGCCTGGTCGTAGTCCTTGGCCTGCAGCGCCGCGAAGCCCAGGGTGCCGTGGAAGACTCCGGCCATCTGTTCCTTGACCCGCGCGAAGGCGGCATCGGTGAGTGACACCGGCTTCTGCCACTTGGGCAGCACCGCCAGTCCGCGCTCGGCGGCGGCGACCGCCGGCGCAAGCGCCACCGCATCGCCCGACGCGGCGCGCGTTCGTCCGGCATAGGCGCGGTTGGCGAGCGCGCGCACGTTGTCGGGATCGGCCTGCAGCAACCGTGCCGCTATGAAATCGGCCTTGGCCGGCTGGTTGGCGGCATGCCAGGCGGCAATGGCCTGCTCGAAGGCTTCGGTCTTGAGCACGCTGTTGGGGTACCACGCAACGAAGACCTCCATCGCCGTGGCGCGCTTGGCGGCGTCGCGCGTGTTGAGCGCCGTCATGTAGGAGTCGTATTCGGCGGGATTGGCGAAACTGTTCCGCGTCTGGGCGGAAACGCCTGGGGCCGCAAAGGCGAGCGCCAGCGACAGAACGAGACAAAACCAGCGCATTACTGCCATTACACCCCTCCTTTCCCGACCGGAAATACAGTGACCGTTTTGTCGAATTAAGGCAGTGTCCCGACGTTACGGACGACTGGGGGCTATGACAATGCGAGAGCAGCGTTTACGGGTTTTGGCGCTTCTCGGGGCAGCCCTAGGGACGGCATTTCTCGGCCTGCCGGCCGGCGCCCAGCAGGGCGCGCCGGCGCCCGCCGTGCTGGTCCAGGCAGCCGAGCTGAAGCCGCTTGCCGACCAGGCCGAGTTCATCGGCCGCGCCGCCGCGGTCGACAAGGTCGAGCTGCGCGCCCGGGTCAAGGGCTTCCTCGGCCCCCGCAAGTTCAGCGACGGCGACCTGGTGAAGGAAGGCCAGGTCCTGTTCACCATCGAGCCCGAACCCTACCAGGCCGCGGTCGACCAGAAGGTCGCCCAGCGCGATGCCGCCAAGGCCGCCCTCACCAACGCCGACCTGCAGCTCCATCGCGCCGAGGAGCTGCTGCGCAGCAAGACCGGGACCCAGGTGACCTACGACCAGCGCCTGTCGGAGCAGCTCCAGGCCAAGGCCCAGCTCGAGGACGCCGCCGCCCAGTTGCGCGACGCCGAGATCCAGCTCTCCTACACCCAGATCAAGTCGCCGATCGCCGGCCGCGTCGGCCGCGCCGCCGTCTCGCCGGGCAACATCGTCGGCCCCGATTCGGGCGTGCTCGCCACGGTGGTCAGCGAGAACCCGATCCGCGTGCTGTTCTCGATCACCCAGCGCGAGCTGCTCGACGCTCGGCGCGACTCAGGAACATCGGGCGACGGCCTCCTCGTGCGTCTGCGGCTGGCCGACGGCAGCCTCTACAAGGACAAGGGCAAGCTCGACTTCATCGACGTCACCGCCGATGCCAAGACCGACGGCCAGGTGGTGCGGGCGGTGTTCGACAACAAGCAGGGCCTGCTGACCGACGGCCAGACGGTGCGCGTGATCGTCGAGGGCGAGAAGGTCCCGACCGTGGTGGCGGTGCCGCAGGCCGCGATCGCCCAGGACCAGAGCGGCCCCTATCTGTTCATCGTCAACGACAAGAACGTGGCCGAGCAGAAGCGCGTCAAGGTCGGCGTCGCGCGCGACGGGCTGGTCGCCGTCACCGAGGGGCTGAAGGCCGGCGAGCGCGTCATCGTCCAGGGCCAGCAGCGCGTGCGGCCCGGCATGACGGTCAATCCCACCATGGCACCACCCTCTGCCTCGACGCAGAAGCAGTAAGTCATGACGATCTCGTCGCTGTTCATTCGCCGGCCGCGGCTGGCTTTCGTCGTCTCCACCGTCATCACCATCGCCGGCATCATCGCCATGACGGCGATGCCTGTGGCGCAGTTCCCCGATATCGTGCCGCCGCAGGTCCGCGTCACCGCGACCTATCCCGGCGCCTCGGCCCAGGCCGTCGAGGAAAGCGTGGCGCAGGTCATCGAGGCGCAGGTGAACGGCGTCGAGCGCATGCTCTACATGAAATCGACGTCCGGCGGCGACGGCAGCTATACCCTCACCGTCAGCTTCGAGGTCGGGTCCAATCCCGACATCAATACCGTGAACGTCAACAACCGCGTCAACCAGGCGGTGGCGCTGCTGCCGCCCGAGGTGCAGCGGCTGGGCGTCACCACCAAGAAGCAGTCCTCGGCGCTCTTGCAGGTGGTCGCGGTCTATTCGCCCAAGGGCACGCGCGACGGGCTGTTCCTGTCGAACTTCACCACCATCACGCTGCTCGACACGCTGCGCCGCGTGCCCGGCGTCGGCGACGCCACGCTGTTCGGCGCGCTCGACTACTCGATGCGCGTCTGGCTGAACCTCGACCGCATGTCGAGCCTCGACATCACGCCCAACGACGTGGTCCAGGCCGTCCAGGCACAGAATGTCCAGGCCGCCGTCGGTCTGGTGGGCGCGGCACCGTTGCTCGACGATGTCGGCTTCCAGATCAACATCACCACGCAGGGTCGCCTGACGACGGTCGAGGAATTCGAGAACATCGTCGTGCGCGCCACGTCCGCCGGCGCGCTGGTCCGGGTCAAGGACATAGCCCGGGTCGAGCTCGGGTCGAAGACCAGCGACCAGCTCGGCCGCTACAACGGCAAGCCGGCCGCCGGCATCCAGATCTACCAGCTGCCTGGCGCCAATGCGCTGGCCACCGCCAAGGGTGTGCGCGAGGCGATCAAGGCGCTGGAGCCGCGCTTCCCCGACGATGTCGCCTACGACGTCATGTACGACACGACCGTGTTCGTCGAAGCCACGATCGAGAGCGTGATCCACACCCTGATCGAGGCCTTCGTGCTTGTGGCCATCGTCGTCTTCATCTTCCTCGGCAACCTGCGCGCGACGATCATCCCCATCATCGCCGTGCCGGTGGCGCTGATCGGCACCTTCGCCGTCATGCTGGCGCTGGGCATGTCGGCCAACACCGTCTCGCTGCTGGCGCTGGTGCTGGCGATCGGCATCGTGGTCGACGATGCCATCGTCGTGGTCGAGGCGGTCGAGCACATCCTCGAGCATGAGCCCAATCTCACCGTGGCCGAAGCCACCGAGAAGGCGATGACCCAGGTCACCGGGCCGATCATCGCCATCACCCTGGTGCTGCTGTCGGTGTTCATTCCGACCGCGTTCATCCCGGGCATCTCCGGCCAGCTCTACTCCCAGTTTGCCGTCGCCGTGTCGGTCTCGATGGTGATCTCGGCGATCAACGCGCTGTCGCTGTCGCCGGCGCTGTGCTCGCTGATCCTGCGCCACCGCAAGAAGCCGCGCGGCGTCATGGCCCGGCTGCAGAACGGCATCGACAAGAGCCGCGACGGCTATGTCCGGCTGGTGACGCCGCTTGCCCGGCGCGGGATCATCGCCCTGCTGCTGGTCGCAGGCTTTGTCGTGGCGACCGGCGGCATCGGCAGCCTGGTGCCGAGCGGCTTCCTGCCCGACGAGGACCAGGGCGCCTTCATGGCCGAACTGCAGCTACCCGACGCCGCCTCGACCAACCGCACGCTCGCCGCCCTCGAGGAGGTCGAGAAGACCATCGCCGGCCGGCCATGGCTGCAGAGCGTGTTCACGGTCAGCGGCTACAGCCTGATCGACGGTCTCGCGCTCCCCAACCGCGCACTGGTCGTGGTCGGCCTGAAGCCCTTTGCCGAGCGCAAGGACACCAACCTGTCGGTGTTCCAGGCCCTGAAGGAGCTCAACCTCGCGTTCAGCCAGATCGCCTCGGCCAACGTCTTCGCCTTCAACCTGCCGCCGATTATGGGGCTGGGCAATTCGTCGGGGTTCGAATTCGTGGTCCAGTCGCTGTCCGGCGCCTCGCCCACCGACCTCGCGGCCGTGTCACGCGGCCTGATGATCTCGGCGCAGGAAGTGCCGACGCTCGCCGGCGTCTACACGACCTACGGCGCGTCGACGCCGCAGATCAACCTCAAGCTCGACCGCGAGCGTGCCCAGGCGCTGGGCGTGTCGATCTCGGACATCTTCTCCTCGATGCAGACGGCGCTGGGCGGCGCCTATTCCAACGACTTCAACCTGTTCGGCCGCACCTGGCAGGTGAAGGTCCAGGCCGACGCCGCCGACCGCAGCACGATCAACGACGTCTTCCGTGTGCGCGTCCGCTCGTCGAGCGGCGAGCTGGTGCCGCTGCAGGCGGTCGCCAACATCGAGTTGGTGACCGCGCCCAGTTCGATCGTGCGCTACAACAACCTGCGCTCGGTCGTGGTGAACGGCGCCCCGGCGCCGGGCTACTCCTCGGGAGACGCGATCGCCGCCATGGAGAAGCTCGCCAAGGCCACCCTGCCCGCCGGCTACGGCTACGAATGGACGGGCACCGCGCTGCAGGAAAAGGCCGCGTCGGGACAGACCGGATTCATCCTGGCGCTGGCCGTGGTCTTCGCCTACCTCTTCCTGGTCGGTCTCTACGAAAGCACGGCGATCCCGGTCGCGGCGCTCCTGTCAGTGACCGTCGGGCTGTTCGGCGCGGTGACCGCGCTGCTCGTCTCCGGCCTCGACAACAACATCTTCGCCCAAATCGGCATCGTGGTGCTGATCGCGCTCGCCGCCAAGAACGCCATCCTGATCATCGAGTTCGCCATGGCGGAGCGCGCCGGCGGCAAGGACATCGTGACGGCGGCGACCACCGCCGCGGCGCTGCGCTTCCGTGCCGTGATGATGACCTCCTTCGCCTTCATCCTGGGCCTGGTGCCACTGGTGATCGCCTCGGGCGCGGGCGCCGCCACCCAGCGCGCCGTCGGCACTGCGGTGTTCGGCGGCATGATCGCGGCTTCATTCCTCGGCATCTTCGTCATCCCCGGCCTCTACGTTGCCTTCCAGACCGGGCGCGAGAAGATCAAGGGCATGCTGGGCCAGGCGCCAGCCCCCACCACCCAGCCGGCAGAGCCGCCGCACTAGCTACTCTCCGTCGGCGTCTTCTGCCGCGGATGGATGTAGTCCTTGAAGTCGTCGAAGCCCTTCCAGGCGGGTTCGGGCGGCGCGTAGCCGGGCCGCGGCGCGTAGGTCGAGGGTTCCGTTGCGCCGGGCGTCACGATGTAGCGCGGGCAGTTGGGGAAGATCGCCCGCACCTTGACCCGCACCAGCAGCTGGGCGCCGGCGAAGTGCTCCCTCAGCGGATCGTCGCGGCTGACGCGGGCCTCACCGTTGACGCGCAGCCGCCGCGGCTTCTCGCCCATGTCGATGAACAGCAGCCCGACTGCGGGATTCGCCACGACGTTGCCCAGGCTCTTGAACATACCGTTGCCGTCGTAATCGGGAAAGGCGAGCTCGTCGGTGCCGACGATCCGCACGAAGCCCGGCGTGCCGCCCTTGAACGAGCAGTCTGGCCGGCCCCCGGCATCGGCCGTGGCGAGAAAGAAGAACATCGCGCCCTCGATGAAGGCGCGGTCCTGATCAGTGAAGGCAAAGCGCGTTAGCTTCTCTTCGAGGCGGTCGGCAATGCGGCGGCTGTCGAAGTCGTCCTGCAGGCGGCGATTGCCGTCGTGGAACATCACGCTTGCGGCCATGAGACTTCTCCTAGGGTCGGTCGGTTCCCGCTTCGAGGCGCGCGCGCAGTGCCGCATCGTGCAGGGTCGTGTCCTGCCCTACTGGCGCGATGCGCACGGCGTCCTCCAGGGTCATGGTCTGGCGCCACTCCTCCCACGGACGCGATCGGCCATCGGCGCCGATCTGGTCGACACCCCAGTAGAGTTCGAGGTGATGGCCGTCGGGATCGAGAAATTCGACCGAGACCTGGCAGCCGGCGCGGCGGCGGCCTTCATAGGTGAGCTTGGCGCCGTGCGCCTTCAGGTGATCGCGGGCGCGGAAAACCTCGTCGAGCGTGGCGAGTTCGAACGCGAGATGGTGCAGGCTCTTGTCCGGACCGGCATCGGGGGCGCGGTCACCGACCAAGGCGAGGCAATGGTGGTCGCCGTTGCAGCGCAGGAACACCATGCCGCCCGGCATCATCGTGCCGGGATAGACGTCCGACACCTTGAAGCCCAGCAGCTCGGTGTAGAAGCGCTTCGAACGCTCGAGGTCGCTCACATAGACGACGGCATGTCCGATCTTCTGGACGGCGAAGGGTGTGCTCATGGCTTCAGTCTCCGTCTGGGAGCGTCACTACAGACCCGGTGTCATCCCGAGGCCTTGAGGCCGAGGGGCCTTTGAAGCTACGCGAAAGGTCCCTCACTGCGTTCGGGATGACACCAATGCTGTGGTCGGCCATCATGGACCCAAGCGAGCATGAGGGGGAAGATACGCATGGCGAAATCGCCCAACAAGCTGTCGGCCGGCGAGGCCGTCCTGCGCATGGCCCAGAAGCGGCTCAAGGCGCGCGACCTGGTCGAAGCCTGCCTCGACCGAATCGAGCACCGCGAGGGCCAGGTCCATGCCTGGGAGGCGCTCGATCCCGAAGGCGCCCGCAAACGTGCCGATATGCTCGACAAGCGCGCGCGGCCCGTTGGGCCGCTGCACGGCATCCCGCTCGCCGTAAAGGACATCATCTCGACCAAGGTGATGCCCACCACCTGCGGCTCGCCGATCTACCGAGACCATGTCGTGGGCAAGGACGCCGCCTGCGTCACCCAGCTCGTGAAGGCCGGCGCCATCGTGCTCGGCAAGTCGGTGACCACCGAGTTCGCGGGCGGCCATGCCGGCAAGACGCACAATCCGCACAATCTCCGCCACACCCCGGCCGGCTCCTCCTCGGGCTCGGCCGCTGCCGTCGCCGACTTCATGGTGCCGGTGGGCTACGGCACGCAGACCGCGGGATCGGTGATCCGGCCCGGCGCCTTCAACGGCGTGGTCGCCTACAAGGGCACCTACGGCTGGGCCGACCTCGCGGGCGTAAAAGCCTACGCCAAGAGCCTCGACACCTTGGGCTTCTTCGCCCGCGAGGCGAACGACCTCGCCCTGATCCGCGCCGCCTATGGCCATGCGCCGGCCGATCCGGCCAGGCAGGCGCCGCGCATCGGCTTTGTCCGCACGCCGTGGTGGGACGTGGCCGAACCATACAATCAGAAGAACATGCTGGAAGCGGCGCGCACCCTGCGGGCGGCCGGCGCGCGGGTGCGCGAGTGGGTGGCGCCCGAGTCGTGGACCGGCCTGGTCCAGGCGCAGAACCGCATCATGACCAAGGAGGCGACGCAGTCCTACGCGAAGGAACGCGCGCGCTTCTCGCACCTCTTCTCGCCGATCATGAAGGCCGTGATGGTCGACGGCGATGCCGTGAACCGCCGGCAATATGTCGACGCCCGGAAGCGCAAGCGGGTGGCCGTGGGCCAGCTCGACGAGGCCTGGGAGAAGTTCGACCTGCTGCTGGCGCCGTCGGCCAAGGGCGAGGCACCGTCGGGCCTCGGCAACACCGGCGATCCCCTCTTCAACCGCTTCTGGACCTTGCTGGGCTCGCCCTGCATTGCGCTGCCCTTCAATACCGGTCCGTTCGGCCTGCCGCTCTCGGTGCAGCTCATCGGCAAGCACGGCAGCGACGACAGGCTAATCGCCTGGGCGCGCTGGATCGAGGCGCGGCTCAGGTGACCGTCAAACTGGGCATGATCGGCTACGGCGCCATCGGCAAGCATGTCGAGGCGGCGGGCCTGGAGAACATCGAACTCGTCTCGGTCCTCGTGAAGCGACCGCGCACTGACGGCAAGCTGACGCACGAGCCGGATCGCTTCTTCAGCCACACGTTCGACGCCGTCGCGGAGTGTGCGGGGCACGAGGCCGTACGGGCCCACGGCCAGCGCGTGCTGGAGCGCGGCACTGATTTCCTCGTGACCTCGGTTGGCGCCTTCACCGACACCGCCCTGTTCGATCGCCTGCTGGCCGCCGCCAAGGCCAATGGCGTGCGCCTGATCCTGCCCTCGGCCGGCATCGGCGCCCTGGATATCCTGAGCAGCGCCGCGGTCGGTGGGTTGGAGAGCGTCACCGTCACCGTACGCAAGGACCCGTCGGCCTGGAAAGGCACGGTGGCCGAAAAGCTGGTCGATCTCGACGGACTGAGGCAACCGTACACCGTGTTCGACGGCCCCGTGCGCGAGGGTGCGAAGCTCTATCCGCAGAACGTCAACATTTCCGCCGCCGCCGCAATTGCCGGTATCGGCCTCGACAAGACGCGCGTGGTGATCGTGGCCGATCCGACCATCACCACCCACATCGTCGAGCTCGAAGCCAAGGGCGCCTTCGGCCGCTTCACCTTCATGGAGGACGTCGCCGTCAGCGACGAGAACCGCAAGACCGGCAAGCTGGTCGCCATGGCGATGGTGAAGTCGGTGCGCCAACTCGCGTCGACTCTCGTGGTCGCTGCTTAGGGAGCTCAAAAGTGGAAGAATTCGACTATGTCATCGTGGGTGCGGGCGCGGCGGGGTGCGTGCTGGCCAACCGCCTGTCGGCCGACGGCAAGCACAGCGTCGCGGTGATCGAGGCCGGCGGCAGCGACAATCACATCTGGATCAAGGTGCCGGCCGGCTTCAACAAGACGGTCTACAACGCGCGCCTCAACTGGGGCTACGAGACCGCGCCGGGGCCGCACATCGACGGCCGCCGGATCAAATTTCCACGCGGAAAAGTGCTGGGTGGCTCGGGCTCGATCAACGGCCATCTCTACGTGCGCGGCCAGGCCGCCGACTACGACACCTGGGCGCAGCTCGGCTGCCGCGGCTGGTCGTGGGACGACCTGGTGCCCTACTTCAAGCGTGCCGAGTCGCGCGATGGCGGCGATGACGCCGTGCGCGGCCGCTCGGGCCCGCTCGTCATCGAGGACCAGCGCGATCCGCATGTGCTGAGCAATGCCTACATGGCCGCCAACGAGGCGCTCGGGCTGAAACGCACGCCCGACTACAATTGCGGCGACCAGGAAGGAACGCTGCTCTACCAGAACATGATGCGGAACGGCCGGCGCTGGAGCCCGGTCGACGCCTACCTGAAGCCGGCGATGAAGCGCCCCAACGTACGCGTGATCACGCGCGCGCTGGTCGAGCGGGTCGACCTTTCAGGCAAGCGGGCCACCGGCATCACCTATCGCCACAACGGCCAGTCGCACACGATCAAGGCACGACGCGACGTCATCCTGGCGGGCGGCGCCATCAACACGCCGCAGCTCCTGCAGATCTCCGGCATCGGCAACCCCGACGACCTGGCCGCGATCGGCGTGGCGGTGAAGCATGCGCTCCCCGGCGTCGGCCACAACTTCCGTGACCACTACGCCATCCGCGTCTCGGCCCTGGTGAAGGGCGCCGGCTCGCTCAACGAGAAGAGCCGCGGCCTGCGCCTCGTCGGCGAAGTCCTGCGCTACGCGATCAGCCGCAAAGGACTGCTGACCACGGCGCCGAGCCACGCCGGCGGCTACTTCAAGACGCGCCCCGGTCTCGCCACGCCCGACATGCAGCTCTACTTCGCGCCGGCGAGCTACGGCGGCGGCCGCTACGGCACCACCCAGCTCGACACCGTGCCGGGCATGACGCTGGGTGCCGCCCAGCTTCGTCCCGAGAGCACCGGCCATGTGAAGGCGCTCTCCGCCGATCCCACGGCCAAGCCCGAGATCCAGCCCAATTATCTTGCCGACCAGATCGACCGCGACGCGCTGCTGGCGGCGATGAAATACCTGCGCAAGCTGCTCGCGACGCCGCCGCTGGCCGACTATGTGATCCGCGAGAACTTCCCCGGCCCCGACGTGCAGACCGACGAGCAATGGATGGCGCATGCCCGTGCCACTGGCTCGACGACCTACCATCCGGTCGGCACAGCCAAGCTCGGCACCGATCCCAGGGCCGTGGTCGATCCCGCCTCGATGCGTGTGCTCGGCCTGCAGGGCCTGCGCGTTGCCGACGCCTCGTGCATGCCGACCATGGTCTCGGGCAACACCTACGCCGCGACCAACGTGATCGCGGAGAAGGCGTCGGACCTGATCGCTCAGACGTAGCGGTCAGACGTATCCAGGCCCCTCGATCACCGGGTGGGCGATCAGAAACTTCTCGTCGATCTCGACGCCGATGCCGGGCTTGTCGAGCGGACGGACGGTGCCGTCCTTACCGATCTGCCAGGGTTCGCTGCCCAGCTCATCGCGGAACTGGTTGGCCACCGACAGATCGGCCTCGAAGTAGCCGCCGTTGTCGATCGAGGCCAGGAAATGGATCGAGACGGCATGGTTGAGGCCGGTCATGGAACTGTGCGGATGGATCGGCAGCTTCCACATCGAGGCGGCGGCGGCGATGCGCTGGACCTCGGTGACGCCGCCCGACTTGGAAAGGTCGGGCTGCAGGATGGTGATGTTGCCGTCCTCGATGATGCGGTGGAACTCGAAGCGCGTGTAGTGGTTCTCGCCGGCGGCGAGCGGCGTGCGCCCCCAGCCCTTGGCCATGGCGTAGGAGCGATGGTCATGCGCGGGGAACGGCTCCTCCAGCCAAGCGATGCCGAGTTCGTCCATCGCCGGCATGACGCGGCGCACGTCCTCGACCGTGTACCCGGTGTTGGCGTCGGTCAGCAGCACGATTTCGTCGCCGAAGCGCCGGCGCACGGCCGTCATGCGCGCGATGTCGGCTTTCACGTTGTCGCCGACGCGCAGTTTCAGCGCCTTGTAGCCGGCTTCGACCATCGGGACGGCCTCGGCCGCCAATGAGTCCGGCGCCTGGTAGCCCAGCGAGATGCCGCCGGCATAGGCCGGCACCGGCTTGTTGCTGCCGCCCAAGAGCTTGTAGAGCGGCCAGCCCACGGCCTTGCCCTTGATGTCCCACAGCGCCTGGTCGAGACCGCTCATCGCCATCGCCGTGGCCGCGCCCATGCCGTGGGAGCCGAGCTGGAACTTGTAGATCTTGGCCCAGATGCCGACCGTGTCGGTGGCGTCCATGCCGACCACGAAGCCCTTCAGCGTCGTGTTGATCAGATGGCCGATGCTGCCCGGCGAGCGCGCGTGATGGCTCTCACCCCAGCCCACGATGCCGTCCTCGGTCGTCACCTTCACCATGACGCAGTCGCGCTTGGTCATGGTGCCGATGCCCAGCGACACCTGCAGTTCCTTCGGCACGCGGTAGCTGGTCGGGTAGGCCTTTACGTCGACGATTTTCATGGGATCACGCGACCTTGTACTTCTTCAGGATCTCGCGATCGATCTCGATGCCGAGGCCGGGACCCGTCGGGACCTTCACGATGCCCTTCTTCTGCTCGATCGGCTCATTGGCCAAGGTGTCGCGCAGCGGATTGGGCGTCTGCTCGAACTCGAGCATCGGCGGCATCGGCCGGAAGGCGGGTGGCTGGTCGGGAAGTGCCGCCAGGAACTGCACCGTCGCGGCGAGGCCGATGACCGAGCCCCAGGCGTGCGGCACGCATTCGACGCCGAAGGCGCTCGCTAGCGTGGCGATCTTGCGGCACTCGGAGAAGCCGCCGGCGGCGCAGAGGTCGGGCTGCACGATGTCCATGGCCTTCTTCGCGATCACGTCGCGAAAGCCCCAGCGGGTGAAATCGTTCTCGCCGCCCGCCACCGCCATGTCGAGCGCGCGCGTCACCTCGATGTAGCCGTCGTGGTCCTCGGGGCTGATCGGCTCCTCGAACCACAGGATATCGTGCTCCTCCAGCATGCGGCCAAGTTTTATGGCGTTGGGCACCGAGAAGCAGTGGTTGGCGTCGACCGCGAGCTTCACATCGGGGCCGATCGCCTTGCGCACCGCGCCGACACGCTTGGCATCGAGCTTGAGATCGCCGAGACCGATCTTCATCTTGATGGCCTGGAAGCCGTCGTTCTTGAATTCGAGCGCCTCTTCCACGGCCTCCTCGACCAGCCGGTTCATGTCGATGAAGTAGAGGCCCGTCGCGTAGGGAATGACCTCGCTGCGATAGGCGCCGCCGATCAGCTTGTGCACCGGCTTGTTGACGGCGCGGCCCATGATGTCCCAGAGCGCGATGTCGATGCCGGAGATGGCCGAGATCGCCATGCCGGTCGTGCCGTAGTCCTTGATCCTGTTGTAGAGATCCTCCCAGATCGCCTCGACGTCGAACGGATCGCGGCCGATCACGCGGGCCTTGAACTGCGTCTCGACGAAGGTTCTTGCGACGGCGGCGGGGCCGTAGCATTCACCCCAGCCCGTGATGCCCTCGTCCGTGGAAATCTCGACCAGGCAGGTCGAGCGCGTGCCATAGACCCAGCCGCGCGCCGACACGAACGGCTTCTCCACCTTGCACTGCAGGATGTGGCAGACGATGTCTGTCACCTTCATTGTCGTTTCCTCCGAATTTTGTCAGCCGACTGTTATCAGCAAATTGCCGAGCTTGTCCTGCCGGACCCTGTCGCCGGGCTCGACGACGGTGGTGCAGTCGAGCTGCTCGAGGATCGCCGGCCCCTCGAACACCGCATCGCGCGGCAGTTTCTCGCGTGCGTAGACGGGAGTTTGGCGCCAGCCGTCGGTGAACCAGACGCGGCGTTCGCCGACCTGGGCCGCCTTCAACGTCGGCGCGCGTTCGGTGGCGGCGAGAGCGGCGAGCGAAATCTCCGGCCGCACGCCGATCACCGCGGTGTGGAGATTGACGAGGACCGGCGGGATCTCCGCAAGCTCGATGCCGAAGCGGCGGAAATAGGCCGCCGCGAAAACTTTGTGTAGCCCCGCGACACCGATGTCGGGCCGGTCGACGCCGACCGAGAGGATGTGGCTCTGGCCCTGGAACTGCATATCGGCGGTATGGACGCGGCGCAACTCGCGCACCGGCACGCCCTCGCGGCCGATCGTGGTCTCGCCCTCGGTCGACTGCTCGGCATAGATGCGCGCCACCGTGGCATCGTCGAGCCCTGAGAGCGGCTTGTTGACGGTGCGGACATAGTCGTGGCGCAGGTCGGCCACGACGCAGCCCAGCGCGTTGGTGATGCCGGGCCGGGCTGGCACCAGCACCGTCGGGATCGCCAACTCGCGGGCGAGCGCCGTGGCGTGCAGGGGACCGGCGCCACCGAAGGCGAACAGGGCGAAGTCGCGCGGATCGTGGCCGCGCGACAGCGAGACCAGGCGGATGGCGCCCGCCATGCGGTCGTTGGCGATGCGCAGGATGGCCGCGGCCGCCGCCTCGGCATCGAGACCGAGCCGCTGGCCGACCTTGTCGAGGACGATGGCGCGCACATGGTCGAGCGTGACCGGATGGTCGACGCCCAGCAGCCGATCGGGGTTGAGACGGCCCAGCACCAGGTTGGCGTCGGTGATGGTGGGTTCCATGCCGCCGCGGCCGTAGCAGATCGGGCCCGGCCGGGCGCCCGCGCTCTCCGGGCCGACTCGCAACATGCCGGCCGAATCGACACTTGCGATCGAGCCGCCACCAGCGCCGATGGTGTGCACATCGACCATGGGGACATGGATCGGCATGGCGTATTCGAGCTCGAGCTCGCCCGAGACCTGCGGTACGGCGTCCTCGATCAACCCGACGTCGGTCGAGGTCCCACCCATGTCGTAGGTGATGAGGTTGGGATGGCCGGAGGCGCGACCGGTGTAGGCCGCCGCCATCACGCCCGAAGCAGGGCCCGACATGACGGTGTTCACCGCGGCATGTGCAATCAGCTGCGAGGAGATGGTGCCGCCGTTGCCCTGCATCACCAGCAGGTCGCGATCGAAACCCTTGGCCGAGAGCTCGGTGCGCAGCCGTGTCAGATAGCGATCGAGCACAGGCTGGACCGAGGCATTCACCGCCGCCGTCACGCCACGCTCATATTCGCGATATTCCGAGAGAATGGCGTGACCCGCCGTGACATAGGGATTGGGCCACAGGCCGCGCACGATCTCGGCGGCGCGGCGCTCGTGCGTCGGATTGATGTAGCTGTGCAGGAAATGGATCACGACCGCTTCGCAATCCTGCGCCAGCAGCTTCCGGGTGGCCTCTTCCACGGCCGCCTCGTCGAGCGGGATCAGCACCTTGCCGTCGGCGTCCATGCGCTCCGCCACTTCGAGGCGCAGCTCGCGTTCGATCAGCGGCCTGAAGGTGCCCCGCAGGCCATAGGGCTGCGGCCTTGTACGGCGGCCGAGTTCCAGCACGTCGCGGAAGCCCTTGGTCGTGATCAGCCCGACCCGGGCGATCTTGCGTTCGAGCAGCGCGTTGGTGGTGGTGGTGGTGCCGTGCACCACGGCCTGCAGGGTGGCGGGATCGGCGCCGGCCTGGGCCAGCGCCGCCATGAAGCCGATGGCCTGGTTGTCGACCGTCGTCGGCACCTTGGCGAGCTTGACCACGCCCGAGACGGAATCGATGGCCAGCAGATCGGTGAAAGTGCCGCCGACGTCGATGCCGACCGTGAGGGAACGCTCTGATGACATGATCAAACCGAGAGATACTGTTCACGAAGGGAAGCGTCCGAGGCGAGTTCTGCCATGGTGCCGCCGAAGCGGATCTGGCCCTTCTCGATGATGTAGGCGCGATCGGCCACGGCTTGGGAGAAATGCAGGTTCTGCTCGCACAGCAGCACCGAGAGCCCCTCGCCCTTCAACGTCCGGATCGACTGCGCCATCTGCTCGACGATGATGGGCGCCAGGCCCTCCGACGGCTCGTCGAGCAGCACGCAGCGCGGGTTGCCCATCAGGGTGCGGGCAATGGTGAGCATCTGCTGCTCGCCGCCCGACATGCGGCCGCCCGGCCGGTCGCGCATGCCGGCGAGGTTGGGGAAGAGGGCGAACAGCCGGTCCTCGGTCCAGACCGGGGCGGCGCCGCGCCCAGCCTGACGGCCGACCTCGAGATTCTCCATCACCGTGAGGTCGGTGAAGATGCGCCGCTCCTCGGGAACGTAGCCGAGGCCGAGGCGCGCGATGCGATAGGGCGGCAGCCGCTCGATGCGCTTGCCCTCGAAGCTCACCTCGCCCCGGGCGGGCGGCACCAGGCCCATGATCGCCTTGAGCGCCGTCGACTTGCCCGCACCGTTGCGGCCCAGCAAGGCCACGACCTCGCCGGCCTGGGCCTCGAGCGACACGCCCTGCAGGATGTGGGCGCGGCCGTAGTAGGCATGCAGGTCCTTCACCTGAAGCATGGTGGGGAGCATCAGTGCGTGCTCCCGAGATAGACGGCGCGCACCTTGGGGTTGGCGCGCACCTCCGCCGGCGTGCCGCCGGCGATCAGCTCGCCGCGGTCGAGCACGATGATGCGGTCGGCCTGGGAGAAGACGACGTCCATGTCGTGCTCGGTGAACAGCACGGCGATGTTGCGCCGGCGCGCCAGGCCGGCCGTGAGCTCCATCAGCGCCACGCGTTCGCGCGGCGCCATGCCGGCGGTGGGCTCGTCCATCAGCAGCAGGCGGGGCTCGTTGGCCAGCGCCATGGCGAGCTCGACGCGCTTCAGGTCGCCGTAGGCCAGCACGCCGCAAGTCCGCTCCGCCTGGTCGAGCATGCCGACCTGGGCCAGCAGCGCGTCGGCCTCGGCCCGGAACGCCGCCCCAAAGCGATGCAGCAGCGAGCGCAGCCGGCCGGCGTGGGAATAGAGCGCCATCTGCACGTTTTCGCGCACGCTGAGCGAGACGAAGGTGGCGGTGATCTGGAAAGTCCGGCCGACGCCCAGCTGCCACACCGCGCGCGGGCGCAGGCCCACGATGTCGCGGCCGGCCAGGCGCACGATGCCGGCGTCGGGCACGAGCTGGCCGTTCAGCATGTTGAAGCAGGTGCTCTTGCCCGCGCCGTTGGGGCCGATCAGCGCCAGCATCTCGCCCGCCGTGATGGCGAAGGAAACGTCGGCCACTGCCTGTACACCGCCGAAGGCCTTGTGCAGCCCCTCGACCTGGAGGACGGCGTCGCTCATGCGCGCTGCTCCTTCCAGCGCAGGAACAGCGCCTTCAGGCCGCCGACCAGCCCCTGCGGGAAGAGCAGCACGATCAGCAGGATGATGCCGCCCATGACGGCGCGCCAGAACTCGGTATGGCGGGCGACGGCATCGCGCACCCAGGTGTAGACCGCCGCGCCCACCACCGGGCCGGTCAGCGTCTCGACGCCGCCCAGCAGCACCATGATCAGCCCGTCGGTCGACTGACCGATGGAAATGGTCGAGGGCGAGATGCTGCCCTTGGAGAAGGCATAGACCGAGCCGGCGAGGCCCGCGAGCGCGCCCACCAGCACGAAGGCCGCCCACTGGAAGCCGCGCAGATCGATGCCGATCGCCTCGGCACGCAAAGGCGAATCGCGGCCGGCGCGGAGGGCTGCGCCAAAGGGCGAGAACAGGACGCGCCACAGGAGCGCGATACCCGTGCCGCAGCAGGCGAGCGCCAGATAGTAGTAGGTGGTTTTGCCGGCGAGCCAGGCGGACGGCCAGATGCCGAACACGCCGTTGCTGCCGCCGGTCACGGAATCCCACTGGAAGACGATCGACCAGCTGATCTGCGCAAACGCCAGGGTCAGCATGGCGAGGTAGACGCCACTCAGGCGAACGCAGAACCAGCCGTAGACGACGGCAAAGGCGCCGGCGCAGAGCGGTGCCAGCAGGAGGGCCGCCTCCATGGGCAGGCCGGCGCGCTTGAAGAGCAGGCCCGCGGCATAGGCACCAAGGCCGAAATAGGCGGCGTGGCCGAATGACACCATCCCGGCCGGGCCCATGATGAAATGCAGGCTGACGGCGAACAACGCGAAGCAGACGATGTCGGTCAGCATGATGGTGATGTAGCGGTCGGCCACCAGCGGCACGCCGAGCAACAGCACCACCCAGACCAGGGCGATCTTCCATGACGGCGCGGTGAGCGGCGGCGCGAGGTCAGCGGCGATGCGCTGCACCGCCTGTGGCTTGCCTAAAAGCCCGTAGGGCCGGGCCACCAGCACCACCGCCATGATCAGGAACTCGACCACCAGGGTGAGCTTGGAAAAGGAGATTTCGAAGCCGAACCAGGTGACGGTGCCGATACCAATGCAGAAGGCCTTGGCGACGCCGATGATGATGGCGGCCAGGAAGGCGCCGCCGATGCTGCCCAATCCGCCAACCACGGTGATGACGAAGGCATCGGCGATGATGGCGAGGTCGAGCTCGAGGTTGGCGGGCTCGCGCGGGATCTGCAGCGCGCCGCCCAGGCCCGCCAGCACCGAGCCCACGAAGAATACCGAGGTGAAGAGCCTGGCCTGGTCGACGCCGAGCGCCCCCACCATCTCGCGGTCCTGGGTGGCGGCCCGCACCAGCGCGCCCCAGCGCGTGCGCGTCAGCAGCAGCCACATGACGCCCAGCACCACGGGGCCGATGGCGATCAGCAGCAGGTCGTAGGCCGGGATGCGCTTGCCCAGGATTTCCACGGCCATGGACAGGCCTGGGGCGCGCGGGCCGACCAGATCCTCGGCGCCCCAGACGAACAGCGCGATGTCCTTGATCACCAGCACGACGGCGAAGGTCGCCAGCAGCTGGAACAGCTCGGGGGCGCGGTAGATGCGGCGCAGCACCAGCACCTCGATCAGGACGCCGACCAGTCCGACCGCGAGCGCCGCCAGCACGACCGCGCTCCAGAAGCCCATGGGCGTGCGGCCCAGCGCCTGGATCAGCGAGTAGGCGCCATAGAGCCCCAGCATGTAGAGCGAACCGTGGGCAAAGTTCACGATCCGCGTCACGCCGAAGATCAGCGACAGGCCGGCCGACACCAGAAACAAGGACGCCGCGGCGGCCAGCCCGTTCAGGAGCTGGATGATGATGGAGGCGAAGGTCACGTCAGATCATGCGGACCGCGAATCCACGGGATCCGCGGTCCGCAGGGACTCAATTCTTCGGCCTCATCTTCAGGACCTCGGCGTCGCTCGGCAGCGCATCCTTGCCGTCGACGAAGCGCCAGTCCTTCATGTAGCCCTTGCCGTCCTTGACGGCGATGCGGCCGACGTAGGCGCCCATCGTCGATTGATGGTCGATGGCGCGGTACTCGACCATGCCGAACGGTGTCATGAGCTTGAGGCCGCTCATCGCCGCGATCAGCTTGTCCTGGTCGAGTGAGCCCGCCTTCTTGATCACCTCGACCGCCGACATCACGGTGGCATAGCCCACCACCGAGCCCAGCCGCGGGTAGTCCTTGAACTTGTTCTGGTAGGCGGTGAGGAATTTGGTGTGCTCCGGAGTCTTGATTTCGCTCCAGGGATAGCCTGTGACGTACCAGCCTTCGGGTGCCTCCTCCTTCAGTGGATCGAGATATTCCGGCTCGCCGGCCAGGAGGTTGAACACCTCCACGCCCTTGAACAGGCCGCGCGTCTGGCCCTCGCGCACGAACTTGGCGAGATCGGCGCCGAACAGCGAGGAGAAGATCGCGTCGGGCTTGGCGTCAGCCAGCGCCTGCGCCACCGCGCCGGCATCGATCTTGCCGAGTGGCGGTGCCTGCTCGACCACGAACTCGACGTCGGGCTGCTTCTCCTTGAGGAGCTTCTTGAACGCCGCCGTCGCCGACTGGCCGTATTCGTAGTTGGGATAGACGATGGCCCAACGCTTTTTCTTGAGCTTGGCGGCATCGGCAATGAGCATCGCCGTCTGCATGTAGGTCGAGGTGCGCAGGCGGAAGGCGTAGGCGTTGCCGGCATCCCAGACGATCTTGTCGGTCAGCGGTTCGGCGGCGATGAACAGCACCTTGCGCTGCTTGGCGAAGTCGGCGACGGCGAGGCCGACGTTGGACGGGAAGGTGCCGATCAGGAACGACACCTGCTCGCGGCTCAGCAGTTCCTCGGCGACGCGGACGGCATCGCCGGGATTGCCGTTGTCGTCGCGGCTCACGATCTCGATCTTGCGGCCGAGCGCGCCACCCGCCGCGTTCACCTCCTCGACGGCGAGCTCGATGCCCTTCTTGTAGGGCTCGAGGAAGGCCGGGAAGACCTTGTAGCTGTTGAGTTCGCCGATCTTGATCGGCGTCTGCGCGCCGGCCGGGCCGAACAGCGACAGTGCGACGAGCGCCGCGGTGCCGGCGAGCAGGTTATTGCGGGTCAGCATGACATCCCCCTCCGTGAATCTGTGAAAACACTCCCTGACCCGAGCGTAGCGAGCCCGGCCCATACCCCACAAGAGCCGATGACGTCACCGAAGCACTCAGTCGGCGAAACTCGACCGCGCCTGTATGCCCCAATGACCGTTTTGAAGGGTCACGATGTAGATCGTCTCAAAGCGGCCGATCAACGAACCGTCCTTCTTCCAGCGGCTGAACTTCACCTTCAGGTGGACCTTCTTGTCGCCGACATGGATGGCGGTGCGCTCGTCCCACTTGCTGTGGTCCCAGCCATCGCCGGCCCGGGCAACGAAATCCTGGAGCTTGTAGTCGCCATGGTTGGGCCAGACGACGACCTTGCCGCCAGCCAGCCGCACATGGGGGAAGTTGCAGGCCGCATTGATGGCCGGCTCGTCACCGCGGTTCAGCGCCGCCATATAATCGTCGAGGGCCTTTATCGCCGCCGTCAGGGCATCGCTCATCGTTGGCCGTCCCCCAGTTTGATTTCCGCCGGTGTCAGTCCGCCGACGCGCGCATACGGGCGGCCGCCGATCGAAGCCGCGACGATGAACACGATCTCGTCGGGCTTGGGCCCGTCGGGCACGCAGAATTCGATGGCGTCGAAGTGGCTGCGCACGTAGGCCGCCGTCACATGATGCAGGGGAATGTCGATGCGTGCGCCGGCCGCCGCCACCTTCACGGTCGAGGGCACGATCGACTTGGCGCCGCCCCCTTTGGATTGATGAATGGCATGACGAATGCCGAAGCCGCTGGGTTGATGCCAGAGCGCCGCGTGCTCGAGTTCGCCGGCCAGGCCGACGATGGCGCCCTTGCCATAGGCTTCAAGCTCGGACCCCTTGGCACCCAGGAGTTTCATGACGCGCTCCGTGAGATCGACCGCGAGCGGCTCCAGCGCCTTCATCATCGGCTGGATGTCTTCGACGTGCCGGCCGGCATAGGGGTTGGCGATAACGCCGCCGACCACGGCCTTGGTGACCGGGCGCGGCAGCACCGGCCCGCCGTCGTGACGCGTCTCCTCGACCGTCGCGACATACTTCCGCAATTTCACCAGATCGCTCATCCCGTCCTCATATCCGCAAGCGCCCTGCCGCCGGCATCGATGCGCCACTGCCCCTGCAGCGAGAGCGCCGCGCTGTCGATCAGCCCACAAAGGCGCAACCGTCGTGCCTCGAGCAGGCCGCGGTCCAGGGCCTCGGCGACAAGCACCGGCGAGAGTTCGCCGACCGCCACCGTCACCGGAATATCGCCAAGGTCGCTGTCGGGATCGATCTCGCGCGCCGGCTGACGGCGAACGGACGGGGTGTCGACGTTGACGGCATTGGCGATCAGCGTCGCCGCGGCATCGGCCGCCGCCGCTGTCGCCGCCAGCACCGTGGCCGAATCGGCGATGCCGAGCGAAAAAGAGCGTCCCCCGCGGCCCGACGTGGCGATGCCGCGTACCGGACGGTCGTGGTGCAGGGTGGCAAAGCCCGATAGTTGCGGCGCCTGGAGATCGGCGACGATGCCGGCCCGCAGCTGCTGGCCCGGCGCGAGATGGATCGCGATGTCGCCACCGTCGTTGACATAGGCCTTGTCGAGCGTGCGCCCGAGCACCAGGGCCGCCAGCACTTCGTCCGCCACCGCGCCCGCCACCGCCGCCATCGGCGTGATGTAGACTGCGCGATGCGGCCACACGGCCTCGGCCATGCGCCGCGCCACCGGGCCCCGCAGCGGGGGATATGCCTCGCTGACCGGCTGTCTCAGCGCCGGCAGTTCGCCGACCAGGCCAGGAAGAACATCGCCGAAGCGCCCGATGGCCTGGGCATAGGCGCGTTCGACCTCGGCGGCCGCACCGAAGGCCTCGATGATGAGGTCGATCGGACCCTGCTGCAGATGCAGCCGACCGTCGGGCAACCGCGCGGCAATCGCGCAGGTCATCGCTCGTCCTTACCCAGGCGCACGTGGCCTGCGTGGGCGATGGCCTCTTCGAGGGTGACGGTGCGCGAGCTGTAGCCGCCCAGGGCAGCATAGTCGTCGGCACGCAGGGTAAACTCTATCGGCGCCACCAGCGCCGGCGTCGGCACATAACCGAACGACTTCTCCGGCATGCGCGCCACGTCGACCATCAGCGTGATGCCACCGCCCGGCCAGACGAAGGCCGGTGCGCCGCCCAGGGTGACCTTGGTCAGCGCCTCGCGCACCGACCGCGTGAGCCGCACCGGATTCTCCGTGACCCCGGCACGCAACGAGCCTCCAGCGCCGGCCATGAACAGCACGGTGCAGAGCGCGGGCTCGCAATTCTCGGCGATCCGCTCGACCACGAGGCGTACCGGCTGCGGCATTGGCACGGGCTGCGGCTTCAGCTTCTTGTCGAGTTCGAACCAGGCCGAGTGCTCGCCCGTGGTCGAGACCATCAGCAACCGGAGACCCGGCCACGCCTGCTTGGGGTCGATCCGGTCGATAATCTCCAGCGGATCGCTGACATCGGTGCCGCCCCAGCCCAGCCCGGGTTCGGCTACCTGGAAATAGCGGCCCGGCGTCGAGCGGCGGCCGCGGACGCGGATGCCGGCAGGCTTCATGTCGAGGAAGGCACCGCCCTGGTGCTCGCTCAGCACGCCCGTGATGTGGTCGTCGACCACGATCACCTCGTCGACATGGCCGTGCCATTGCGGCGCGAACATGCCGATGGCGGCCGATCCGCAACCCACCCGCATTCGCTCTTCGATCACGCCGTTCACGATCGGCGGCTTTTCGGCCTGCACCACGACAGTCGAGCCGTCGTCGATCGTGAGTTCGACGGCCTCGCGATTGCAGAGCGCCAGGAGCGCGTCGCAGGTGACGACGCCCTCCTTCTTGCTGCCGCCGGTGAGGTGATGCACCCCGCCCAGCGACAGCATCTGCGAGCCGTATTCCGCCGTAGTGACGTGACCCACGGCCTCGCCCTTCACCCGCACTGCGGCCTGTTCCGGCCCAAGATAGCGGTCGGTGTCGATCTTCACCTTCACACCGCAGTAGCTGAAGATGCCCTCGGTCACGACCGTGACCATGTCGACGCCATCATGCTTCGAGGAGACGATGAAGGGCGCCGGCTTGTAGTCGGGATAGGTCGTGGTGGCGCCGATGCCGGTGACGAACGCGCCCTCGCCCCCTCCGAGAAAATTGGGCCCGAGCTCGCCGCGCCAGGCGCCGCTGCCTTCGACGAAGGCGACCCGCGCCACGTCGGGCTTGGCCAGCAGCACCAGCGGATCGACCCGCACCAGCTTGCCATTTTCGTTGGCATAGCGGTCGCAGGCGCCGGCGCGGCCGGGGCGGATGCGGCAGAGCACGGGACAGGCGTCGCAACGCACGATGCCGGCGGTGCGTTCGGCCTCCGTGAGCGAAATGTCGTCGCTCATGCCCCTGTCCCCTTCAAGGAGACGATGGCCTCGTACAGGCGGTGCGGCAACAGGGGAACGCGCCGCGCGCGCACGCCGGTCGCATGATGGACGGCGCCCAGGATGGCCGGCGCCGTCGGCACCAGCCCGGGCTCGCCGACGCCCTTGGCGCCGGACGGACCGAGCGGTTCGCGGTCCTCGATCAGGATGCACTCGATCAAGGGCACATCACCGATCGTGGGAATCAGATAGTCGTGCAGGTTCTCGGTGCGACCCGGCAGGAATTCCTCCATCAGGGCCAGGCCAAGCCCCTGGGCGATGCCGCCCTCGATCTGGCCTTCGACCAACGTCGGGTTGATCGCCTTGCCGACGTCGTGGGCCGCCACGATGCGCTGCACCTTTACGGTGCCGAGCTCGATATCGACCTCGACCTCGGCCATTTGCGCGGCGAAGGCATAGGTGGCGTAGGGAATGCCCTGCCCGTTGGCATCGAGCGGCGTGGTCGGCGGATCGAACGTGCCTTCGCCCACCAATGCGCCGGTCGTCGCAAGGTCGATGGTGCGGACCTCGGCGCCGTCACGCACCATGACCTTACCGCCATCCAGCGACAGCACCGCGTCGGACCCAGCATTGGCCAGGCGCAGGATCTGCTGGCGGAGGTCCTTGCCCGCGCCCTCGGCCGCCCGGCCCGACACGAAGGTCTGCCGCGACGCCGAGGTCTTGCCGGCATCGGCGGTGAGATCGGTATCGCCTTGGACCAGCGCGAACTGCGCCGCGGGGAGGCCCAGCGCATCGGCCGCGATCTGGGTCAGGATGGTGTTGCTGCCCTGACCGATATCGACGGCGCCGTTGTAGAGCGTGAGCGTTCCCGCGGGCGACAGGCCGACGCGGATGCGCGAGGGATTGGACATCGAGGTATTGCCGATGCCGTACCACATGCAGCCGATGCCGACGCCACGCCGCCGGACACCCGCCTTGTCGTTGAAGGCCACGGCCGCCTCGTGGGCGCGGCGCCAGTGTGGCCGCAGTGCATCAAGGCATTGGGCGAGGCCGGCGGAATGGGCCAGTACCTGACCCGTCGCCGTCATGTCGCCGGCCCGCAGCGCATTGCGGTGCCGGAATTCCAGCCGGTCGATGCCGAGCTTGTCGGCCAGTTCGTCCATCATCGCTTCGTGGGCGATGGCGGCTTGCGGCACGCCGAAGCCGCGGAAGGCGCCGGCCGGTGGGCCGTTGGTGAAGAAGGCTTCGCCCCAGGTCCGCACATGGGGCACGGCATAGGGGCCCATGGCATGGACCGGCACGCGGTTGGCGACGGTCGGTCCCCACGAGGCATAGGCGCCGGTGTCGAAGCTGGCCGACACATCGCAGGCCACCAGCTTGCCGTCGGCGTCGCAGCCGAACTTCGCCGAGATGCGGGCGGGATGGCGCTTGGTGGTGGCGGCCATGCTCTCGGGCCGGGTGTAGACGCAGGCCACGGGCCGCTTCAGCAGCCACGCCGCGATCCCGACCAGCGGCTGGACCGAGAGATCGAGCTTGCCGCCGAAGCCGCCGCCGCAGGCAGTCGGCACGATGCGCACGCTCTCGGGCCGGAGCTGCATGACGTTCGCGATCTCGTCGCGGTCCATATAGGGCGTCTGGGTGGAGACGTGGATTTCGATGCGGTCGCCCACCCGCTGGGCCCAACCTGCCTCGGGCTCGATGTAGGCATGCTCGACAAAGGCCGTCTCGAACACGCCGTCGGCCACCGCGGCGCAGCCGGCGAAAGCCGCCGCCGCATCCCCGTGCCGGACGCCGCCGTCCAGCAGCAGGTTTTTCGGCCGGTCGGCCTGGACCAGCGGCGCCTCGGCAGCCGTTGCCGCATCGATGCCCGTTACCGGTGGCTCCACCGTCCAGGCGATCGGCACTTCGTCGTCGCGGATGGAAAGGACTGTCGCCCGCTCGCCGACCAGCGCCAGCACAGCCTCGCCGCGATAACGCACGATCCCATCGGCCAGCACCGGCTGGTCCTTGATCTCGGGATAGATGCCGAAGCCGTTGAACGGCACGTCGGCGGCCGTCAGTACGGCGGCCAGCCGCCGGCGCAATGGCCCGAGGTCGCCCAGCGTGAATCGCGCGCGGGCATGCGGCGAGCGCACCACCCGGATCCAGAGCGCATCGGCCGGGATCCCGTCGGCGCCGAACACGTCACCGCCCGTGACCTTGGCGTGACCGTCGACGCGCGGCAGGCGGGCGCCCACGGCGGCACCGGCCCCCGGCGCGACCACGGGCGTCACCATCGGCGCCGGCTCGGTCGCAGCCAGGACCGCATCGACGATCTTGGTGTAGCCGGTGCACCGGCAAAGTACGCCACCCAGCGCATCCTCGACTTCGCCGCGGCCGGGCCGCGCCGTCTGGCGCAACAGCTCCTCGGCGGCCATCAACATGCCGGGCGTGCAGATGCCGCACTGGGCGGCGCCATGCGCCAGGAAGGATTTTTGCAGACGCGCCAAGGTACCGTCGCCTCCGGTGAGGCCTTCGACCGTTTCGACGGCCCGGCCCTCGACCTGCCCGACCGCCACCAGGCAGGCACAGACCTGTCGGCCATCGAGCAGCACGGTGCAGGCGCCGCAGTCACCGGCGTCGCAGCCGACCTTGGTGCCGGTGAGGCCGAGATCGTCGCGCAAGGCGGCGGCGAGCCGGGTGACCGGCGGGCCGGTCCAGGTCGCCGCCGCGCCGTTCAGGACGAAGGCCACCTTCATCTCGCGAACCCCGCCAACAGGCGGCGCAGCAGCACGAGGGCGGCCTCACTGCGGTAGCCAGCGCTGCCGCGCGCATCGTCGATAGGCGTGAGCGGCGCGAGATGGGCCCGGTCGACCCGGTCGCCCAAATGTCCATCGACCCGTGTACCCGCAAGGGCCGCTTCGAGCGCCGGCAATCGCCGGGCGACGGCAGAGCAGGCGCCGACGGCGATACGGGCGGCGGTGATGCGGCCGTCGGCGACCTCGAGTGTGGCGGCCGCCATCGCGATCGAGATCACGAGGTAGCGTCGGGCGCCGAGCTTGAGGAAGGCGCTTCGCACCTCATGCGCAGGTTTCGGAATATGGATCGCGACGACCAGTTCGTCTGGAGCGAGCGCGGTGTGGCGAACGCCGATGATGAACTGGTCGAGCGGCAAACGTCGCGTCGCCGCGCTGCTGGCGATCTCGATTTCGGCGTCGAGCGCCAGCAGGCAGGGCACGCCATCGGCTGCCGGCGAGGCATTGCAGAGGTTGCCGGCCAGGGTACCGGCGTTCTGGATCTGCCGACCGCCGACCTCGCGCGCGGCCTGCTTCAGGCCATCGAACAAGGGCGGCAGGTCGGCCTCTAGAAGGTCGCTCCAGGTCGTGGTGGCGCCCAGCCGCCAGCCCGAGGAAACACTGGAAATACCGCGTAATACGGGGATCGCACCGATATCGAGGACATCCTCCTCGATCGCCCGGCCAACCCGCGCCGGATAGAAGTCGGTGCCGCCGGCCAGCACGGCGTGCGGCCGCGCCAACGCGAGAAGCGCCTCCTCAAGGCGGTGAGGACGAAGGTAATCACCCATATCGTTCGTGTACGCACGATGGCCAGAGAGGCCGTGCGAGTCAAACAATTGAGTCCGGTTCAGACGATCTTGGAGAGCAGTTCTAAAAGCTGCCGCTGCTCCTGGGCGGTGAGCGGCTTCATGGTCTCGCGCGACACCGCGGGGCCGTTGATCAGAAGCTTGTTCACCAGCCGCTGGCCTTCCGTCGTCAGGCTGAGCAGCGTGCGCCGCGCGTCGCCGGGATCGGGCCGCGAGTCGACGAGCCCGCGCTCCTTCAGCCGCCGCACCACGCCCTGCATCGTGGCCTTGTCCATGCCGACGAGGCGGCCGAGCAGATTCTGCGACAGCTCGGTGTACTCGTTCAGCTTCACCATGCTCGAATACTGGGTCGGCGTGATGTTGGGATCGCCGATGCTGACCTGGAAGATGGCGCTGGCGCGTTGATGCGCGCGACGCAGCAGGTAACCCACTTGCTCTTCGATGCGGTACTGCCGCGATGCCGGACTTGATGCCGACTTTGGCTCTTGCTGTTTTTTTGCGACGTTGCTTCGCATCGCCCCCGCCTCTGTTGTTCCTTGGCTACACCGGCCGCGCGCGTCGCACAACGGTCACATAACACTCGGCTGCGGCGGTGAATGATCGCGGGCTCTTGACTCATTCGCGCGGGCGCGGCAGCGCGAGACTCTCGATCGACTGCAACCTTCTACCGCACCAGCCCGGCGTGACGCCGTCCGGAGCCGCAGTTCGATCGGTCGCCATGCCGCAGACGGTGACGCGACGCCACGGCGGTGGCAGTCTCGCCCGCCTCCCCCATCACAGGACAGCTCAATGCCCGGCGCCCTCGAAGGCATCAAGATCGTCGACCTCACCAACATCATCCTCGGACCCTATGGAACGATGTTGCTCGCCGACCAGGGCGCCGAGGTCATCAAGGTCGAGGCACCGGAGGGCGACGCCGTGCGCCACATCGGCAAGCCGGGCAAGAACCCCGGCATGGGGCCGACCTATCTCTACGTGAACCGCAACAAGCGCTCGCTCTGCCTCGATCTCAAGGATAAGGCGGCGCGCGCAGCACTGCTCAAGGTTGTGGCGACGGCCGATGCCTTCGTCCACGCGCTCAGGCCGCAGGCCATCGAGGGCCTCGGGCTGGGCTACGAGGACATCCGGAAGGTAAACCCCAGCATCGTCTATGTTGGCGCCTACGGCTATTCCGCCGACGGTCCTTACGGAAAACTGCCGGCCTACGACGACGCCATCCAGGCCCGCTTCGGCATCGCCGACCTGATGGGCCGTGCCGCTGGCGACGACGTGCCACGCTATCCACCCACCATCCTCGCCGACAAGACCGTGGGCCTCACCTTCGCCTTCTCGACCCTGTCGGCCCTGATGCACCGGCAGCGCACCGGCGAGGGCCAGTTCGTCGAGGTGCCGATGTTCGAGACCATGGCTGCCTGGCTGATGGTCGAGCATCTGTGGGAGCGCACCTTCAGCGACGAGGGCGAGGTCGGCTACACCCGGCTGCTGTCGCGCAGCCGCAAGCCCTACCGCACCCTGGACGGCTGGATGGCGATCCTGCCCTACAACGACAAGCATTGGCGGAACTTCTTCGAGATCGTCGGCCGGCCCGAGGTCCTGAAGGACCCGCGCTATTCGACCCTGAACGCCCGTTCCATGCATATCTCGGACATGTACGCGATGGTCGAGGCGCTCGCCCCTACCCGCACCACGGGCGAATGGGTCAGGCTGCTCGACGAGGGCCAGATCCCCAACGCGCCGGTCTCGCGCCCGGCCGACCTGTTCGAGGACCCGCACTTGGTCTGGCGCCAGCTTTTCAAGAAATATCCGCACCCCAGCGAGGGCGAGATCATGATGGTCGAACCACCGATGCGGATGAGCCGGACGCCACCCGCGATCCGCTCGATGGCACCGCTCCAAGGGGCCGATTCGCGTGCCATTCTTGCCGAAGCGGGGGTAGACGCGGCCGACATCGAAGCCCTGAAGGCGGCCGGCACTTTGATCGAACCCGACTGAAGATTGCAGTCCGTAGACTAGGGGCCGACGGCAAGCTCCGCCGCCGCCAGATCCTCCAGCGCCGCACCCACCGACTTGAAGAGCGTGACGGTGGTGGCATCGCCCGGCAGCCGGCCGCTCTGCTGACCCCGGGCGAGTTCGAACAGGTCGGCGATGATGTCGTCGTCCTCGATGGTGCCGTTGGCCAGCGGCTGGAGGATGTCGCCCGCCTCCTTGAGGGCACCGGCGCGGGTATCGACGTAGAGACGCGCTCGCCACGCGGCCGTGTCGTCGCTTTCGCGCATCTCGGGCGTGTAGGCGCCGACCAGATCGAGATGCTGGCCCTCGCGCAGCCACGCGCCCTCGACCAGCGGCGTCTTCGAGAGCGTCGCGCATGAGACGATATCGGCCTCGGCGACTGCCGCCCGGCGATCGGCCACGGCGCGCACCGCGACCGGCCGGCCAAGTGCCCCGGGCAGCGAGCCTGCAAGCTCCGCCGCCAGTGCTTCGGCACGGGCCGGGGTTCGGCCCCAGATGGCGACCTCGCGGATTGGCCGGACCTTGGCATGGACACGGATGAGCTGGGGCGCCAAGGCCCCCGTGCCGATCATCAGGAGCCTCGACGAGTCGGGTCGCGACAGATAACGCGAGGCAAGCCCCGAGGCGCAGGCCGTGCGTCGTTTGGTCAGCATCGTGCCGTCCAGCATCGCCAGGGTCTGGCCGGTGGTGCCGTCGAGCAGCAGATACTGGCCATAGATCGACGGCAGCGCCCGACGGTCGTTGTCCGGGAACACCGTCACGATCTTGACGCCGATCCGCGGCGCCACATCGGACGCGAGCGACGCGCGGGTCCAGGCCGGCATCAGGAGCAGCATGGCATCGGCCGACCCCGGACCGAGCGGCGCCTCGATCGCGTGGTGATGCCGCAGCGGCATCTCGCAGCCGGCGCGAAAGAGTGCCTCGAGGCGGGAGATCAGTGCCAGGTCGTCGAGAGCAGCATCGACCTCGGCGGCCGACAGAATTTTCACGAAAACGGGCCGCGCGTGGCAGGGGCGGCAAGATCCGGCGCGACCAGAGCGCTTTGGCGCTCGATCGCCTTCTGCCCCGGCGATGCCGGGCCCGTGGCGGGTGCCACGGGTGGCTGCGCGGCAAGAGTGCTGCGCAGCCGGGCGGCCTCGCGCTCCAGCCGTGCGGCCTCGCTGCCGGCCTCGCGCGCACGTCGGCGATGATGCCGGGCGGCCCACCAACCGACCCCCAGCCCGGCCAGGACGCCCAGCAACAGCAACCCGATGACCAGCAGATAGACCGGCATCGCGATGATATGCGGCAACGGCCACAGGGCGAGTTCGACCGGCTGCGAATTGCTGACCGCGATCAGCACGCCGAACAGAACGAAGAGCAGGAACAGGGCGCGGGAAAGGATCTTCATGCGGAGGGCAGCATGGCACACCGCGACGGCAGGAGGCGAGTTAGTCGACCTCCGAAGAGGGCTACTTCTTGTCGCCCGCCTTTTCGTCGGCCGGCAGCAGGCCCGCCGCGCGCGCCGCTTCCTTGTTCAGCCGGTCGCGCAGATCCTTGCCGGTCTTGAAATAGGGTACGCGCTTGGATGCCACCGCGACCTGCTCGCCGGTCCGCGGATTGCGGCCGGTGCGCGGGTCGCGCTTCTTCACCGAGAAGGCGCCGAAGCCGCGCAGCTCGACGCGGTGGCCCGAGGCCAGCGCCTGGGAGATTTCGTCGAAAACGGTCGCGACGATCCGCTCGACATCCCTTTGATAGAGATGCGGATTCCGGGCCGCCAGGCGGGCAATCAGCTCGGATTTGGTCATCGCGGTTCCACGGTGAAGCCCAAGGGCCCCGGATCAAGTATTTAAGTCGTTGATATTAAACTAAATAACAGCATCGTCAAGCCTAAGCCCTTGAAAGCAAAAGAAAAGGCCGGCCCTTGCGGGCCGGCCTTCTATGCGAATGTCTCGAACGACCTATTTCTCGTCGTCGTCGCCCTTCTTCTGGGCCCGGCTGAGCGCCGCTCCCAGGATGTCGCCCAGGCTGGCGCCCGAGTCGGACGAGCCGAAATCGGCCATCGCCTTCTTTTCTTCGTCCATTTCGCGCGCCTTGACCGACAGCACGACCCGGCGCGAGGCCTTGTCGATGTTGGTGATCTTGGCGTCGAGCTTGTCACCGATGGCGTAGCGGTCGGGGCGCTGCTCGGAGCGGTCGCGGCTGAGCTCGGACTTGCGGATGAAGCCCGGGATGCCGTCCTGCACCGTGACGTCGATGCCGTTGTCCTGGATGCCGGCCACGATGACGGTGACCACGTCGCCCTTCTTGGCGACGACACCCACCTTCTCGAACGGATCGTTGGCGAGCTGCTTGATACCGAGCGAGATGCGCTCCTTGTCGATGTCGACGTCAAGGACCTTGACCTTGGCCTGGTCGCCCTTCTTGAAGTCGCGGATCGCCTCGTCGCCGGCCTTGTCCCACGACAGGTCGCTGAGGTGGACCATGCCGTCGATGTCGCCGGGCAGGCCGACGAACAGGCCGAACTCGGTGATGTTGCGGACTTCGCCTTCCAGCTCGGTGCCCGCCGGATACTTCTCGGCGAAGCTCTCCCACGGGTTGGCCATGCACTGCTTGAGGCCGAGCGAGATGCGGCGCTTGGACATGTCGACGTCCAGCACCATCACTTCGACTTCCTGGGAAGTCGCGACGATCTTGCCCGGATGCACGTTCTTCTTGGTCCAGCTCATTTCGCTGACGTGGACCAGACCTTCGACGCCCGGCTCCAGTTCGACGAACGCGCCGTAGTCGGTGATGTTGGTGACGCGGCCCTTGAGCTTGAAGCCCACCGGATACTTGGCGCCGGCGCCATCCCACGGATCGCTCATCAGCTGCTTCATGCCGAGCGAGATGCGCTGGGTCTCGGCATTGAAGCGGATGACCTGCACCTTGACCTGCTGGCCGATCGTCAGCGCCTCGGACGGATGGTTGATCCGCTTCCAGGCGATGTCGGTGACATGCAGCAGGCCATCGACGCCGCCCAGATCGACGAATGCGCCGTAGTCGGTGATGTTCTTCACGACGCCGTCGAGAACCTGGCCCTCCGACAGCGCGCCCATCAGGCGCGTGCGGTCCTCGGCGCGGGTCTCTTCCATGACGGCACGGCGCGACACCACGATGTTGCCGCGGCGGCGATCCATCTTGAGGATCTGGAACTGCTGGGCCTGGCCCATCAGCGGGCCGACGTCGCGGACCGGACGGACATCGACCTGGCTGCCCGGCAGGAACGCCACGGCGCCACTCAGATCGACGGTGAAGCCACCCTTAACGCGGCCGAAGATCGTGCCCATGACACGTTCCTGGTCGGTGAAAGCCTTCTCGAGGACGGTCCAGGCTTCCTCGCGGCGCGCCTTGTCGCGCGACAGGACGGCCTCGCCTTCCTTGTTCTCCATGCGATCGACAAAGATGTCGATCACGTCACCTTCCTTGATCTCCGGCGCGCCCGTCCCGTTGGCGAACTCGCGCAGAGCGACTCGGCCCTCGGACTTGAGACCGACATCGATGGTGACAAAATCGTTGGCAATTCGAATGACGGTGCCTTTGACGACCGATCCTTCGAAGCTCGTCGAACCGCCCAGCGATTCGTCGAGAAGTGCTGCGAACTCGTCGCTAGACGTGTCGTTCGCGGGTTTACGAAGGGCGCTGCCCTTAGCCATGTAGTACTCTCCTTCATCGATCCCGGGCTGCACTGCGCCCGTCGGCCAACCGGTTAAGTCCGGCGGATCCACTGCCTTTGAAACACCGACGCCCGGGCGACACGCCCGTTCGCAATCGCCGCTTGTTGTCTTCGATCCGCCGGCGGCGACTTACGGCCCGGAGGATCGAAAGCCCTTGCGCTCGATGAACGCCAAGGCGGCAGCAAAAGCTGCGTCGGCATCCATGTCGCTGGTATCGAGAAGGAAAGCATCGGGTGCGGCTTTAAGTGGTGCAGCCGCCCGTTCGCTGTCGCGACGGTCCCGCTCCGCCATCTCGGCAAGAACGCGCGGTTTTATAGTGTCGACCCCACGTTCGCGCAACTCCTGGTACCGGCGCTCCGCCCGGGCGTCAGTGCTGGCCGTCACGAACAGTTTTACCGGCGCGTCGGGGCAAATGATCGTGCCGATGTCGCGCCCGTCGAGCACTGCCCCCGAGGCCTGGGAAGCGAATTTCCGCTGTAAATTCAAGAGCTTGTCTCGAATTTCCGGGAGTGCTGCCACCTTAGAGCCGGCCTGGCCGGCGCGGTCGGTCCTAAGCTCGGGATCGGCCAGGTCAGAGGATTGAAGGCCGGCAGCGACCTCGCCGGCCGGCCGACCGCTTTTCTCGGCGAGAAGCCCGACCGCCCGGTAGAGCAGGCCGGTATCGAGATGGGGTAGCCGGAAATGGGCGGCAAGCCGGCGGGCGAGCGTGCCCTTGCCCGCGGCCGAGGGCCCGTCGATGGCAATGACCAGCGGCCCTTTCATGTCGCCCCGTTCACGCCGGTTCGATCTTGGCACCGAGGCCGTTCATCAGGGCCGCGAAGCCGGGAAAGCTGGTGTCGATCGGCGAGCCGTCGTCGACCGCGACCGGTTCGCGTGCGGCCAGTCCCAGCACCAGGAACGACATGGCGATGCGATGGTCGAGATGCGTCTTGACCAGGCCGCCGCCGTCGGGCGCTGCGCCGGTGCCGTGCACGGCCAGCGTGTCGGCGCCCATTTCGTGGCGTACCCCATTTGCCGCGAGGCCGGCGGCCACGCTCGCCAGCCGATCGCTTTCCTTGGCGCGCAACTCGGCAAGGCCCAGCATGCGCGTTGTGCCGGCAGCGCAAGCGGCCGCGACGGCGAGGATGGGATATTCGTCGATCATCGTCGGGGCGCGATCGGCCGGCACCTCGATGCCTTTCAGCTCTCCGCCCTTGATGCGGAGATCAGCCACCGGCTCGCCGCCGACCTCGCGCGGATTCTCGAAGGCGATGTCGGCGCCCATCTCGCGCAGCGTTTGATAGAGGCCGGCCCGCAACGGATTGACGCCGACATTCTCGACCGTGACGTCGCTGCCCGGTCGGATCGCGGCCGCGACCACCGCGAATGCCGCCGACGAAGGATCGCCCGGCACCACGATGTCGCGCGCCTTCAGCTCCGGCCAGCCGACGACGGTGATGCGCTTGCCGCCGCCCTCGGCAACGCTCACCCGCACCTCGGCGCCGAAGTGGCGCAGCATGCGTTCGGTGTGATCGCGCGTCGCCTCGGGTTCGATCACCGTGGTCTCGCCCGCCGTGTTGAGACCGGCCAACAGGATGGCACTCTTCACCTGTGCCGAGGCAACGGGCAGACGGTATTCGATCGGCACCATCTCGTCGGTGCCGATCACGGCAAGCGGCATGCGACCGCCCTCGCGGCCCTGGAAGCGCGCACCCATGCGCGACAGCGGCTCGATGACGCGCTGCATCGGTCGCGACCGGAGCGAGGCATCGCCGGTCATGAAACTGGTGAAGGGATGGCTGGCGAGAATGCCCGACAGCAGCCGCGCCGAGGTGCCGGAATTGCCGAGATCGAGCACGTCAGTCGGTTCACGACCACCGCCCACGCCAAAGCCCCGGATCCGCCACAGTCCGGGACCCACATGTTCGACGACGGCGCCCAAAGCCCGGAGCGCGGCCGCCGTGGCCAGCACGTCCTCGCCCTCCAGCAGGCCACTGACATTGGTCTCCCCCAGTGCCAGGGCGCCGAACATCAGAGCGCGGTGCGACACCGATTTGTCGCCGGGCGCACGGACCCGGCCGTGCAATCGGGCGACGGGGCGGGCGATCAGTTGGGCCGTTGCGGCTCTTGCGGACAGGGCACTCTCCACGAGGGATGGCGTAAATGCGGCGCGCGCCCTCGTAGCATGCCGGAATTTGGTTTTGACAGGGTGAAAGACGCGTGACATACGCGCTCCCTCGCGGCCGATTCGGCCGAATTTAGCGGAATTCCGGGAGATTCAGCGTGGTCAAGGCGACCTGGGGTACCAAGCGCACCTGCCAGAGCTGTGCAGCGCGCTTCTACGACCTGAACAAGAGTCCGATCAAATGCCCCAAGTGCGGCCGGGAGCATGATCGCGAGGACTTCGTGAAGGTGCGCCGTGGCCGCGGCGCGGCGGCGGCGGCGGCGGCGACCGCGGCAGCGGCGACCGCAGCAGCGGCGGCGCTCGTTAAGGCGGCGGCCAAGAAGAAGGCCGACGACGCGGCGCTGGCCGGAGACGAGATACCCGATGTGGAGGGTGACGACGCGCTCGAGGCGGACGATCTCGCCGATGAGACCGACGACATCGAGGTCGAGGTGGAAGTCGAGGACGACAAGGGCGAAGGCGACCGCTAGGGCTATTGCCAGTCCCCTGTTGCCAGTTGGGGGGGCAGGAATTATACCTCGCGCCGCGACCCAGGATTTCGGGGCCATAGCTCAGCTGGGAGAGCGCTACGATGGCATTGTAGAGGTCAACGGTTCGATCCCGTTTGGCTCCACCAACTAAATCAAGGGCCTGGCCGGCAACGGCTGGGCCCTTCGATTTTTGCGGCAGGCGACGAGATGAAAGCGGCATGGATTATCTGAAGGAACTGGCCGGACGGGCCAACCTCGGTGCCACCTGGGAAGCTTGGTCACCCGAGTACCGGGTTCTGGCGATCGCAGTCGGCCTGGCCTTCGCCTATTGGGCGCTGCGCGTGGCGGTGCCCGCCGTCGTGCGGATCCTGCGGCCGGTGCTGCTGGCGATGTTCGCCTTCGGCGCCGTCTGGGCCCTGTTCCCCGAGGCGACCTGCTCGATCGACCTGATCTCGAAGCTGCCGGTCCTCTGTTCGCGCTAGGATGCAGGCCAGATGGCCGCTCCCACTTCCCGACCAGCCGCCGTGCGCGGCCCGGCACTCAGCTTCACCGGCGATCCCTTCCACGACGGGCTCGAGGCCACGATGGTCCACGAGCCCGACGCCATCGTCGCCATGGCCGAGGGTCGTATCACCCATTTTGGACCGGCGAGCCGGATCGCACCGCTGCTGCCGGCCGGCACCGAGGTCCGCGACTACGGCCGCGACGCCTTGATCTCGGCGGGCTTCATCGACACCCACGTCCACTATCCGCAGACGCCGATGATCGCGAGCCATGGCGCACAGCTGCTCGACTGGCTGAACAAGTACACTTTTCCGACCGAACTAAAATTCGCCGACAAGGTGTTTGCGCGCGACGTCGCCCGACTGTTCCTGCGCGAGAACCTGCGCAATGGCATCACCACGAGTTGCGTCTACTGCACGGTCCATCCGCAGTCGGTCGATGCGCTGTTCGAGGAAGCCGAAGCGCTCGGCCTGCGCCTTGCCGCGGGCAAGGTGCTTATGGACCGCAACGCGCCCGACGCGCTGCTCGATACGGCGCAGTCGGGTTACGACGAGTCGCAGGCGCTGATCCAAAAATGGCACGGCCGCGGCCGGCTGCTCTATGCCATCACCCCGCGCTTCGCCGGCACCAGCACCTCGGGGCAGCTCGCCGCTGCGGGCGCGTTGTGGCGGGAACATAGCGACTGCCTGATGCAAACGCACATCGCCGAGTCGCGGGACGAGGTTGCCTGGATCAAGGAACTGTTCCCGGAGCGGCGGAACTATCTCGACGTCTACGACCATCACGGCCTGTGTGGTGCGCGCGCGGTGTTCGGCCACGGCATTTGGCTGGACGAACCCGAAATGCAGCGCCTGCACGAGAGCGGTGCCGCCATCGCCCATTGCCCGACGTCGAATTTTTTCCTCGGCAGCGGCGCTTTCGACCTCACGCGCGCCGTCAGGAAGGAGCGGCCGGTGCGGGTCGGACTGGGCACCGACATCGGTGCCGGCACGTCGTTCTCGATCCTGGCGACGCTCGATGCCGCCTACAAGGCCAGCCAGCTCAACCGCCAGTCCCTGTCGGCCGCGCATGCCTACTACCTTGCCACCCGAGGCTCCGCCCGGGCGCTCTATCTCGACGACAAGGTCGGCAGCCTCGCCGCTGGCATGGAAGCCGATCTCGTGGTCCTCGACATGCGATCGACACCGCTGATCGATGCCCGCATGGCCGGCGCCAAGGATTTCGCCGAGCAGCTCTTCATCCAGATGACCCTGGGCGACGACCGCGCGGTGCAGGCGACCTACGTCGCCGGCCGCCTCGCTTATGCCAGGGAGCTGGTCGCTGCCCCTCCCCCAAGCCCCTCCCCATAGTGTGAAATTTGGATGGCACACCATAAATATGGTGGCCGGGGCGGTTTGATCAGAGTACGATTTACTCGGTAGCTGAAGGAGGTCGTTTATCCGTCCAAGGAGCTTGCGCCCCGACGGAGTCTGGATCACCGGTGGAACATCCGCCGAGTGCCCTCTGAGCCGCACCTTCGGTACTGCCCATCGTCGACGCCTCCGCTTGCGGGGGCGTTTTTTATTGTCGGCGATCGGTTCCGTCCCTCTGTCCCAGCCTCCGGAGTACGCAAATGGCAAAACGAGCCACACGCCGCGCCAAGCTGCATGCCGTCGATAGCGCCCGTGTTCACAATCTCGTCTTCGACAAGTCTCCGGCCAACGACAGGGATCAGAGCTACATCCGCAAGGTCCGACCGCGCAGCGACAACCAACGCATATTGATGGAGGCCATAGAGGCCAAACCGCTCACCGTCGCCCTCGGCCCGGCGGGCACCGGCAAGACCTATCTGGCGATCTGCGCCGCCGTCGAGGCGCTCGATTCAGGCAGCGTGTCGCGCATCGTGCTGTCGAGGCCGGCGGTCGAGGCCGGCGAAAACCTCGGCTTCCTGCCTGGCGACATGCGTGAAAAACTCGATCCCTACCTGCGTCCGCTGTGGGACGCGCTGAACGACCGGCTGGGCGCCAAGCGCCTGCGCCAGCATCTCGACGACGGCACGATCGAGATCGCGCCGGTGGCCTTCATGCGCGGCCGCACCCTCAACAACAGCTTCGTCCTGATCGACGAGGCGCAGAACTGCACCTACGGCCAGCTCAAGATGCTGCTCACGCGTCTGGGCTGGCACTCCACCATGGTCATGACCGGCGACCCCGACCAGACCGACCTGTTGCCGGAACTCTCCGGCCTGGCGTCGATCGGCAAGAAGCTGGATGGGCTCGACGATGTGTCTGTGGTGCGTCTCACCGACCAGGACGTCGTCCGCCACCCCCTGGTCGGTCGCATGTTGTCGGTGCTCTAAAGCGACTGAACTTATCCACACATCGAAGCGCGGCAGACGATCGGACTGAATCAGGAACGTCTGCCGCCGCGAGGCGATATTTTGGAATGAAAACAATGTAAATAGATCATGTATTTCAATGCGTTAGGATCTAGATAATGGCCGACTGCCACCCCATTTCCATTGAGTCAATACAGTGACGTTGTCGTAACGCCAGGCAGACGCCAGGTTTCTTCACAGACTTCCCCACATGCCTCTGCCGTCTTGTCGGCAGGCACCGGCCGACCCATTGTGCGCGCCCATCCGGCCCGAGCGATCACGCCCCGTGAGCACCGAAACCGACACTGACCAGAAATCCAGCGAGGGATCGCTTGCCGACGGCATGCGGATCATCGCCGAGTTCGTGCGCACCCTGCCGCGCAAGCCCGGTGTCTACCGCATGATCGCGGGCGACGGCGAGGTCCTCTACGTCGGCAAGGCAAGGTCGCTGCGCAGCCGCGTTGCCGCCTACACCCAGCCGACGCGTCTGGCGACGCGCCTGATGCGCATGGTCTCGGCGACCACGACCATGGAATTCTCGGTCACCGACAGCGAAGCCGAGGCGCTGCTGCTCGAGAACAACCTGATCAAGCGCTTCCGGCCGCGCTTCAATGTGCTGCTGCGCGACGACAAGTCGTTCCCCTACATCGTCATCCGCCGCGACACCGAATGGCCGCAGCTCGCCAAGCACCGCGGCACGCGCGAGGCCGGCAACGAGTATTTCGGCCCCTTTGCCTCGGCCACCGCCGTCAACCGCACGCTCTACGCGCTGCAGCGCGCCTTCCCGCTCAGGTCCTGCTCCGACGGCGTCTTCGTGACGCGCACCCGGCCCTGCCTGCAATACCAGATCAAGCGCTGCACGGCGCCATGCGTCGGCCGCATCGAGAAGGCCGAGTACGCCTCGATCGTCGACGAGGTGCGCGGCTTCCTGGGCGGGCGCAACCGCGAGATCCAGCAGGCGCTCTCGCAGCGCATGGAGCGGGCCTCGGCGAGTCTCGAGTTCGAGGGCGCCGCAGTGCTGCGCGACCGTATCCGCGCGCTGACCCAGATCCAGTCGCATCAATCGATCAGCCTGCCCTCGATCGAGGAGGCCGACATCTTCGCCGCCCATGCCGACGGCGGCCAAGTGTGCGTGCAGGTGTTCTTTCTGCGCGCCGGCCAGAATCTCGGCAACCGCGCCTACTTCCCGAGTCATGCCCGCGAGCTCGACGAAGCCGCCGTGCTGTCGGCCTTCATCGGCCAGTTCTACGAATCGCGGCCGGCGCCCAAGCTGATCCTGACGAGCCACGACGTCGCCGAACGCGAGCTGCTGGAAAGCGCGCTGGCGATCGGCGCCGGACACAAGGTCGAGATCCGCCATCCCAAGCGCGGCGACCAGAAGGACGCCCTCGACCAGGCCGTCTCGAACGCCCGCGAGGCGCTGGCGCGGCGACTGGCCGAGCGCGGCACGCAGCGCACGCTGCTGGAGGGCGTGGCGCGCGTCTTCGGGCTGGAGTCGCCGCCCGAACGCATCGAAGTCTACGACAACAGCCACATCCAGGGCGCAGCCCCGATCGGCGCCATGATCGTGGCGGGGCCCGACGGCTTCACGAAGAACGCCTATCGCAAGTTCAACATCAAGACCGAGGGCGCGGCGGGCGACGACTTCGCCATGATGCGCGAGGTCATGAGCCGCCGCTTCGGTCGCGCGCTCAAGGAAAATCCCGAACGCGACGAGGAACATTGGCCGGACCTTGTGCTGATCGACGGCGGCCAGGGTCAACTCGAGGCCGCGCGGCAGGTGGCGGTGGAACTCGGCCTCGAGGACATCGTCATGGTCGGCATCGCCAAGGGCCCGGACCGCAATGCGGGACGCGAGCGCTTCTTCATGCCCGGGCGTCCGCCGTTCTCGCTCGAGCCGCGCGACCCGGTTCTCTATTTCCTCCAGCGACTCCGCGACGAGGCGCACCGCTTCGCGATTGGAACTCACCGCACGCGCCGTGCGACTGACCTCACGCGTTCGGCGCTCGACGAGGTGCCGGGCATCGGCGCCGGCCGCAAGCGCGCCCTGCTCAACCACTTCGGTAGCGCCCGTGCCGTGGCCGTCGCCACGCTCGAGGACATCAAGTCGGTGCCCGGCATCTCCGGCGCGATCGCCCAGAAAATCCATGACCACTTCAGGGGCGGTCGTTAAGGTGGCCTCACAGGCTCAATCCATGTTGTTCAACCTCCCCAATCTGCTGACACTGTCGCGGATCGCCGCCATTCCGCTGGTCATCGCATGCTTCTGGCTCGACCGCGGCTGGGCACAGTGGCTGTCGATGATCCTGTTCGTGATCGCCGCCGTGACCGACTGGTTCGACGGCTATTTCGCCCGCCGCTACCACCAGATCTCCCGCCTCGGCCGCTTCCTCGATCCCATCGCCGACAAGCTGCTGGTCGCCGCCGCCCTGGTGATGCTGGTCGACAGCGGCACGCTGCGCGGCGTCAACGTGCTGGCGGCGCTGATCATCCTGGCGCGCGAGATCCTGGTCTCCGGCCTGCGCGAGTTCCTGGCCGAACTCCGGGTCGGCCTGCCGGTCAGCCAGCTCGCCAAATGGAAGACCGGCGCCCAGATGGTGGCGATCGCCGCCCTGCTGGTGGGCGACGCCGCCTCGCCCTACGTCACGCAGATCGGGATCGTGCTGATCTGGATCGCCGCCGCGCTGACCCTGATCACCGGCTACGACTACCTGCGCACCGGCCTCAAGCACATGGCCGAGGATGCCCCGCCGTCCGGGGGCCAGAAATGAAAGTGCGCTACTTCGCCTGGATGAAGCGGACCGTTGGCCTGCCCGAAGAAGAGGTCGCCCCGCCGGAAGACGTCAGGACCGTCGGCGACCTGGTGATCTGGCTGCGCACCCGCAGTGCCGGCCACGCCGAAGCGCTGGCCGCAGGTGCTGCCTTCGGTGCCGCCGTCGACCAGCGCACCGCATCCTTCGATGCGCCGCTCGCCGGCGTCCGCGAGGTCGCGTTCTTTCCTCCCTTCACCGGCGGCTAGATCCCCATGGCCCTGCAATGACCGTCCGCGTCCAGGAAGCCGACTTCGACATCGGCGCCGAGCTCGACGGCCTGACCGCCGGCAACCGGCGGATCGGCGGGCTGGCGGTGTTCGTGGGCCTGGTGCGCGAGATGCACATGCGTGACGGCCTGCACCGCGAGCGCATCGACGCCCTCACCCTCGAGCACTACCCGGGCATGACCGAGAAGGCGCTAGAGGAGATCGAGGCCGAGGCCTGCCGGCGCTGGACGCTGGAAGCGACACTGATCGTGCATCGCTACGGCCGCCTGGAAGCCGGCGATCGCATCGTCCTGGTGGCCGTCGGCTCGCCGCATCGCGACGCCGCCTTCGAGGCCTGCGAGTTCCTCGTCGACTGGCTCAAGACCAAGGCGCCGTTCTGGAAGCTCGAGGAGACAGGAGGCGGTGAGAAATGGGTCGAGGCCCACGAGGGCGACGACGCCGCCGCCGCCCGCTGGGCCAAGAAGTAGCGTCGCCCTTACGGGCCCAACTTTTCAAATTTGGCCCAATTCGACTGTCAGAAATTGGCTCTCCAAACCGCCGGAAAGTCAATAGGTCCGGGGTTTTTCCCCGCTCAACGGGCCCACCTGAAACGTGGGAGTGTTGGGCCCGAAGTTGGGCCCGGAGTCCGACCCCCTCCGCCCCGAAAGACGGGGCACCTCCCCCGCAGACGGGGGAGGAGGAAGAGGTCGATTTAACGCCTCCCCCGTCTGCGGGGGAGGTGCCCGCGTAGCGGGCGGAGGGGGTCAGAGGTTGTTGGACCCGCGAGTAAGGACATCGCGGCGGCTGCACCAAGCGCCTAAGCGCGAACCCGCGGACGGCCGCGGGCAGGTCTTGCCGGAACGAACGAAAGAGGCCGGCGCAATCCTCGCCAGCCTGCCAGAAATATAGCCCAAAACCTGCTGAACTTGCAACTTGGTGATTTGCCAACACTCTTTCTGCTAGCCCAACGCCACCAGGGCCAAATTCGCAATCCCCCGTTCGCGCAGCCGGTCCGCCGCCATCAGCGCGCGCTGGCCACTGCGGCAGCACAGCACGACACGCCGCGACGGCAATGGCGTCGCAAGCGAGGTGACCGTCTCCACGTCCAACCGCCTGGCGCGGGCGAACGGCGATGCCGGTGCCTCCTCCAGGCTGCGCAGGTCGACCACGAGATCGTCGGTCGTCACGGCATCGGGCGCGATGAAGGGCACGAAGGCATCGGGCTCCGGGCTGCCGGCAAAGCCGAAGCCGCCGAACGCCAGGCGGCGAGCGTCGAAGGTGACGACCCGTCCCAGCACCGTGGGCACGAGACCAAGAAGCAGATGCAGCGCGAGGTGTGCCTGCAGCCCGCCCAGCACCGCCACGGCCGTGCCCAGCACGCCCACGGTAGCGCAAGTGCTGCCATCGACCGACACCTCGGGGAAAACGGCGCGATAGCTCGGACCGCCGCCGCAGAAGGCCCCGGCATAGCCCGTCATGCCGATCACCGAGGCGCTGACCAGTGGCTTGGCCGCGGCCTGGCAGGCGTCGCTCAGGATGTAGGTGACAGCGAAACTGTCGGCGGCATCGATTGCGACGTCGGCACCGGCCACGAGCCGGGCAGCGTTCTGCGGCGTCAGGCGCTCGGCGTGGACCTCGATCTGCAGGCCGGGATTGAACCGCTGCAGCGCCACGCGCGCCACCTCGACCTTGGGCTTGCCGATATCGCTCATGGTGTAGAGGGGCTGGCGGTGGAGATTGGTCTCCTCGACCACGTCGTGATCGACGATGGCGAGGCGGCCCACGCCGGCGCCGGCGAGATACTGCATCACCGGACAGCCGAGGCCGCCGGCGCCCACGATCAGCACTGAAGCGCCGGCAAGGCGGGCCTGCCCGGCGTCACCCACTTCCGGCAGTACGGTCTGGCGGACGTAGCGATCGTTCATGCCGCCCTCCGCGTTGCCACCAGCCAGGCCCGTGTCTGGGCGATCGGGTCGGCATGGTTGACGATGTCGCCGACCACGGCGGCGACATCGGCGCCGGACTTCAGGCAAAGCAGCGCCCGCTCCAGCGTCAACCCGCCGATCGCCACCAGCGGTCTGGCACCAATCAGCTTCTTCCATTCGGCGAGCCGGGCCGTGCCCTGCGGCGCCCACGGCATCTGCTTGAGCTTGGTGGGATAGATCGGCCCCAGCGCCACATAATCGGGGTCGATCGCCATCCCCTTCTCGAGCTCCGCATGGTCGTGCGTGCTGACGCCGATGCGGATGCTGGCGCGGCGCAGCGCCTTGATGTCGGCATCGACCAGGTCTTCCTGGCCGAGATGGACCCAGGCGCAGCCCTCGTCGATGGCCGCCTGCCAGTAGTCGTTCACGATGAGCTGCGCGCCGTGTATGGCACAAGCCGCCTTGGCTTCACGGACCTGACGGCGCACCTCGTCGTCGGGTCGATCCTTGATGCGCAGCTGCACCAGCTTGACCCCTGCCGGAACGAGACGCGCCACCCACTCAGCATCGGGCACGATGGGATAGAACGGATCAAGCATATCAATCTCCGAGCGCCGCTTTGCCGATCGTCGGGGTGGACGGCGCCGCCATGTCCCGCGGCTCCAGCGGCTGGGCGAGATAGGCCGTACGTCCGGCCTCGACCGCGAGGGCAAAGGCCCGTGCCATGGCCACGGGATCGCCCGCTTCGGCGACCGCCGTGTTGAGCAGCACCGCGTCGTAGCCCAGCTCCATGGCCGCCGCCGCGTGCGAGGGCACGCCAAGCCCGGCATCGACCACCAGCGGAATGTCGGGAAAGTGCGCCCGGAGCGACTTCAGGCCGTAGACATTGTTGAGCCCGCGCGCCGAGCCGATCGGGGCGCCCCATGGCATCAGGACGCGGCAGCCTGCCTCGACCAGGCGGTCGGCGACCACGAGATCCTCGGTGGTGTAGGGAAACACCTCGAAGCCATCCTCGGACAGGATCCGCGCCGCCTCGACCAGCCCGAAGACATCGGGCTGCAGGGTGTCGGCATCACCGATCACCTCGAGCTTGATCCAGGTCGTGTCGAACAGCTCGCGCGCCATGTGGGCGGTGGTCACCGCTTCCTTCACCGAATGGCAGCCGGCCGTGTTGGGCAGGACGCGCACGCCCAGCGCGCGCACCAGCGACCAGAAGCTCTGGCCGGCGCGCTCGCCGCCGCTCTCGCGCCTGAGCGACACCGTCACGACTTCGGCGCCCGAGGCCTTGATCGCCTCGGCGAGGATCGCGGGCGACAGATAGCGAGCCGTTCCGAGCAGCAGGCGCGACGAAAGTTCGACGCCGTAGAAGGACATCTCAACCTCCCTGCATGGGCGCCACGACTTCGACGCGGTCGCCGTCGCTGAGCGGCGTGACCGGCCGCGCAGGCGCCGCCACGAAGCGGCCATTCACCGCCGTCGCGATCTTGCGGCCGCCATAGCCCAATGCCTCCAGCGCCCCGGCCAGCGTGCCCGGCTCGACGTCATGCGCGTCGTCGTTCAGGAATATCCGCATCGTAGGTCTCCATCCGAAGGGTGTCGGCGACTTGCCGTGCCAATGCAGGCGCCAGCAGGAAGCCGTGACGGAACAGGCCGTTGGCGCGCAATACGCGGCCCTCGCGCCGGACCTGCGGCAGGTTGTCGGCGAACGCCGGGCGCAGATCGGCGCCGAGCTCGACGACTTCGGCCTCGCCGAAAGCGGGATGGAGCGCATAGGCCGCGTTCAGCAATTCGACCGCGGACCGCACGCTCACTGGCCCGCGTCGCTCGCTTTCGATCATGGTGGCGCCAATCATGAAAAGACCGTCGCCCCGCGGCACGATGTAGAGCGGGATCCGGGGATGCAGCATGCGAATGGGCCGCGCGAGGGCGATGTCACGGCAGCGCACCATCACCATTTCGCCGCGCACGCCGCGCAGGTCTGAAAGCGCGTCGCGCGCGGCGAAGCCACGGCAATCGACGACGGCATCACCTGGCGCGGCGTCGGGCAGCAGGTCGACGCCGAAGCGGATCGCAACGCCCCGCTCCGCGAGGCGCTCGACGAGGGTTGCAAGTGCGCGGCGAGGGTCGAGATGCGCTTCGTCCGGGAAGAACAGCGCCCGGCGGTAGCGGCCGGCGAGATCGGGCTCGAGGGCGGCGATGCGCTCGGCGTCGATCCATTCGAAATGGTCGGTGCGCTCGGCAAACCGCGCGAGATCGGCCGAGTCGCGCGATTGGACCACGACCAGGCTGCCGTTTCGGACCAGGCCGGGGAAGTGCTGCGACCACCATTCGATCGAAGCCGCACCCATCGTCGCGACCGCAGCGTCCGTCGTGGCGCGCTCGCACCACGGCGCCAGCATGCCGCCAGCCTGCCAGGAGCAGCTTCCCTCGCCCAGGGCACGGCCGCGCTCGACCACCTCGACCCTGGCCCCACGTTCGGCGAGTTCCAGGGCGCAGCAAAGACCTGCAACGCCTGCGCCAATGACGGTGACAGAATGTCGTTTCACTCGACGAACTCCCGTTCCTTCGCCGGCATGATCCGGATCAGGTTCAAAGGGTTCAGCCGGCCGGCTGTCTCAGCCCGGACCCCTTGTGGAGACCGGACACCCCTCGGACGTCATCGAGAAAAGGGGATCGAAACCCCTGCTGTCAAGCCGCCAAGGGCCGGGCCGGCACCATCAGATGCATCGACTCACCGAAGCCCTCGGAATCGGGCTCGCGCACCAGCTTCTGGAAATCGGCCATCAGGGTCCGCGCCACCGGTCCGGCCTGATAATGATGCCCGTCGACCGAGCCCACCGGCACGATCTCGGCGGCGGTGCCGGACAGGAACACTTCGCTCGCCCGGCCAAGTTCCTCGGGCATCACGGCGCGCTCCTCGACGGCCCAGCCGCGCTTTCGCGCCATGCCCATGACGGCGCGCCGCGTGATGCCGTCGAGGAAGTTCTCCGGCGTCGGCGTCACCAGGGTGCCGTCGATGACGAGGAAGATATTGGCGCCGGTCGATTCGGCCAGGCGCCCCTTCCAGTCGAGCATCAGCGCGTCGTCGAAGCCGGCCTTCAGGGCACGATCCTTCTCGATGCCGCAGACGATGTAGAGGCCGGCCACCTTGGCTTCGCCCGGAGCGATCTCCGGCGAGGGCCGGCGATACTTCGCCATGGTGACGTTGATGCCGCTGTCGCGCGCCTGGACGGAGAGCTTGCCTTCCTGGTCCCAGGGCGCGATGGCGAGATGGACCGTGGTGCCGATGCCCGACACGCCCAGCACTTCGGAGCCACGCCAGGCGATCGGACGCACGTAGCCCGTCTGCAGCTTGTTGGCCTTCACCACGGCGCGCGTCGCCTCCTCGATCTGCTCACGCGTCCATGGCAGTTCATAGTCGAGCAGGCGGGCGGAGTTGATGAGACGGGCGCTGTGCGCCGAGAGCCGGAAGACACGGCCGTCGTAGATGCGCTCGCCCTCGAACACGGCCGAGCCGTAATGCAGGGCATGGGTCAGGACGTGCATGCGGACGTCGCGCCACGGCGCCAGTTTGCCGTCGATCCAGATGAAACCGTCGCGATCATCCATTGTTGCGGACATTGCGATATCTCCTTCCGAATTATTCCGAATAGACCTTCTGGAGCATCTGATTAGCAATCTTCGGCATATATATGTCAGTATTATTGACCTTGTCAATGTCACTGACTCAAAATTGCGGACAGACTTCGAGTCCCGGCAATTTCCGTCGGGCCGATCAGGTCAGGAGGGGAGCCATGTCAGGGTCGCCCTTCCGCATCGCCCGCTGATAGGCGTCGCGCGCGCCGATGCGCTGGAGATAGGCGAGGATGGCGGGATAGGGCGCGAGGTCGAAGGGCAGGAACAGGCGCATGGTCGTCAGCGAGAAGACGTTCATGATGTCGGCGGTCGTGAACTCGCGGCCGGCGAGATAGTCGGCCTTGCCGAGTCGCGCCTCGACCAGATCGAGCGCCAGTTTCAGGCGTGCCTTCATGGCGAGCAGCATCGGATTGTCGGCGGCGAGATTCAGTCGCCCCAGGATCATGTTCCGTCCGGTGGCCGGCTGCAGCGTGCCGTTGGCGAAATGGAACCAGTAGAGGAACTGGGCGAAGTCGGGGTGATCGGCGGCGAGCACGAGGCGGCCATTGCCGTATCTGGCGACGATGTAGTCGACGATGGCGGCGGACTCGGCCAGGACCAGATCGCCGTCGGTGATCACCGGCGCGGCGCCGATCGGATGCAGCGCCTTGTAGTCGGGCTGCGCCAGCCGGGTGACGGGATGGCGGTCGTAGACCTTCAACTCGTAGGGGATGCCGAGTTCCTCGCAGAGCCAGACGATGCGTTCCGACTGCGACTTGCCGAGATGATGAACGGTGAGCATGCGGCAGAAAATGTCGGAAAAACGGCGGGTCCGCAACGCCGGCCCGGTGGGGTGCCAATGCCGCGCGCCCGCTCTATAGTCGCGGCCAGTTAAAGACATGGTCGAATCAAGATCCCCCGCCAATCCGTTGTTCCTGCGCGAGGAGGAACTGCGTCAGGGCATCGAGCTGATGTTCTACGCCTACCGGGATTTCACGTTCGAATCGGACCAGCACCTCAAGCGCTATCTCCTCGGGCGGGCGCATCACCGCGCGCTCTACTTCATCGGCCGCCATCCCGGCGAGACCGTCGGCCATCTGCTGTCGATCCTCAAGGTCACCAAGCAGTCGATCAGCCGCGTGCTGAAGGACCTCATCGAGCAGGGCTACGTCGAGCAGAAGAGCGGCGCGCGCGACCGCCGCGAGCGACGGCTGTGGCTCACCGAGAAAGGCACCAAGCTGGAGCACGACCTGACCGACCGCCAGAGCCAGCGCTTTGCCCGCGCCTATCGCGAAACCGGCGCCGACTCGGTCGAGGGCTTCCGCAAGGTCCTGCTCGGCCTGCTCGATCCCGCCGAACGCGCCGTCGTCGACAAGCGGGTACGGGGTGGGCGCTGAGTATCATGGACGCGTCGGCCGACAAGCCGCACATCCTGGTCGTCGACGACGACACGCGCCTGCGCGAGCTCCTGAAGTCGTTTCTCTCGCGCAACGGCTTTCGCGTCAGCACCGCAGGCCATGCCGCCGAGGCACGCCAGCGCCTGGCCGCGCTCGACTTCGACCTGATCGTGCTCGATGTGATGATGCCGGGTGAGACCGGTCTCGACTTCGCGACCCAGTTGCGCCAAACCGACAGCGTTCCGATCCTGATGCTGACGGCCATGGGCGAGACCAAGGACCGTATCGCCGGCCTGGAAACCGGCGTCGATGACTATCTCGGCAAGCCGTTCGAGCCGCGTGAACTGCTGCTGCGCATCCAGAGCGTGCTGCGCCGCGGCCGGGCCGGTACCACGCCCTCGACCGAACCGCAGCGCCTCGTGGTGTTTGGCCCGATGCAGTTCGACATCGCGCTGGGCGAGCTCACGCAGAAGGGCAGGCGCGTGGCACTCACCGACGCCGAGGTGGCGCTGCTCCGTGCCTTTGCCGGCCGCATGGGCGAAGTGCTGAGCCGCGAGACGCTGTGCAAGAGCGTCGGCAGCGCCATCAACGAGCGCGCCATCGACGTGCAGGTGACGCGGCTCAGGCGCAAGATCGAGCCCGACCCGTCCTTTCCGCGCTACCTGCGCACCGTCAGGGGCCAGGGCTACCGGCTGGTCGACGCATGATGGTGGCCCGCTCATGAAATGGGCCACCGCCCGCGACATCTTCGAGCGCATCGCCACCTGGGCCGACAAGCACTCGCCGCAGACGCTGTTCGCGCGCGCGCTGATCATCATTGTCGTGCCGATGCTGCTGCTGCAGGCGCTCTCCGCCTGGTGGTTCTACAGCCAGCGCGGCGACAACGTCACCAACCGTCTCGCCATCCTGCTGGTGCGTGACTTGCGCGTGCTGATCCAGCTGCGGTCCGACTTTCCCGACGACGAGCACCGCGCCTGGATCCTGCGCCGCTCGGCCCAGGACCTCCTGCTGTTCGTCAGCTTCCGCAAGGGCATCGTGCGGCCGTTCAAGCAGCCGGAGTATTTCGACATCGTCGCCCGCGAGGTCCAGGGCGCGCTCGAGGCCGACCTCAAGCGGCCCTTCTACATCGACAACGATGTCGGCGGCGGCCAGATGCTGATCGAGATCCAGCTCAACGACGGCGACGTGATGGACGTTCTGGTGCCGCACGTCCGCCTCACCTTCGGATCGAGCTTCGCCTATGTGCTGGCCCAGCTTGGCCTCGCCCTGGTGCTGTTCGGGCTCGCCATCTGGTTCATGCGCCGCGAACTCGTTCCGATCGAACACCTCGGCGTCGCCGCCGATGCGCTGGGCAAAGGTCGCGACGTCCCCGACTTCGCCTTTTCGGGCGGCACCCGTGAGGTGCGCAACGCCGCCACCGCCTTCCACACCATGCGCATCCGGCTGCGTCGCTCCATCCAGCAGCGCACCGAGATGCTGGCCGGCGTCAGCCACGATCTCCGGACGCCGCTTACCCGGATGAAGCTGTCGCTGGCGCTCCTGCCCGAGACGCCGGAGACCAAGGAGCTCGCCGACGACGTCTCCGACATGGAGCGGATGATCGAGGGCTACCTCGCCTTCGCCCGCGGCGAGGGCGACGAGGATCCTGCGCCGGTCGATCTTTCCGAGATCCTGGAGGATGTGGCGGCGGGCGCCCGCCGGGACAACGCCAACGTCGAGGTCGGCTGGCAGGGCGACATGAACGTCGAGCTGCGTGCGCTCGCCATCAAGCGCTGCCTGACCAACCTGGTGTCGAATGCGCTGCGCCATGGCACCAAGGTGCGGATCGAGGCCATCCGCGGCCGTACCTCGGTCGAAATCACGATCGACGACGACGGACCCGGCATCCCGCCCGACAAGTACGAGGACGTGTTCCGGCCGTTCTTTCGCCTCGACGAATCGCGCAACACCGACACCGGCGGCGTCGGTCTCGGCCTCACCATCGCGCGCGACGTGGCGCGTAGCCATGGCGGCGACGTGGCGCTCGGCCCCTCGCCGCTCGGTGGTTTGCGCGTGATCGTGCGAATTCCGTTATGAGCGGACCGCCGGCTTGCGTCCCGGCAGTCTGTGCTACAGTCGAGGAAATACCCGAGAGAACAATGTCCAAGACAAAAATATCCAATCCCCAGTCGCTCAAGTTCGCCCGCGTTCCGCATCCGTCGCCTCTTGCCGCCGACAAGCGTGCCGCGCTCCTGAAGAATCCGGGCTTCGGCCGGGTCTTCACCGACCACATGGTGACCGTCCGCTATCACGAGTCCCAGGGCTGGCACGACGCCAGGATCGAGCCGCGCGCGCCGATCCCGATGGACCCGGCGGCGGCCGTCCTGCACTACGCCCAGGAGATCTTCGAGGGACTCAAGGCCTACCGCACGGCCGATGGCGGCGCGACGCTGTTCCGGCCGGAGCAGAACGCCCGCCGCTTCCAGCAATCGGCCGAACGACTGGCCATGCCGGAGCTGCCCGAATCGGTATTCCTCGAGGCCTGCGATCTGCTCGTCAGCACCGACCGCGAATGGATTCCCGACGGCGACGGCAGCCTCTATCTCCGGCCGTTCATGTTCGCCAACGAGATCTTCCTCGGCGTGAAGCCCTCGTCGGACTACCTGTTCATGGTCATCGCCTCGTCGGTCGGCGCCTACTTCAAGACCGACGCGCCCGCGGTCTCGGTCTGGGTGTCGCCGGACTACACGCGCGCCGCCCCTGGCGGCACGGGCGCTGCCAAGTGCGGCGGCAACTATGCCGCCAGCCTGCTCGCCCAGGCGGAAGCGACCAAGCATGGCTGCGATCAGGTCGTGTTCCTCGACGCCGTCGATCGGCGCTGGGTGGAGGAGCTCGGCGGCATGAACATCTTCTTCGTCTTCGATGACGGCTCGATGGTGACGCCACCGCTCGGCGGCACGATCCTGCCCGGCATCACGCGTTCATCGCTGCTGACCCTGGCCAAGGACAAGGGCATCGCCGTTCGCGAGGAGCGCTATTCCATCCAGCAATGGAAGGCCGATGCCGTCAGCGGCCGCCTGCGCGAAGCCTTCGCCTGCGGCACGGCCGCCGTCGTCACGCCGATCGGCACCGTCCGCGCGCCCGATGGCGAATTCACCATCGGCAACGGCGGCTCCGGCGCGCGGACGGAAGAGCTGAAGTCCGTCCTGGTCGGCATCCAGCGCGGACGCACAGCCGACCCGCACGGCTGGATTCACAGGGTCTTCTAGGGCGCCTAGAACAGGCGCCCACCGTTCGGCACGACCTGGTCCGGCGCGAACAACACCACGCTGCCGTCCTCGGCGGGAAAGCCCAGCGTCAGGACCTGCGACATGAACTTGCCAATCTGACGTGGTGGGAAGTTCACCACCGCGGCGACCTGACGGCCGACGAGTTCCTCTGGCGTGTAGTGCACCGTGATCTGCGCCGAGGATTTCCGGATGCCGAGTTCGGGGCCGAAATCGATCGCCAGCCGCAACGCCGGTTTGCGTGCGCCCTCGAGGGGGGCCGCTTCCACGATGGTGCCGACGCGGATGTCGACCCGGGCGAAATCGTCGTAGGTGATCTGTTCCATGGGGAGCGCAGCCTAATCGGGTGCACCCAAAAGAAAAGGGGCCGCTCCGGGAGCGGCCCCTCTCGTTCGATCGGCCTCGGCCGATGAAAGCTTACTTCTTGGCGATCGCGGCCTTGACCTCTTCGGTCAGCTCCGAAACGCGCGCGCTGAGCGCGGAGAGAGCCTCGGTCTGGCCCTTGCTGTAGAGGTCGGCCAGTTCCTTGGTGTTGGCCATGGCGGCCTCGTAGCTCTTCTTCACGAAGTCGATCTGCTTGGCAGCCTTCTCCTCGACGGTCGCGGCGGCGAGCACTTCGCTGCCGTGCTTGGAGAAGTCTTCCATCGCGGCGCGGACCATGTCGCCCTGGCGCTGCGCGATCGCCTTCATCGACTCGACGGCCGAGGTGTTGACGGCGGTCATCACGGCAAAGTTCTTGCGGCCGGTCTCGACCATCGACTCGATGTTCATCGAGGGCATCTTGAACTCGCCGGCAATCTTGCTGAAGTCGAAGTCGGCGAACGGATTCTTGAAGGCGCCAGTGGCGTACATGGGATTCTCCTGATGGGCGGAAACGCGTTGAAAACTCGGGAGCCCCGCTTTGCTGCGGTGCACAACGAGCCCTAATTTATGTCCGCGCTGCAGCAAGTCAAGAGACAATTTTGTGCACTGCACAAAATATTCACGCAGCAGGCGAATCGGGTCCTGGCGACGACCTTTGGGGATTCGGCGTTTTCACATATTTATCAAAGAGTTGGGACCATCTCTCGGCGGTCTTCAGGCGCCCGTCCAGGGCCGCCATGGTTTTCGACAGATCGCCCGTGTCATCCTGGTCGAAGATCCGCGACACGGCGTAGTGGAGGGCCAGCAGTCCGTTCTGTCGCAATGCACCCGCCAGCCCATCGCTCGGCACGCCAGCGGCCTCCAGCATGGCCGCCATCGACCGGCGCAGCGCCGGCCCCAGGGCAAGCGCCAGCATCGGATCGCGCCGGGCGCCGAGGCGGATCGCCCGGAGCGCCGCCTTGTGAGGCCGGAGCGCGTCGTAACGGCGCATCATGGTGTCGAACAGCCGGTCGCGCACCGTCTCCTCGGGATCGCTCTGGTTGGACGTGCCGGCCAGCACCTCGGCATCGACGCGGGCCATGAAGGCCGCGACCAGGGCCACCTTGTCGGGATAGAGGCGATAGAGATCGGCGAGGCCCAGGCCCGCTGCCTGGGCAACGTCACGCAGCGTGACGGCGGCGAATCCCTTGTCGGCGACCAGGCCGAGAAAGGCATCGAGCGCCGCCTCGTTCGCCGGCGTCATCCCGCGAGTTCCTTCGAGCGGCGCGAGGCGGCCGCCAGCGCCTTGTCGAACACCGGCTGGATGCCGTCCGTCGCCATCAGGATTTTCAGCGCCTCGGCAGTCGTGCCGCCGGGGCTCGTCACGTTGATGCGGAGCTGCGAGGCGGGATCCTTCGATTGCCGAAGCAGCTCGCCGCTACCTGCCACCGTCGCCCGCGCGAGCTGCATCGCCATGTCGGGCGTGAGGCCGAGCTTGGCGCCGGCCGCCGCCATCGCCTCGACCAGCAGGAAGACATAGGCCGGCCCGCTGCCCGACAGCGCCGTTACCGGATCCATCAACGCCTCGTCGTCGACCCACAGCACCTGGCCCACGGCTTCGAGCAGTTCGTGGCAGCGCTTCTTCTCCGCCGCCGACACACCGGACGCCGCGGTGGCGACGCTGATGCCTTGGCGTACCGCGGCCGGCGTGTTGGGCATGGAGCGCACGACCTTGGCGCCCTTGCCGAGGTGGCCCGCAAAATAGCCCAGCGTCTTGCCGGCGGCGATCGACAGGAACACCGCGCCTTTATCAGCGAAGCGTTTGAGGTCGGTGAGCGTCGCGTCCATCGCCTGCGGCTTGACCGCGAGCACGACGATCTCCGGCGTCTCGTTGATCTCGCTCGATGAGCTGACGACGCGAAGCCCGGCCTGCCTGGGACGGATCGCCTCGACCGGTTCGGCCACGACGACGTCGGCGGCCGCCAGCCCGCGCGCCAGCCAGCCGTCCAGCATGGCGCCGCCCATCTTGCCGCAACCGACCAGCAGCAACTTGCCCATGTGTGTTTCCTCTAGCGTCCCTTGAACTTCGCTGTCCGCTTTTCGCGGAAGGCGGCGGCGCCTTCCTTGCGGTCTTCCGAATTGGCGATCTGCTCGAGCTTATAGCGCTCGGGCACGAAGATTTCCGCCGGGCCGCGCGGCAGGGTCTGGTTGGCGAAGTCGCGCAGGGTGCGGATCACCAGCGGTGCCGAGTCGGCGATGATCCTGGCCATGCGCCGCGCCTCGGCGCGTTCCTCGCCGAGCGGTACGACCTTGTTCACGAAGCCGACGTCGTAGGCGCGCTTGACCGAGATCTCTTCGCCCAGCAGCAGCAGCTCCATGGCGACCTTGTGCGGCATGCGCGAGACGATGCCCGGCATCAGGCCGCCGAACACGCCGATCTTGGCTTCGGGGTACATGAACCTGGTCGTGTCGGCCGAGACCATCAGATCGCAGGTCATCACCATGCAGATGGCCCCGCCGATCACCCAGCCCTGGGTGGCGCAGATCACGGGCTTGGTGAGCGCGTGGCTGACGTGCGGTACGGCCTTCCACATCGCGGACGGCGGATCTTTCAGGTCGGCGCCGACGCAGAAGGCGGGCCCGTCGGCCTGCAGGATGGCGACCTTGTCGCCGCCCGCCTCGAAGCCGCGATAGGCGTCGTAGAGGCCGTCGCACAGGGCTTGCGACAGAGCGTTGCGCTTGTCCGCCCGTGTCATCGTGATGGTGGTGATGCCTTCGCTCGACTCGACTTTTACCAGACCCACGGCGTCCTCCAGTGCTTCTTGCGCCGGATGCTACCAGCCGCCCATACTCCCCGCATCAGGAGTCACACCCTTCAGGAGCAAGGTGATGCAAACCCGCAATCCCTTCATCGACGATCTCACCAAGGTGGCGAACGGCGCCGTCGGCGCGCTCTCCGGCATGAAGGACGAGGTCGAGGCCCGCGTGCGCGACCAGATCGCCAAGATCCTGGACGGCATGGACATTCCGCGGCGCGACGAATTCGACGCCGTGAAGGCCATGGCCGCCAAGGCGCGCGAGGAGAACGAGGAGCTGAGAAAGCAGATCGCCGAGCTGCAAACAAAGCTCGACGGGCGCTGAGAAGATGCGTGTCGGTGTCGAGGTCGGCGGCACCTTCACCGACCTGGTTGCGGTCGAAGGCGGCAGGATCGTCGTCACCAAGGTGCCGAGCACACCCCGCAGCCCCGACATCGGCGCCTTCGCGGCACTGACCGCCTCGGGCATCGACCTCGCGCGCATAGAAGATCTCGGCCACGGCTCGACCGTCGCCACCAATGCCGTGCTGGAACGCAAGGGCGCCACGGTGGCGTTCATTGCAACTGCCGGATTTCGCGACCTCTTGTTCATGCAGCGCCACGACCGGCGCAACATCTACGATCTCTTCTACGCCAAGCCCGCGCCGCCGGTGCGCCGCAAGGATTGCTTCGAAGCGACCGAGCGGCTGCGCGCCGACGGCTCGGTCGAGACGCCGCTCGACGAAGCCAGAGTGCGCGCCGAGCTGATCCCTGCGCTCAAATCCGGCGGCTATCGGGCCGTCGCCGTCTGCCTGCTCAATGCCTACGCCAACCCGGTGCACGAGAAGCGGCTGGCGGCGCTGATCGGCGAGTCCCTGCCCGGCGTGCTCGTCACCTGCAGCCACCAGGTGGCGCGCGAGTTCCGCGAATTCGAGCGTGCTTCGACGACGCTGCTCTCGGCCTACGTCCAGCCTGTCATCGACGGCTACCTGCATCGCTTCGAAGGCAAGCTCGCCGAGGCGGGCTTCACCGGCCGCTTCACCGTGATGCAATCCAACGGCGGCCGCCTGCCCGCCTCGGCGATGCGCCAGAGCGCCATCACCGCGCTTTACTCCGGCCCAGCCGCCGGCGTGGTCGGTGCCACACGCCAGGCCGCCCGCTCGGGCTACAAGGATCTCATCACCTTCGACATGGGCGGCACCTCGACCGACGTCTGCCTGGTGCAGGACGGCCGGCCCTCGTTGGCTTCGGAATCCGAGATCGACGGTCTGCCGATCCGCACGCCGGTCCTCGACATCGTCTCGGTCGGCGCGGGCGGCGGCTCGATCGCCTGGGTCGACGATGGCGGCATGCTGCGGGTCGGCCCGCAGAGCGCCGGCGCCGATCCCGGCCCCGCCTGCTACGGCAAGGGCGGCTCTGAGCCCGCCACCACCGACGCCCATATCGTGATCGGCACCATCCGGCCCGGCGCCTTTCTGGGCGGCCGCATGACCCTGGACGGCGACGCCGCGCGCCGCGCTTTCGAGCCCATCGCCGCCCGCTTCGGGCTCAGCATCGAAGAGGCCGCCTCCTCGGCGCTGCAGCTTGCCGACGCCAACATCGTGCGCGCCATCCAGCTCGTCTCGACCGAGCGTGGCCGCGATCCGCGCGACTATGCGCTGGTGCCGTTCGGTGGCGCCGGGCCGCTCCATGCCGCGCGCATCGCCGAGGAGCTCGGCATCTCGACCATCGTCGTGCCGCCCAATGCCGGCGTGATCTCGGCCTATGGGCTGGTGGCCTCCGACTACACCAAGTTCGATGCCGTCACGCGCAAGATGAAGCTCGATGACACGGCCGCCACGGAAGCTGGCAAGACCTTCGCCGAGATGCGAGCCCGACTCGCCGCACAGTTCGCCGACATGAAGCTACCGGGCGGCCTCGATTACATCCACACGCTGGAAATGCGCTTTGTCGGCCAGGCCTTCGAGGTCGGCGTGGAAATTCCTGCCGATCGCCTGGGTTCCCTCGACGGCGCCTATCTCGCCGGCCTGTTCGCCGATGCCCACCATCGCACCTTCATGCACGGCGCCACGCTCGACCGTGCCGCCGAGATCGTGACCTTGCGCGTGGGCGCCACCCTGCCGATCGGCGCCATCCCCCAGCTCGACCGCGAGAAGCTTTCCGCGCGCGCGCCTGAGCAGGCGAAGATTTTCCATGGCGAAGCCTGGCTCGACTGCGCCCGCTACACCGCCGAGGCGTTGAAAGCCGGCCAGAAGATCGTCGGGCCCGCCGTGGTCGAAGGCTACACCGCCACCACTTGGGTGCCACCCGGCTGGACAGCCGAGCTCGACCCGGCGGACAATCTGATTCTCCGGAGGTCCGCATGAGCCAGCTGGGTCCCATCGACTATGCCGTCATCAGCCAGGCGCTGATCGCCTCGGCGCGCGAGATGGGCGTAAAGCTGATCCGCTCCGCCTACTCGACCATCCTGCGCGAGGCGCGCGACGGCTCGGCCGGCCTGATGGACCGCTGCGGCAACACCGTGGCCCAGGCCGAACTCATTCCCATGCAGCTCGGCCCGATTGGCGAGACGCTGCGCGCTTGTCTCAGACGCCATCCCGTCGAGACGCTGAAGGAAGGCGACTTCCTGATCAACAACGACCCGTTCGAGGGCGGCCAGCACATTCCCGACGTCTTCATCTTCACGCCGATCTTCGTCGCAGGCCGCGTCGTGGGCTTCGGCGCCTCGGTCGCCCACCATCTCGATCTCGGCGGCGGCGCCCCCGGCCTCAACATCCATGCGTCCGACGTCTACCAGGAGGGGCTGCGCTTCCCGCCTAGCAAGTACGACTTCCAGCGCGACTGGAACGGCGGCAGCTTCGAGCGCCTCGTCACCGCCAACGTCCGCGTGCCCGACCTCACCATCGGCGACTTCAACGCGCAATTCGCCGCCAACGCCATCGGCGTGATGCGGGTGAAGCAACTCTGCGAGCGCTACGGCACAGACAAGGTCGAAGCGGCGATGAAGGAGATGCAGGACTACTCCGAGCGTCGCGTCCGCGCCGCCATCGCCCAGGCGCCCAAGGGCACCTTCTATGGCGAGGACGCGGTCGACGACGACGGCCTCACCGACGAGCCGCTGGTGGTAAAGGCCAAGGTCACTATCTCCGAGGATTCGGTCGAGATCGATTTCGAAGGCACCTGCGGCCAGGTGAAGCGCAACCTCAACTGCCCCTACTCCAGCACGCTCTCGGCTGCGCTCTCCTGCGTGAAGTCCGTGCTGACCAGCCCCGACATTCCCTACAACGAGGGCATGGCGCGGCCGATCACCATAAAAGTGCCCTACGGCTCGCTGCTCAATCCCAGGCCGCCGGCACCGGTGCGGGCGCGCATGATCCCGGCCTATCGCGTGTTCAACGCGGTGATGAAGGCGATGGCCCAGGCATTGCCCGACAAGGTGATCGCCACGGGCTTCGACTGCACCACGGCCTTCTGCCTCTCCCATCTCGGCGAGAAAGGCTACAGCGTCTATCTCGAAATCTTCGGCGGCGGCTACGGCGCCTCAAGGGGCGCCGACGGCTGCGACGCCGTCGACTCGCCGCTCAGTAACTGCTCCAACGCCCCGGTCGAATCGCTCGATATCGACTACGATTTCTTTCGCATCGTCGGCTACGAACTGGCCCCCGACTCCTTCGGCCTGGGCGCCCGCCGCGGCGGCGCTGGTTTCACGCGGCGCTGCGAGATCCTGCGCGACGACGTGCAGCTCGCGATCTACTCCGACCGCTTCCGCCTCGCCCCCGAAGGACTCCTGGGCGGCGAGCCCGGCCAGCGCGGCTACTGCCGCGTCCACCGCGCCAACGGCACGATCGAGGAGCTCAAGAGCAAGGCCGCGATCGATCTCGCCAAGGGCGACATCGTGGAAATGTTCGTGGGTGGCGGCGCCGGCTTCGGCCGTGTCGAGGAGCGGCCCGACGCGATGATCGACCGCGACCTCGCCGATGGTCTCCTCTCCCGCGATCCGCGAGCGGCACGCAAGTTGGCGGCGGAATGACCCCCTCCGCCCCGTAAGACGGGGCACCTCCCCCGTATGACGGGGGAGGAGTTTGATCTCTCTCCTCCCCCGTCATACGGGGGAGGTGGCGCCGTCATACGGCGACGGAGGGGGAAAGCCTCAGTACGTCTTGTAGCCCAGGAACTTGCCCGACATGGCGATCTTCACGCGGTCGCCCTTCTGGTCGGGCTGGCGCTCCATGGTCATGTCGAAGTCGATGGCACTCATGATGCCGTCGCCGAACTCCTCCTGGATCAGTTCCTTCCAGGTCGTGCCGTAGACCTGCACCAGTTCGTAGAAGCGGTAGATCAGCGGGTCGGTCGGCGGAATCTGGGGCAGCGAGCCGCGGTACGGGACCTCCTGCAGCAGCAGGACCTCTTCCTTGCCGAGGCCGAACAGCTTGCCGGCCTTGGTCGCCTGCTCCCTGGTCATCTTCATCTGGCCCATGCAGGCCGCGGTGACGATGATCTTCGAGGCGCCGCCGATCTTCTTGGCGATCTGGTCCCAGCTGAGCTCCTTCATGCGCTTGGCGGTCAGGATCTTCTCGGTCACTTCAGCCCGCTTCATTGTCGTCTCCCGGTTGTCAGTTCGAATGTCTGAGGGGCACCACTTCGGCCGGCGGATTGACCGCGGCCAGCCCCGGCTTCACCAGCTTCAGCCGGCGCGGGTCGTAGTTCTTTCCGGCGATCTCCTGGTCGAAGGCTCGAGAACGGTTGACCAGGAACTCCACCAGGTGATTGCGGATGGCGTAGTACTGCGGATGCTTGTGCAGGTCATTCCGGTGCCGCTCGTTCCTGGGCATGGTGTTGATCACGATCTCGGCGATCTTGGCCCCCGGCCCATTGGTCATCAGCACGATCTTGTCGGCCAGCAAAATGGCCTCGTCGACGTCGTGGGTGATCATGAACACGGTCTGGTTGGTGTCGGCGCAGATGCGCAGCACCTCGTCCTGCAGCATGCCGCGGGTCAAAGCATCGAGCGCGCTGAACGGCTCATCCATCAGCAGCATCTTGGGCTGGATGGAAAGTGCACGGGCGATGCCGACCCGCTGCTTCATGCCACCCGAAAGCTGGGCCGGCCGCTTGTTCTCCGCACCCTTCAGGCCGACCAGATCGATGAAGCGGCGGGCATGGTCCTGTACCTTGGCGCGATCCCACGACGGCCAGCGCGAGGAGACGGCGAAGGAGATGTTGCCCATCACCGTCAGCCACGGCAGCAGCGCATGGCCCTGGAAGATCACGGCGCGATCGAGGCTGGGGCCGTCGATCTCGCGGTTGTCGACGATGACGGCGCCTTCGCTCGGGCTGTCGAGGCCGGCCAGCACGTTCAGGATCGTGGTCTTGCCGCAGCCGGAATGGCCGATCAGGCAGCAGAACTCGCCCTTGTCGACGCCGAACCAGATGTCCTCGAACACGGCGGGCTGGTTCGCATCGCCGAAGCGGCGCGCCAGGCCCTCGACGCTGATCAGGGGACGGTGCTCCATGTCGCCTACTCCGGGTACGTGACAAGCTTGGCGAGGTAGGCCAGACCCTGGTCGAGCAGCAGGCCGACCAGGCCGATCAGCAGGATCGCGGTCACGATGTTGGCGATCGAGAGGTTGTTCCACTCGTTCCACACGAAGTAGCCGATGCCGGTGCCGCCCACGAGCAT
>NZ_SCVH01000157.1 GCF_004296935.1 Reyranella sp.
CATCGGCGGCGGCGACCGCCGCGCCGTGTCGGAACGCGTCTGGAGTCTCCTGCGCCGCTACGGCCAGCTCACCTGGTGGCTGGAACGCACGCGGCACCCGGATCGCTCGGCCCGCGCCATCGTCGCCGCCGACCTGATCCTGGTCGAGAGCAACAACCTCGCGCAGCTCGCCGCCATGTTCGACGGCGGCCGCTATCGCCCGGCGCCGCTCGACGAGGCCGAGCTGCGGGCGCTGCGCCAGATGGAAGGCCACTCGCTGCCGCATCCCGACCAGCCCGACTGGGTCCGGCTCAACGTCCAGGAGTGGGTGGCGCCGCATCTGATCGAGGCCTACGGCGAGAGCTGGGGGCGCGAGATCGCGGCCATCGAAGTGCCGCCGCCGGTCGACCTCCGCGTCAACCAGCTCAAGGCCACGGTGGAGCAGGCGCAGGCCGCCCTCGCGCGCGAGGGCATCGACACCGAGCCCATGCGCTATGCGCCCTGGGGGCTGCGCCTGAAACGGCGGCTCTCGGTGGTCTCGGGCGAGGCCTTCCAGAACGGCCTCGTCGAGATCCAGGACGAGGGCTCGCAGCTCGTGGCGGCCCTGGTCGATGCCAAACCCGGCATGCAGATCGCCGACTATTGCGCTGGCGCCGGCGGCAAGACCTTGGCGATGGCGGCGGGCATGAACAACAAGGGCCGGGTCGTGGCCATGGACGTCTACGAATCGCGCCTCGACCGCTCGGCCCAGCGGCTGCGCCGCGCCGGCGCCCATAATGTCGAGCGCCGCGCCCTCGACATCGACAATCGCAAGTGGCTGAAGCGCCAGGCCAAGGCCTTCGACCGCGTGCTGGTCGACGCGCCCTGCACCGGCACCGGCACCTGGCGGCGCAATCCCGATGGCCGCTGGACGCTGAGGCCTGAGGACCTGGCCGAGCTGGTGCCCAAGCAGGCCGAGATCCTCGACGCCGCGGCGCGGCTGGTGAAACCGGGCGGCGGGCTGATCTACGCCACCTGCTCGGTCCTGCCGGCGGAGAACGAGCGCCAGATCGAGGCCTTCCTAAATCGCCATCCCGATTTCGACGTCGTGCCGGCCGTCGACATCTGGCGCGACGTGCTGGCGAGCGAACCGCCGGCCGAGATGGCGGCCTCGCCGTACCTTCGCCTGTCGCCACTCAAGCACGGCACCGACGGTTTCTTCGCTGCCACCCTGGTGCGCAAGTCGGAGCCTGTGGAGGTGAAAAAGGAAGCGGAGGCGTCGGCATGATCCGCATCCGCCGCGCCAAGCGTGACGATGCCTCGGCGATCGGCCGGGTCCATGTCGAAACCTGGCAGGCGGCCTACGCCGGCCTGCTGCCCGACGCCATGCTGGTCGGCATGTCCGACGTCCGCCAGTCGGCCTGGTGGTCGCGCGTGCTGTCCGATCCCGGCGAGGCGCGCGGCGTGTTCGTGGCCGACGACGAGGACATGGGCGTGGTGGGCTTCGGCAGCTGCGGCCCGGCGCGCGATCTGCCCGAGGGGTTGGACGGCCGCGAGGTCCGGGTCGGCGAGGTCTACACGCTCTACGTCGAGCCCGACTTCCAGAACCGCGGCCTCGGCCGCCGCCTGCTCGATGCGCTGTTCCGCCAGCTCAAGGCCGAGCGCTGCGATACCGCGATCTTGTGGATGCTGGCCGAGAATCCCACGCGGTTCTTCTACGAGGGCCTGGGCGGCGAGCGGGTCGGCGAGCGGATCGATACCCTGTCCGGCGTCGACGTCGAGGAAATCGCCTACGCCTGGCGCAGCCTCACTGTGCCGCTGGTCCGGCGCCGCCTGGCGGCGGAGGACTAAGACCCCCTCCGGCGCTGCGCGCCACCTCCCCCGAGACGGGGGAGGAGAAGGAAGAGTAAGACCCCCTTCGCCGCGTATGACGCGGCACTTCCCCCGCAAGCGGGGGCAGAGAAGAATCAGACTCCTCCCCCGTCTCGGGGGAGGTGCCCCGCAGGGGCGGAGGGGGCTTGCTGCCCACAGCCGCGCTGTTTATATCCCCCCATGACCGACCGTTTGCTGATCGTCGATTTCGGTTCCCAAGTCACCCAGCTCATTGCCCGGCGCCTGCGCGAAGCCGGGGTGTACTGTGAAATCCACCCCTTCCAGTCGGTTGACGACGTCAAGATCAAGGCCTTCGACCCCAAGGGCATCATCCTGTCGGGCGGCCCGGCCTCGGTGATCGAGGGCCAGGCGCCCTCGGCCCATCCCGCCATTTTCACCGCCAAAGTGCCTGTTCTCGGCATCTGCTACGGCGAGCAGACCATGGCCAAGGAGCTGGGCGGCACGGTCGAATCCGGCCACCACCGCGAGTTCGGCCGCGCCGAGGTCGAGGTCAAGGCGGGCTCGGCCCTGTTTGACGGTGTCTGGATCCCGGGCGACCGCAAGCAGGTCTGGATGAGCCACGGCGACCGCGTGACCCAGCTGCCGCCCGGCTTCAGCGTCATCGCCGCCAGCGACAACGCGCCCTTCGCCGCCATCTCCGACGAGAAGCGCGGCTACTACGGCGTGCAGTTCCACCCCGAGGTCATGCACACGCCCGACGGCGCCAAGCTGCTGCGCAACTTCGCGCTGAAAATCGCGGGCGCCACGGGCGACTGGACCATGGCCGCCTTCCGCGAGCGCAGCATCGCCCAGATCCGCGCCCAGGTCGGCAAGGGCCGCGTGATCTGCGGCCTCTCCGGCGGCGTCGATTCCTCCGTCGTGGCGGTGCTGCTGCACGAGGCGATCGGCGACCAGCTCCAGTGCGTGTTCGTCGACCACGGCCTCCTGCGCAAGGACGAGGGCGAGCAGGTCGTCCACCTGTTCCGCGACAGCTACAACATCCCGCTGATCCACGCCGACGCCTCGGACCTGTTCCTGAAGGCGCTGGCCGGCGTCACCGACCCGGAGCAGAAGCGCAAGACCATCGGCTCGCTGTTCATCGACGTGTTCGATGCCGAGGCGAAGAAGATCGGCGGCGCCGATTTCCTGGCCCAGGGCACGCTCTATCCCGACGTGATCGAATCGGTCTCCTTCACCGGCGGCCCCTCGGTCACCATCAAGAGCCATCACAATGTCGGCGGCCTGCCCGAGCGCATGCACATGAAGCTGGTCGAGCCCTTGCGCGAGCTGTTCAAGGACGAGGTGAGGGCGCTCGGCCGCGAGCTCGGCCTGCCGGCGGACCTGGTGAACCGCCATCCGTTCCCCGGCCCCGGCCTCGCCATCCGCATCCCGGGCGACATCACGAAGGAGAAGCTCGACCTCCTGCGCGAGGTCGACGCCGTCTATCTCGACGAGATCCGCAAGTCAGGCCTCTACGACGAGATCTGGCAGGCCTTCGCGGTGCTGCTGCCGGTGCGCACCGTGGGCGTGATGGGCGACGGCCGCACCTACGACCAAGCCTGCGCGCTCCGAGCCGTCACCTCAACCGACGGCATGACCGCCGACTACTACCCGTTCGAGCACGCCTTCCTCGGCCGCGTCGCTGCCCGCATCATCAACGAATGCCCCGGCATCAACCGGGTGACCTACGACATTACGAGCAAGCCGCCGGGGACGATCGAGTGGGAGTGACGACTTAAACTGCGTGTGGCTTGGCGCTCTAGATAAGAGACAAGTGGGCGCAAATCGCCTCCCGCTAGATATTATGAGGGGTATTCCAGATATTATTCATGGAATCCTTGATAAAATATCAAAATCGTAGATAATGAGGCTTCAATGGTCGATTTTATCGATGGAAGCCTGATATGCAGCATTTTTCGGCGGTCCAAAGCATTATTAGGGCAGCCCTATCCGGCGATCATGGAGCTGTCGTTAAGCAAGTTGAGCGGCTCCGAGCGCGCTTAGCTAAGGATGGCGATGGGGCGGACGTGAATGCGCTCGACCGCCTTTTGGCGTCCGCCACTGAGAGTCATGATATGGCGCCAAGCCGAGTGGAGGTTTCGCGCGCGTTGGTCGTTGGCGAGCTTTTGACGCCGCAGATCAATCCGCCAATGGATCGCGAGACGGGGGCTCGACTCTGTTCGATTGATTTTCC
>NZ_SCVH01000158.1 GCF_004296935.1 Reyranella sp.
CAAACCGATCTATTTCGACGATTTCATGTCATCGGAGGAAATGCGCCGGGAGTCGTGGCGGCGGAAATTCGCCACCGACGAGACCATGCTCAAGGCGGAGCCCAACGCCGGACACCGGGCGCTCGCCAAGCTGGTCGAACAGGGCCGCATGAGCACCATCATCACCCAGAATGTCGACGGCCTGCACCAGCGCTCGGGCGTGCCTGATGCCAAGGTGATCGAGCTGCACGGCAATGCAACTTATGCGTCGTGCCTCGACTGCGGCCATCGCTACGGACTCGACCCGATCCGCCGGGCATTTCTCGACGGCGGCAGGCTGCCGCTCTGCGTCAAGTGCGAAGGCATCGTGAAGACCGCCACCATCTCGTTCGGTCAGGCGATGCCGGAAATCCAGATGGCGCGGGCGCAGGACGAGACGCTGGCCTGCGATCTCTTCATCGTGCTCGGCAGTTCGCTCGTGGTCTATCCGGCGGCGGGATTCCCGGGCATGGCCAAGCGCAAGGGTGCGAGGCTGGTCATCCTCAATCGCGATCCGACCGACCAGGACGACACCGCCGACATGGTCATTCATGGCGAGATCGGACCGGTCATGAGCCGTGCAGTCGGGGTCAATTGACGCGCCATCGTTGCGACGGCCGGCCGAACCCTGTTTAATCGCTGCCAGTCAGGGAGGGTTTCCATGTTGATCAATCGCAGGGCCGCACTGCTCGGCGGCGCCGGTGCTGCCTTGCTCGGCGGGTTGCCGGCTGCGGCGCAGGACATCACGTTTTTCCGCATCGGCACGGGCGGCACCGCGGGGACCTACTTCCCGATTGGCGGCCTGATCGCCAATGCGATTTCGAACCCTCCCGGCTCCCGCGCCTGCGCGGAAGGCGGATCGTGCGGCGTTCCCGGCCTGGTCGCGACCGCCGTGGCGTCCAACGGCTCCGTGGCCAACGTCAATGCGATCGCCGGCGGCAGCATGCAGTCGGGCTTCGTCCAGTCCGACGTGGCCTTCTGGGGATACACCGGCACCGGAATCTACGAAGGCCGCCCGAAGGTCGATTCGCTTCGTGCCATTGCCAACCTCTACCCGGAAAGCTTCCATCTGGTGGTCCGCAAGGGGGCGGGCATCAAGTCGATCAAGGACCTGAAGGGCAAGCGCATGTCGCTGGACGAGCCCGGATCGGGAACGCTGGTCGACGCGCGGCTCATTCTTGCCGCCTACGGCATGACCGAAAAGGACATCAAGGCGGAGTACCTGAAGCCACAGCAGTCAGCCGACAAGCTCAAGGACGGGGCGCTCGATGCCTTCTTCAGCGTGAGCGGCTGGCCTCAGGGCGCGATCTCGGAACTGGCGGCCACGACCGGGATCGACCTGGTTCCGATCGACGGTCCGGATGCCGAGAAGCTGATCAAGCAGTACAGCTTCTTCGGTACCGACGAGATTCCCGATACTGCCTACAAGAACGTTGCCGGGGTGAAGACCGTCAGCGTGAATGCGATCTGGGTGACGTCCTCGAAGCTGCCTGACGCGCTGATCTACGGCGTCACGGCCGCGCTCTGGAATCCGAACACCCGCAAGCTGCTCGACTCGGGACATTCCAAGGGCAAGGCGATCAAGCTCGAGACGGCGCTGGACGGGCTCGGGATCCCGCTGCACGCCGGCGCCGAGAAGTTCTACAAGGAAAAGGGCCTCATCAAGTAGAGGCCGGGCGAGGGCGGCGGCCTGAGCCTCGCCCTCCGCCGCCCCCGGGGGGATTGTTTGAGCCTGCAAGTCGACCATGAGAAGGCGGCCGAACTCGAGCGCGAGTTCGATGCCGAAATGCGGTTCCGTCCTCTCGGGGTCAACGGAACCTGGATCGTGATGGCGCTGCTGCTGGCGCTTTCGACGTTCCATTTCTACACGGCCGGGTTCGGCCTTTTGCGCGAACAGACGCATCGTGGCGTCCACATGGCCCTGGTGCTGGGGTTGATTTTTCTGGTGTTTGCGGCCAACCGGCGAAGCGAGGCCACGGCGCCGACTCTCGGATGGTGGCGGCCCGGGGGAGTGCCGCTCTACGACTGGGGCTTGTTCGCAGCCGCGGTCGTCTCGTCATTGTATCTGCCGTCGATTTTCCAGGACATCGCCTTCAAGACTGGCAACCCCGATCCGATCGACGTGGTGATGGGAACAACCCTGACGCTCGTCGTGCTCGAGGCGACGCGACGGACCATGGGCTGGGCGCTGGTCATCATCACGTTGGGCTTCGTCGTCTATGCTTTTGCCGGACCGTGGATGCCGGGCATGCTTGTCCATCCCGGCACCACCTGGTCGCAGCTGGCCGACCATCTCTATCTTACCAGCCAGGGCATCTATGGCATCCCGATCGGCGTCGTGGCGACCTACGTGTTCCATTTCGTGCTGTTTGGCGTGGTCGCCATGCGCATCGGCCTGGGCCGGCTGTTCCTGGCGCTCGCCATGGCCGTCGCCGGACGGTTCGCCGGCGGTCCGGCCAAGGTCGCGATCTTCGGCTCGGCGCTCTTCGGCATGATCTCCGGCTCATCGGTCGCCAACGCGGTCACGGTCGGCTCGCTCACCATCCCGATGATGAAGAAGTTGGGCTACAAGCCGCATTTTGCCGCTGGCGTCGAGGCGACGGCCAGCACGGGCGGCCAGATCACCCCTCCGGTGATGGGCGCGGCGGCCTTCCTCATGGTCGAGTTTCTGGAGATGCCGTACCAGACGATCATCGTTGCCGCGATCGTGCCGGCCTTCATGCATTTCTTCGGTGTCTTCATCCAGGTGCATTTCGAGGCCAAGCGACTGGGCCTGCGCGGTCTGACACCGGAGGAGATGTCCGACTGGCGCGCCGTCCTGAAGCAGGACTGGGTGACGCTTATCCCGCTTGCGGCGCTGATCTGGAAGATCTTCGACGGCTCTACTCCGTACCTGGCCGCCTTCTGGGGCATCTTCCTCTGCATCGTGGTGGGGCTCATCCGCTCCGAGCGTCAGCGCACGCCGGGCGTGGAAATCCTGCTGGTCGTCGCCTGGGCAGCGCTGCTCACCTTCGGCAGGGGAATGCTGCCCGGTGAGTTCGGTGACTGGTTCGGCGAGATCTGCTTTGCCCTCTTCGTCGCGTTGTGTGTCGTCCTCTGGCGGCTCAACCCGGCGCCGGCGCTGCATTGGCGTGATATCGCCGATGCATTCGTCGTCGGCGCCAAGTACGCGCTGGCGGTCGGCGCGGCGGCGGCGGCGATCGGCATCATCATCGGCGTCGTGACCCTGACCGGCACTGCGCTCAAGTTCGCGACCATCATCGTCAATGTCGCCAATGACGCCACGGTGCTGGTCCAGGCCTGGCTGCCGTTCGACAAGGCGACGCTCGTGAAGTTCTTCACCCTGGCGATGACGGGGCTCGTCTGCATCCTGATGGGATGCGGCGTGCCGACGACGGCGACCTACATCATCATGGTCACGATCGCCGCGCCGGCGCTGGGGCTGCTGGGCGTGGCGCCGCTCGTGGCGCATTTCTTCGTCTTCTACTACGGCGTGCTGGCCGACGTGACGCCGCCTGTTGCCGTGGCGGCATATGCCGCAGCGAGCATGGCCGGGGCCGATCCGTTCAAGACCGGCAACACGGCCTTCCGGCTGGCCCTGGCCAAGGCCCTGGTTCCGTTCATTTTCGTCTTCTCGCCGGCCTTGCTGATCGTCGTGCCGGAATTCAACTGGCCGGACTTTCTCCTGACGTTCGCCGGCTGCATCGTCAGCATCACGTTCCTCGGCGCCGCCTTGTCGGCCTATCTGCTTGTGCCGATGTCGATCTGGGAGCGGATCTGGCTCGCCGTTGCCGCGCTGCCGGCCATGGCGAGCGGCGTGACGCCGCTGCTGGCAAGCGTCGCGCTCAGCCTGCCGGTGGTGGGCTATCAATTCTGGCTGTTGCGGAGACGGACACATGCGGCTGAAGAGTAAGGTTTGCGTCGTCACGGCGGCGGGGCAGGGGATCGGCGCGGCGACCGCCCGGGCCTTCGCCAGGGAAGGCGCGACGGTCTGGGCAACCGACATCGATGCGAGCAAGCTCGAGGCGCTGGCGGGAGTCCCCGGTATTCGGACGCATGAACTCGACGTGCTCGACAAGGCGGCGATCAATCGCCTCACCAAGCAGACCGGCGCCATCGACGTTCTGTTCAATTGTGCCGGTTTCGTCCATCACGGCACGGTGCTCGATGCCACCGACGAGCAATGGCAGTTCGCCTTCAACCTCAATGTGCGCAGCATGTTCTGGACCATCCAGGCATTCCTGCCCGGCATGGTGGGCAAGGGCGGTGGCTCGATCGTCAACATGTCGTCCGCGGCCTCGTCGGTGAAGGGCGCCGCACTGCGATTCATCTACGGCACCACCAAGGCGGCCGTGGTCGGCCTCACCAAGTCGGTGGCTGTCGATTACGTGAGCAAGGGCATTCGCTGCAACGCCATCTGCCCCGGCACGGTCCAGACGCCGTCGCTGGACGAGCGGATCGGGGCCCTGGGCGGCGGCGCCGATGCGAAGCAGTTCTTTCTGCAGCGTCAGCCCACGGGCCGCTTCGGGTCGGCCGAGGAGATCGCGGCCCTCGCCGTCTATCTGGCGAGCGACGAGGCGGGCTTCACGACAGGCACTGTGAACGTCGTCGACGGGGGCTGGAGCGTCTGACGATGGATACGCCGGGGGACATGTCGGCGCTCGCGGCACTGGCACCGGTCGTTCCGGTCCTGACGATCGAGCGGCAGGCCGACGCCGTGCCCCTGGCCCAGGCGCTGGTGCGGGGTGGCCTCCGGGTCCTCGAGATCACGCTCCGGACCGGGGTGGCGTTGGAAGCGCTGCGGGCGATCGCCAGCGAAGTTCCGGACGCCTTTGTCGGCGCAGGCACCGTGCTGAACGCCCGGCAACTCGACCAGGCCCGGCAAGCCGGCGCCCGGTTTGCCGTCAGTCCCGGTTGCACGCCGGGCCTGGCCACAGCGGCGGCGGCCTCGGGCCTGCCTTTCCTGCCCGGCGTTCAAACGGTATCCGAGGCCATGATGCTCGCCGAGCGGGGCTTCAGCCTGCTGAAGTTCTTTCCGGCCGATGCCGCGGGCGGGCTGGGCTGGCTGAAGGCGGTCGCGCCGCCGCTGGCTGGCTTGCGCTTCTGTCCGACCGGAGGAATCGGCCCTGACAACGCGCCGGCCTACCTGTCGCTGGCCAACGTGGCCTGCGTCGGAGGCTCATGGGTGGCGCCGCAGGACGCCGTGGCTGTCCAGGATTGGACACGGATCGAGCGGCTTGCCGCCGCAGCCGCCAGCCTCAAACGACCCTAGCGCCGGTGCGGGAAAGATGCTTCAAGATGCTGCAAGGAGTTCGGTCTAGCCCCATGAACAAATTGGCTTTTGCCGTGATTGCGCTGGCCCTGGGTGCCGGTGGCGCTGCCCGGGCGGATGCGGTCCTGGTCCTCAATTCGGAAGAGGCTTCCTACAGCATCCTGAGCCGTAGCAGCCGGATCGAGTTGGCGCGCCATCCGGTCGGTCGTGAGCCGCACCATGTGATCGTGACGCCGGATGGCAAGGAAATGCTGATCGGCTCCACGGTAACCAACGAACTGCTCGGACTGGACATCAAGACCGGCGAACGCAAGCGGATCGTCAAGGACATCATCGATCCTTATCACCTGGGATTCAGCCCCAACGGCAAATGGCTGGTGACGGCGGCCTACAGGCTCGACCACGTCGACATCTTCCATGCCGATGGCTACCGCCTGGCCGGGCGAATCTTCATCGACGGGCTGCCGAGCCATATCGCATTCGACACCGAGTCCAAGACCGTCTTCGTCACGCTGCAGCAGAGTGGCCGGCTGGCGGCCTTCGACCTGGAGACGCAGACCTTGAAATGGAATGTTCCCGTCGGCAACGCGCCTGCGGGAATCGTCATGCTGCCGGACAACAAGCGGCTGCTCGTGGCCTTGACCGGCGAGGACGGCGTCGTTGTCGTCGATCCGAAGGATGGCAGCGTGAAAAGTGCGCTGCAGACCGGCAAGGGTGCGCACAACTTCTGGCCCAAGGGCGACGGTCGTCTCTATTTCCTGAGCAACCGCGTCGAGGGCACGGTATCCCTGATCGACACGACCGAGATGAAGGTGGTCGGCAACGTCCGGGTTCCGGGCGGCCCGGACTGCATGGACATCACGCCGGACGGCAAGGAGCTGTGGGTCACGCAGCGCTTCCTGCGCCGGGTCGCGGTGATCGACATCGAGCAACTCAAGGTCGTCGCCAGTATTCCCGTGGGCAAGTCTCCGCATGGCGTGTTCATGCTGAAGTCCCCGGCGGCGGGGCCGGCAAGCGGGCCGGTACGCGCGGTGTCGACGGCAGGCGGCACCAAGTAGAGGCGCGCCCATGCGCGACCTCATAGACATCTGGGTCGGAATCCAGACCTGGATATTCGAGACCTTCGTCGGGCCGGCTCTATTCCATTTCGGGCAGATGGCCTGGTACGAGCCGGGCTACAACGCCGTCGAATTCGTGATGCTGGGCGTGGTGCAGATCGCGGTCATTGCCATCGGCATGCGGTTCTTCGAGCGCCGCTGGCCGCTCGAGAAGCCCGGCAAGGACGATGGCCTGATCCTGGTCGACCAGGTCTACACGCTGCTGAACAAGCTCGGCGTCGTTCCGCTGGCCATCTTCGTCGTCACCTATCCGCTGGTCCAGGAGATCGAGCTGACGGTGCGGGCCTGGGGATATGCCCCGCCGCGGCTCGAAAGGGTGTTGCCGTGGCTGGGCGACAACGCACTGGCCTCGTTCCTGCTCTACTTCGTCCTCTACGACTTCGCGGCCTATTGGCTGCATCGCGCGCAGCACGGTTTCTCCTGGTGGTGGGCGCTGCACAGCCTGCATCACAGCCAGCGCCGGATGACGGTCTGGACAGATGACCGCAATCACGTCGTCGACGACCTGCTGATCACGCTGGCGCTGGTGCTGTTCGCCCAGTTGGTCGGTGTCCAGCCTGGGGAATACGTCGTCATCCTGATGGTCGGCCGCCTCGTCGAGAGCTGGTCTCACGCCAATGTCGACATGAGCTTCGGCTGGCTCGGCAACCGGCTGCTCGTCGGCCCGCGGTTCCATCGGCTGCACCATGCACTGGCGAGTGCCGAAGAGAGGCACATCCAGGACCACAATTTCGCGCCCGTGTTCCCGATCTGGGACATCCTCTTCGGCACGGCGATCTACGACGAGCGAAACCGGCCAACGGGCGTGGCCGATCCAATGGTCGATGCCGATAACGGCCGCGGCTGGGCCGTCCAGCAGGTCACGGTGTTCTGGCGCTTTGCCCGCGCCCTGGTGCCAAGGCTCAGGCGCGCGACAGCGCTTTGAGGACCTCGGCCTGCCGCGGCATGGGCGTTACGGCGCCATAGCCCGTCGTCGAGAGCGCCGCCGCGACATTAGCGTAGCGGCCGGCACTTTCCAGATCGTCACCGGCCAGCAGGCGCGAGAGGAAGGCGCCGTCGAACGTGTCGCCGGCGCCGGTGGCGTCGACGGCCTGGACACGATGCGCCGGCAGGCGGAGGCGTTCCCGGGCGGTCGCGATCAATGATCCCTCGGCGCCCGTCTTGAGGGCCACCAGCGGGGCACCAAGCTTGAGATAGTAATCGACGATGGCGTCCGGCGCGGAAAGCCCGGTGAGTTGCTGCGAATCGTCGAGACTGGGCAGCGCCACGTCGCAGCGGGCGATGGTGGCATCGATCGTACGGCGGGCGGTGTCGAGGTCCCACAGCCGCAGGCGCAGGTTGGTATCGTAGGAGACCTTCACCCCGGCCTTGCGCGCGGCGGCGATGGCGGCGTCGCAGGTCTGCCGCGCGCTGTCACTAATCGCCTGGCCGATGGCCGAGAGATGGAAGAACCGGGCGCCGGCGATGTAGTCGACCGCCAGGGTCTCGGGCGTCATCAGGGAGGCGGCGGAGTTCTTGCGCAGGTAGTCGAACTTGTGGCCGGCTTCGCTGTGGGTGACGAAACTGACGCCAGTCGGCGCACTGGGATGGCGGGTGACGCGCGAGGCATCGACGCCTTCCGCCTTCCAGAGTGCCAGGAAGGCATCGCCCATCCAGTCCTGGCCGACGCTGGTGAGATAGCCGGTCGATGTGCCCTGACGGGCCGCCGCGATGGCGACATTCTGCGAATCGCCGCCGAAGCCCTGCAGCCAGGTGCGGCCGTCGCCTTCCTTCGGACGGTTGAATTCGATCAGAGGTTCGCCGAGGCAGACGATAGCGGGAGAGTTGGCCATGGCTTGAGATTTGTCACGACCCCGGGCCAACCTCAAGCGAGGCGCTGGACTTCCCGGACGCCTTCTCGCAGGGTTGTCTCAACAAGATATGGAGGAAAGCGGATGGCCAAGAAGAAGGGCTCTAACGGAACGAAGGACGGCAAGCGCCGGCTGCGCAGCCGCGACTGGTTCGACGCGCCGGGCGATCCGACGATGGCGGCGCTCTACCTCGAGCGCTACATGAATTTCGGCCTGACCCTGGCCGAATTGCGCAGCGGCCGGCCGATCATCGGCATCGCCCAGACCGGCAGCGACCTCTCGCCCTGCAACCGCCACCATCTCGACCTGGCGAGCCGCGTGCGCGACGGCATCCGCGACGCCGGCGGCATCCCCATCGAGTTCCCGGTCCATCCCATCCAGGAGACGGGCAAGCGCCCAACCGCGGCGCTCGACCGCAACCTCGCCTACCTGAGCCTGGTCGAATGTCTGTACGGCTATTTCTTCGACGGTGTCGTGCTGACCACGGGCTGCGACAAGACCACGCCGGCCATGATCATGGGCGCGGCCACGGTCAATATCCCGGCCATCGTGCTGTCGGGCGGGCCGATGCTCGACGGTCACTTTGCCGGCGGCCTCGCGGGCTCGGGCACCATCGTGTGGTACGCCCGCCAGGAACTGGCGGCGGGCCGCATCGACATGGAGCAGTTCGTCGAGATGGTGGCGTCCAGCGCCCCCAGCGTCGGTCACTGCAACACCATGGGCACGGCGCTCTCCATGAACAGCATGGCCGAGGCGCTCGGCATGTCGCTCACCGGCTGTGCCGCCATTCCCGGGCCCTACCGCGAGCGCGGCCAGATCGCCTACGAGACCGGCAAGCGCATCGTCGACATGGTGTGGGAGGACCTGAAGCCGTCGGACATCCTCACCCGCAAGGCGTTCGAGAACGCCATCGTCGCGGCGAGCGCGCTGGGCGCCTCGACCAACTGCCCGCCGCACATCAACGCGATCGCCCGCCATATCGGGGTAAAACTGGTCAACGGCGACTGGGACAGGATCGGCTACGACATCCCGCTGCTGGTGAATTGCATGCCGGCCGGCGAGTACCTCGGCGAGGCTTTCCATCGCGCCGGCGGCGTGCCAACGGTGATGGCCGAACTGCTGCGCAAAAAGAAGATCCACGGCGACGCGCTGACCGTCAGTGGCAAGACCATGGCGCAGAACCTCAAAGGCGCGAAGCCGGCCGACGGTGATGTGATCAAGACCTATGACAAGCCGATGCTCGGTACGGCGGGTTTCGCCGTCATGACCGGCAATCTGTTCGACTCGGCGATCATGAAGACCTCGGTCATTTCGCCGGAGTTCCGCAAGAAATACCTGGAGCGCAAGGGCGACAAGGATGCGTTCGAAGGCACGGCGATCGTGTTCGAGGGACCGGAGGACTATCACCACAGGATCAACGACCCCAAGCTGCCGATCGACGAGAACAGCATCCTGTTCATCCGCAACGCCGGGCCGGTCGGCTATCCAGGTGCGGCCGAGGTGGTGAACATGCTGCCGCCCGACCGGTTGGTGAAAGGCGGCGTATTGCTGCTGCCGTGCGTCGGCGATGGCCGGCAAAGCGGCACGTCGGCGAGCCCGTCGATCCTCAATGCTTCGCCCGAGGCCGCCGTCGGTGGTGGGCTGGCGCTGCTCAAGACCGGCGACAAGGTCCGCGTCGACATCGGCAAGCGGACGGCCAATATCATGATTTCAGCCGCCGAGTATGCGAAGCGCAAGGCGGCGTGGAAGCCGAACATCGTGGAAAGCCAGACGCCGTGGCAGGAACTGCAGCGCAAGTTCGTGGGGCAACTCGCGAGCGGCGCCTGCCTCGACTTCGCGGTCAATTACCAGAAGATCGTCCAGACGAAGGGAGTGCCACGGCACTCCCACTGATCCGGCAGGTCAGCGGAACAGGCGCTGCTCGACGGTAACCGGCAGGTCGGCCCGGTGGATCAGGATGATGGCCCACGGCGACGTGGGCTGGCCGGGCGGGCGGCTGGGGGGCGGAGGCAGGCTGCTGGTGGCGGGAGCTCCCGCACCCGGAGCGGCAAAGCCGGCGCTGCCTGGGCCGGCAGGTCCGAGGCTGGGTCCGAGGGCCGGAGCGCTGGCTACCGGCCTGGGTGCCGAGCGCTGAGCCAGCATGATCTCGGCCGGCATGCGCTCCTCGAAGACGACCACAATGCGGTCGCGCCGGCGGCTGGTCGACAGGATGTTGACGGCATAGCCTTCGCTGGCACGGCGGCCGAGGAAAATGCCGACCGCATTCGTGCGTCCCGGCTCGAACATGTCGGGCGGCGGAAGGCCGACCCGACCCCACAGCGCTCGCCATTCGCCCAATGTGCCGGCAACGACCTGCTCGGGCTGACGGGTGTTCGCGGTGACCCCCTGCCAATGACGGGACTCGACGGACTGGGCGGTGACGGTATTGCCCACGGCAAACGTGAGGCCAGCGGCCAGGATGCCGACGGGCACGAGGCGCCGACTGAGGACGGCTCTGGATGTCCGGGAGACCGACTTACTGCTCAACCGCACGGCAAGATCTCACTGGGACCCGATACTGAAAAAGTGGAGCACGCAGGTAGCCCCGACACTTTGGCTCAATTGCGGCCATGGCAGGCCACCCGGGGAGGTCTAGCGTATCAATCGTCTCGGCCTGTTGCATTCGTGCAACACCGTGGGCTGAACGCGGCCCCGAGCTGACGTATGATGGCCCCATCGAAGAGGGATTCGACGATGACGACGATGATGGACGACCAGTCGGTGGCGCAACGCGTCCTGGATCACATCGCCAATCGCACAACCGACCTCGGCCAGAGCGTCTGGCGGGAACCGGTGGCGAACTACCGGTCGGCGGCGCGGCTGGCTGCAGAGATCGAGCAGGTTCTCAAGCGGTCTCCGACGCCGTTCTGCCCCTCGGCGGCATTGCCCGAAGCCGGCTCCTATGTCGCCCGCGAAGCCGCCGGTACGCCGATCGTCGTTGTCCGCGGCACCGACGGAAAGGTTCGCGCCTTTCGCAATGCCTGCCGGCATCGCGGCATGCAGGTCGCCAGCGGCTCGGGCTGCAGCAAGGCGTTCGTCTGCCGCTATCACGGCTGGACCTACAATCTCGAGGGCAGGCTGCGCCATATTCCGCACGAAGAGGGATTCCCCGGCTTCGACAAGGAGGCCCATCCGCTGGTCCCACTCTCGGCGCGGGAGCACCTGGGGCTCGTTTTCGTCACTCAGGGCGAGCCTGATCTGTGTGACGATTCGCTCGATGGGTTGGGCAAGCTGATTGGGCCGGATCAGCGCGTCTTCGCGACAGTGGAGCGCGAGTTCGAGGTCAACTGGAAGATCCTCCTCGAGAGCTTCATCGAGGGCTATCACATCAAGTCGACGCATCCGGAGAGTTTCTTGCCCTACGGCTTCGACAACCTGAACGTCATCGACCTGTTTGGTCCGAACAGCCGCGTGACCTACCCGTTCCAGCGCATCCAGAAGCTGGCCAAGGTGCCGCCGCAGGAGCGGCGGGTCGAAGGTCTCCTGACCTATGTCTATCACCTGTTCCCGAACGTGCTGATCACCGTCCTGTCGCGACATACCAATGTCGTGATCCTCGAACCGCTGGCAGTCGACCGTACCCGCCAGATCACCTACACGATGACCAACGACGGCGGCGATGATCCCGCCGCACTGGCCGAGGCCAAACGTGATGCCGAATTCGTCGGCACGACCGGTGCGGCGGAGGACCGCGCGGTGGTGCAGGCGATCCAGCGCGGTCTCGGCAGCGGCGCCAACGACGCCTTCACCTTCGGCAAGTTCGAAAGCGCCATCGTCCATTTCCACCAGACGCTGACGTCGGCGCTCAGAGGTTCCTGATCGGCCGCTTCTAGCTGCGCTTGGCCCTGTCGGCGGCGTTGGTCGACTGGATCTGCTCGCGGATACGCTGCCAGTCGGCGTCGCTGTAGGCCATCATGTTCGAGAAGGTGCCGTTGCCCATGATGCCCATGGCGCCGTCGATCGCGATCACTTCGCCGTTGATGTATTCGACCTCTTCGCTCATCAGGAATGCCGCCATGTTGGCAAGCTCGCGCGGGCGGCCGACGCGGCCCATCGGATTGCGCGTCTTGTAGCGATCGTCGTCACCGTCCTTCAGCGGATTGAGCCGGGCCCAGGCGCCTTCGGTCGGGAAGGGACCGGGGGCGATGGCGTTGAGACGGATGCCGTGCCGCGCCCATTCGACGGCGAGGCTCTGGGTCATCACCGCGACGCCCGCCTTGGACATGGCCGAGGGCACGACGAAGGGACTGCCGGTCCAGACCCAGGTCGTCAGGATGCTCAGCACGCTTGCCTTGCGCTTCTCGGCGATCCAGCGCTTGCCGCAGGCGTTGGTCATGTAGAACGTGCCGTGCAGGACGATGTTGGCGATCGCATCGAAGGCGCGCGGGCTCAGGTCCTTGGTCTGCGAGATGAAATTTCCGGCAGCATTGTTGACCAATCCATCGAGCGGCCCGGTGGCCCAGATCCGCTCGATCATCTCCTCCACGGCGGTGGCGACCCGGATGTCGACGGCATGGGTCTC
>NZ_SCVH01000159.1 GCF_004296935.1 Reyranella sp.
CGGGGGAGGTGCCCGCGTAGCGGGCGGAGGGGGTCAGAGGTTGTTGGACCCGCGAGTAAGGACATCGCGGCGGCTGCACCAAGCGCCCCATCAACAAGGAGGAGCGCGCGAACCCGCGGACGGCCGCGGGCAGGTCTTGCCGGAACGAACGAAAGAGGCCGGCGCAATCCCCGCCAGCCTGTCAGAAATATAGCCCAAAACCTGCTGAACTTGCAAGTCCATGATTTGCCCGTGTAGGTAGCCAATGGATTCGCCGGATTATGTAGCGAGTGAATTGACCCGCTCTGATGGGCCTCCACCCGGGAAGGTCTGGATGGGCCGGGCGAAGATATCGAGAGTGGACATGGCGTGGTCCCCTGTCGGAGCTAGAACCGATACGAAATCGCGACCTGGCCCCAGCACGGTGCCGCTGCCGCTGTCGCCGTCGATCTGCTTGTACCAGTAGCCCTGAAGGCCGATGGCAAATGTCGGCGCCAGGAACTGGTTGGCCATGAAGTCGAGATGGAATTCGTTGCCGCTCTTGTAGTCGGTGGCGGAGTTGGTGGTGTTGAGCATGATGCCGGGCAGCACCGTCAACTCGGTGCCGGTGGCCTTGTGGAACCAGGTGATGCCGAGCTGGGTGTCGAATGCCCAATAGTTGCGGCCGGTCGGCGCCACCACCCACTGTGCCAGCTTCACATGCAGTTCGCCGAAGCTCCAGTAGAACGCAAACGGGTTCAGCAGCATATCGCCGAAGCCGGTATCCGTGGCGCTGTTGGAAAGCGTTCCGAACAGGCGCGTGTCGAGCGAGACATTCATGTTCGCGGTGGCAATCACCGGTGCGGCGGCGCCGACCTGCAGGCGGCCGCCGAGGATCTGCGGCTCGAAAGCATAGGAGCCGGCGAGGTATTCGTAGACCGCCGAGGCGCTGAGGCCGAAGGTGGCGCGGCCGCGCAGCACGGCGCGCTGGCTCTGGCCACCGAAAATCAAAGTCTGACTGGCGGCGGTAAAACCAGGCTCCGGCGCCACCGCTGTCAGGAACGACCCGAAGGCGCCGGCGAAGTAGTAGCTGGCGGCGCCTTCGCTGGCGACGGCGGGATCGGCAGCTCCGCTCGCCATGACGCAGGCGACACCAGCCGCGATCACCGCCGACCGCGCTCCCGCAACTGGTCCTCGATCATCTTGTTCAGCCCGCCGCGAAGCCGCTCGACGTCGAGGCCGTCCTTCAGCCGCTTGTCTTCCTTCAAGCCGTTCAGCACGCTTTCCATGACGTTCGCCGGGTTGAAGCTCGGCGGGAACGAGCGTGGCGGGAAGTCCTTGAACGTCGCCACGAACTGAAACACCTCGTCCATCATCCCGTAGGCACTGCCGATGTGGTTGAGTTGCCAGTCCCAAAAGGTGTTGGAGGTGATGTCAGCCCGTTCGAAGGGATCCTGCATGACGTTGAAGATCTTCTGCAGGCGGAGCGTGGTGAAAGGCTCGGCCCACAGGGCCATCGTGCCCTCCTTGCGCTGCTCGGAGAAAACGTACTTGTAGTCGCCCTGGCGCATGGCCACGAGCAGCCCGTCGTCGTCGGAATAGAAGAACTTGTCGCGGGCACTCCTGGTGCCGTTGTTGTTGCCGGCGGTACCGCTGACATTGCGCAGGAAGGCCGATTGATCGTAGCCGTCGAGATGCACCTTGTAGGTGATGCCATTCGCGACGTAGCCGGCCTTGCACTTGGCCACGATGTTCGGCTCGCCGGCGATCGCACAGAGCGTCGGGATCCAGTCGTTGTGGCTCATGATCTCGTTGCTCACCGTGCCGGGCTTGATGTTGCCCGGCCAGCGCACCAGGCACGGCACGCGGAAGGCGCCTTCCCAGTTGGTGTTCTTCTCGCTGCGGAACCAGGTCATGGCGCCGTCCGGCCAGGTGTTCATGTGCGGGCCGTTGTCGCTCGAGTAGATGACGATGGTGTCGTTCGCGAGACCCATGTCGTCGAGGGCCTTAAGCAGGGTGCCGACGGTATCGTCGTGCTCCTGCATACCGTCGATGTACTCGCTGTCGCCGTGCTTGTAGCGGCCGCGATGCTCGGCGCGGACATGCGTCCTGAGATGCATGCGGGTCGCGTTGAACCAGGTGAAGAACGGCTTGCGCGCCGCTTGTTGCCGCTTCATGAAATCAATGGCAGCAGCCGACGTCTCGTCGTCGATCGTCTCCATGCGCTTCTTCGTCAGTGCTCCCGTATCCTGGATGGTCTGCTTTCCGATCTTGCCGAAGCGCGGATCGACCGTGGGATCGTCGCGGTCGGCGGCCTTGCACTTCAGCACGCCGCGCGGGCCGAACTTGGCGCGGTAGGCCGGATCCTTCGGATAGTCCGGCAGTTCCGGCTCTTCCTCGGCGTTGAGGTGATAGAGATTGCCGAAGAACTCGTCGAAGCCGTTCACCGTCGGCAGCGATTCGTTGCGATCGCCGACATGGTTCTTGCCGAACTGGCCGGTCGCATAGCCGAGGCTCTTGAGCAGGCCGCCGATCGAGGGGTCGAGCTGGCTCATGCCCATCGGCGCGCCGGGGAAGCCCACCTTGGTCAGACCGGTGCGAATGCCGTGCTGGCCAGTGAGGAAGGCGGCACGGCCCGCGGTGCAGGACTGTTCGCCATAGTAGTGCTGCAGCTTGATTCCTTCACGGGCGATGCGGTCGATGTTCGGCGTCTCGTAGCCCATCAGGCCGCTCGAGTAGGCGCTGATGTTGGCGATGCCGATATCGTCGCCCCAGATGACGAGAATGTTGGGCTTGCGGCCGCCCGCTGCCGGTGGCGGCGTCTGCTGCGCCTGGGCCTGCTGGACCGGCGCGCCCAGGCCGACAGCCGAGAGCCCGGCGAGCGCGGTGCCTGCCAGCAGCATCCTGCGGCGACTGGAAACCTTGGTGTCGTCACTGTTCGACTTGTCGCTCATTTCACTTTCCTCCTCTCACAATGCAGCGAAACCCGACGTGACTGGTCGAGGTGTCGACCGGCTCGGCATGACGCGCCGCGGGACGGTAGCGCCGGCAGTAGACCGGCGCGCAGAGATGCGAACCGCCCTTCAGTACCTTGCGCGGGATGCGCAAGGCGGGCTGTGTCGGGTCGTAGCTCGCCTCCATGGCAATGCCGCGCGGGTTCTCCGGCACGCAGCAGGCCTTGGGCGCATCGGCCGTGTGCTCGGTCGAATACCAGTCGGCGGTCCACTCCCAGGTGTTGCCGATCATGTCGAACACGCCATAGCCGTTCGCCGGAAAGGCGCGCACCGGCGAGGTCCGGGCATAGCCGTCGCTGCGCAAGTTCTCGTGCGGGAAGTTACCCTGCCAGGTGTTGGCCATGTGCCGGCCCCCGGGGGTCAACTCATCGCCCCAGGCGAACTCGGCGCCATCAAGGCCGCCGCGCGCCGCGAACTCCCATTCCGCCTCGGTCGGAATCTCCTTGCCGGCCCATTTGGCGTAGGCTTCGGCGTCACGATAGGCGACCTGCACCACGGGATGATCGTCACGGCCGCCGATGTGGCTGCCCTTGCCGTAGGGCCGGCGCCAGTTGGCCCCAAAGGTGAAGTTCCACCACTGGCTCCAGTCGCGCAGGTCGACCGGGCGCGTTGGCGGCGTGAAGACGAGGCCGCCGGCCTTCAGCATGTGCGGCAGCGCGCCAGGATAATCCTTGGCGTCGGGCGCGATCTCGGCCCAGGTGACATGACCGGTCGCCTGGACGAAGGCACGGAACTGGGCGTTGGTGACCGGCGTCGGGTCGATCCAGAAGCCGTCGACGACGACGGTATGGGCGGGCGCCTCTTCCGCATAGTGCCGGTCCGAGCCCATGCGAAAGGAGCCGCCCGGGATACGGATCATGTCCGCCATCGAAGCGACGGCCTGCTCCACGGCGTCCATCACTTGAGCTCGAACGGATAGATGACCTTCCAGTCGTTCTTCATATCGACGATGGCCCATTTGCGACGGACCGCCTCGTCCCAGGCCTTGTCGAGGCCGCCGACCGGCGAACTGCGGTCGTAGGCGTATTCGCGCACCGCGTCGGTGTGACGAATGAGGCCCATGAACCTCAATCCGTTGCCGGCTGCCGTCCATTCCAGCATCTGCTGGTCACCATCCGAGTTGCCGAAGGCCAGGACCGGCCGCCGGCCGATGAACTGGTTGATGCCGACCGGTTTGCCCGGCCCGTCGTCGATGAACTCGACCTTGGCCTCCTTCATGAGCACCGGCCTGTCCGGCTGCGCCATCACGTATCTGGTGACGCCGACGGAGCCCACGACCTGCTCGGGCGGGATGCCGTAGACGCGTTCGGTCCAGGGCCGCATGAAGTCGATGCCGCCGCCCGAGACGATGAAAGTCTTGAACTGGTTGGCCCGCAGGAACGAAGTCAGCTCGAGCATCGGCTGATAGACGAGGTCGGTGTAGGGCCGGTTGAAGCGCGGATGGCGTGCCACGGCGAGCCAGTCGAGGACGGCCGTCTGGAATGCCTCGACCGTAAGCCCGGCATGCGTCGCCGCCACGATCTCGAGCAACCCCTTCTCGCCCATCGCGGCGAGTGCTGTTCTGTCGTCCGCCAGCACCGACTTGAAGGGTTCCCGTGTCTTCCATTCGGGATGTTGCGGCGCCAGCGCCTTCACGCGATCCATGGCGAAGGCGACCTGGAAGTAGACCGGCTGCTCCGTCCACAGGGTGCCGTCGTTGTCGAAAACGGCGATACGCTCGGGTACCGGCACGAAATCAGAGCCACCGGCCATCGTGGTGCGCGCGACGAAATCGACGATCGCCTTCTTCGCCGGCCCGTCGTTCCACGAGGGCAACGGATCGGTCTGCGCGAAAGACGGCATTGCGGGAAAAAGGACGACGGCTACGGCGGCAAGCCCCACGACGAGTATTCTGCGGCGCATGACAACCTCCCGATGCCGGACTTTAGTGCACCGGATCCACTTCGTGCATCAATTGCAATTGAACGGGCAGATATGCATGGCCACAGTGCCCCGCATGACCACGACATCCCCTGCCGGACCCGACGAATCCACCAAGCGGTTGCTGCCGTGGCTTGTCGCCGTGGCATTCTTCATGCAGTCGCTCGACACAACCATCCTGAACACGGCGGTACCGGCCATCGCCCATGCCATGGATGTGACGCCGCTCAATGTGAAGTCGGTGCTGGCGAGCTATACGCTCAGCCTCGCCGTCTTCATCCCGATCAGCGGCTGGATGGCGGACCGGTTCGGTACGCGACGGGTCTTCGCCACGGCGATCGGGCTGTTCACCTTGGGATCCGTGCTCTGCGGCTTGTCGACCAACATCGACATGCTGGTCGCCTGCCGCGTCCTGCAAGGGGCCGGCGGCGCGATGATGATGCCGGTCGGGCGCATGACCCTGGCCCGCACCTACGGCAAGGCCGACCTGGTGAAAGCCATGAGCTTCGTCGCCATCCCGAGCCTCGTCGGCCCGATGATCGGGCCCGTCGCCGGCGGCGTGATCGTCCACTACCTGCACTGGAGCGTGGTGTTCTTCGTCAATATCCCGGTGGGCCTGCTCGGCCTCTACTTTGTGCGACGCTACCTGCCGGACTATCGCGAACAGCAGACCCATCCGCTCGACATCGCGGGCCTGGTCCTGTTCGGCGGCGGCATCGCACTGCTCTCCTACGTGCTGGAAGTGTTCGGTGACAATACGCTGTCCGGCCCCGAGGTGCTCGGCCTGCTGGCGCTCGCCACCCTGATGCTGGCGGGCTACGGCATCCGTGCCACGCTGACAGCCTTTCCCCTGCTGGACCTCGGCCTGTTCCGGATCCGCACCTTCCGGGCGTCGGTGTCCGGCGGCTTCTTCACCCGGCTCGGCCTCGGCGGAATCCCGTTCCTGTTTCCACTGCTCTACCAGATCGGCCTCGGCTTCTCGCCGATCCAGTCGGGCCTGCTGGTGCTGCCGCAGGCGATCGCCTCGATCGGCCTGAAGACCTTCATGCCGGCCATCCTGGCACGACTGGGCTACCGAAATGTGCTGGTCGGCAACACGATCATCGTCGGCCTGCTCATCATGTCGTTCGCGACCGTCGGCATCGAGACGCCGGTGTGGCGGATCGTCGTCCAGGCCTTCGTCCTCGGCTTCTTCACGTCGATGCAATACACCAGCATGAATACGTTGGTTTATGCCGACGTCTCGGGTTCGCAGACCAGCAACGCCAGCACGATCGCCGCCACCGGCCAGCAGCTGGCGATCAGCTTCGGCGTCGCCGGCGCGTCCCTGATCGCCGCATTTTTCGTTCCCGCTGGCGCACACCTGGAACCATCCGCGATGATCCACGGCGTGCAGCAGGCTTTCCTGATCCTGGGGGCGATAACGATCCTGTCTTCGGTCGTCTTCATGGAACTGAGGAAGGACGACGGCGAAGCCATCAGCCAGCACGACTCGGTACACCATTCAACGCATGGTCCCGGCAGCGAAGGTTAGTTCAAGCGCCAGATCGCGATATTGAGGACGGTCGCGAAACCGACCCACAGGATGCAGGGCACGAGCAGCCACGCGGCGATCCTGTCGACGGGTCGAAATGCCAACGCCGTGGCCACTATCGCCAATTCCAGCACCACGATGACCGCGATCGCCGGTCCGATCCTTTCCAGCCCGAAGAAGGCCACGCTCCAGCCGAGGTTGAGCGCGAGTTGGAGCGCAAACAGAGTGAGCGCCCCCCGCGCGGTTTCGCGATCGGCAACGCGCCATATCCGCCAGGCGGCGATGGCCATCAGGACATAGAGCACGGTCCACACCGGACCGAACACTTCGTTGGGTGGATTGAAGGAAGGCTTGGCGAGCTCCGCATACCAGGTCTTGACGCTGGTCGCGGTGACGGCGGCGCCGAGCGCCCCGATCCCGAGGCAAAGGCCCACGAACAGGGCGAGCCCGACGATCTCGGCGGCGCGGCTGCGTTTCATGGAACGACCTCAGGACAACAGGCTGGCGCCGACGTTGATCGTCAGCGCGAGGATGGCAGTGTTGAAAGTGAAGGCCACGATGCCATGAACGAGGCTGAGATAGCGCATGCCGACGGACGTCGTGGCGACATCGCCGGTCTGGGCGGCGCAGCCAATGACGAAGGAGTAGTAGAGGAAGTCGCGATAGTCCGGCTCGCGATCACCGGGAAACTTGAGGCCTCCCGGCCCGTCCTCGTCCTGCCGGTAGTAGACGTTGGCATAGTGCAGCGTGAAGACGGTATGGGTGAAAGACCATGAGAGCGCCACCGTCGCGCCGGTGATCACGAGGGCGAGCGCCATCGAGTGGTCCGGCATCTTGAGCACCGACAGCTCGGCGAAGATGGCGACGAAACTCGCGCCCGCGCTGGCGATCACCAGCAGCAGGATGATCCAGTCGCCCTCGTCGTAGAGCGCCGCGCGGCTGCGGCAGGTATCGACCGTGGAATGCATGAACATCCACAGCGTGGCCGTGATGTAGATCGCCGCGGTGAGGTCCCAGGACAGGATCAGCCGGGTCGGCAACCGCATCGAGCCCGGCAGCAGTGAATACAGCACCAGCCCCGCGGCAAACGACAGCAACAACCGCCGCCGGCCGGTGACGAATCGGTAGATCCACCAATCCCGATAAGAACGCTCGTCCATTCGTACTCCCCCGGGGGCACTCTGCCATCTCGGCGGACAACGGCAATCGATGTATTGTCGGCACGATGCTGTTCGACGCGATGGACCTCGCCGCCACGTTCGTGTTCGCCATCAGTGGCGCCACGCGTGGCGTTCGCCGCCGACTCGACCTGTTCGGAGTGCTGGTGGTCGCCTGGGTGGCAGCTGTCGCGGGCGGCATTGCCCGCGACCTGCTGATCGGCGCCGTGCCTCCGGCCGCCATCGCCGACTGGCGCTACCTGGCGGCCGCCGTCGTGGCCGGGTTGCTGGGTTTCTTCGCCTCGGATGCGATTGCCCGTCTGAAGACCCCGGTCCTGCTGTTCGATGCCGCCGGACTTTGCCTCTTCGCCGTGACCGGCACGCAGAAGGCCCTGGCCTACGGCCTCACGCCCGTGATGGCGGCGATGATGGGCATGATCACCTGCATCGGCGGCGGGGTCGCCCGCGACCTGCTCACCCTGCAGGTGCCGACGGTCCTTCGCTCGGAACTCTACGCCGTGGCCGCCCTGGCCGGAGCCGGCTCGATCTCGCTGGGATTCTGGGCCAGCCTGCCCATCCTCCCCACGGCCCTTTTCGGTGCGGCCTTGTGCCTATTCCTGCGTCTTATGTCGATCTATCGGGGCTGGCGCCTGCCCATCGCCGGCATAACCAATAAGTCTTCTAAAGAGACTGACTAGATTCGAGTCCGCCAAACCCCGGATTCGCTGCCACCGCCCTTGCCGGTCCTGTGGATGAACGCTAAACACACGGCCGTCATTTTGTCGCAAGCGGCGGGGGGAAAAAGCAGCATGGCGACGAAGAAGAAAGCCAAATCGTCCGGTTCCGGACCTGTGGAAAAGCCGGCCAACAAGTTGAACGGCAAGGGTATTTCGGCCAAAGCCAGTGGCACGCCGGAAGCGCGCGATACTGCACGGCTGCTGCTGGAAATCGAGGCGATCCATTGCCGCCCCGAAAACCCCTACATCTTCACATCGGGCCGGGCGAGCCCGGTCTACATCGACTGCCGCAAACTCATCTCGTTTCCCGAAGCGCGCGCCAAGATCATGAACCACGCGCTGAAGATGATCGACAAGGCCATCGGCTGGAACAAGATCGACGTGGTGGCCGGCGGCGAAACCGCCGGCATCCCGTTCGCCGCCTTTCTGGCAGCACTCGCCAAGAAGCCGATGATCTACGTCCGCAAGCAGCCCAAGGGCTTCGGACGCATGGCCCAGATCGAGGGCGACCTCAAGCCCGGCAAGCGCGTCCTGCTGGTCGAGGATCTGGCGACCGACGGCGGCAGCAAGCTGGTCTTCATCGAGGCGCTGAAGAAGGCCGAGGCCAAGGTCACCGACTGCTTCGTGATCTTCCATTACGGCATTTTCCCCCAGAGCATCGAGATGCTGGCTGCGGGCGGCGTCAAGCTGCACGCGCTCGCCACGTGGTGGGACGCCCTGGAAGCGGCACAGAAGCACAAGTATTTCGACGAACGCGGCCTCACCGAGACGCGCGCCTTCCTCGAGGCGCCCGAGCAGTGGTCGGCCAATCATGGCGGCCGCCCGCCGGCGCCACGGTCGATGCTGGGCCGGTAGCCCGCTCTTTGCTACGGTGCGGCGGACATGATCCGCCGCATTTTTTCTGCCCTCCTCACAATCTGCGCCCTCGCCTCGCCTGCCGGTAATCGGGCCTGGGCGAAGGACGAGCTCGTGCTTGCCATGACCCAGACGCCGGGTACCTGGAATCCGCTGATCAACTCGATGCTGGCCAAGTCGCTGATCGCCAACATGACCGCGCGCCCCCTTACCGCCTACGACGCCGACTGGAAGCTGGTGTGCCTCGCCTGCACCGAGCTGCCGACCCTGCAGAACGGCAAGGCGCGGGTGATCGACCTGCCCAACGACGTCAAGGGTGGTGGCAAGAAAGGCATGGAGATCGACGTCGAATTGCGCGACCTGCGCTGGGGCGACGGCACGCCGGTTTCGGCCAAGGACGTCGTCTTCACCCTGGAAGTAGGCAGGCATCCACTGTCGGGCGTGGCCTCGTCCGAGGGTTATAAGAGAGTGATCAAGCTCGACGTGAAGGATGATCGTCGCTTCACCATGACGATCGATCGCATCACCTTCGACTACAACAGCATCGGCTTCCTGCTGCTGCCGGCGCACATCGAAAAGCCGATCTTCGATGCCAACCCGGCCGAGTACCGCAACAGGACGGCCTACGACACCAATTCGACCAATCCAGGCCTCGCCTTCGGTCCCTACCGCATCGTCGAGATCGTGCCGGGCAGCCGCGTCGTCCTCGAACAGAATCCGACGTGGACCGGCCAGAAGCCGCATTTCAAGCGCATCGTCGTCAAGATCATCGAGAGCACGGCGGCGCTCGAGGCCAACCTGCTGTCGGGCAACGTCGACTATGTGCTGGGCGAACTCGGCCTCTCGCTCGACCAGGCGATCGCCTTCGAGAAGCGCCACAAGGAACGCTACAACGTCGTCTACAAGCCGGCGCTGATCTACGAGCACATCGACGTCAATCTCGACAACAAGCTGCTCGGCGACCGCCGCGTGCGCCAGGCGATGCTGCTGGCGATCGATCGCAAGGCGATCTCGGAGAAGCTCTTCGAAGGCAAACAGCCGATTGCCCATGGCGGCATCAGCGTACTCGATCCGATGTTCAGCCCGGCGGCGCGGCAATACGGCTACGATCCGGCGGCGGCCCGCAAGCTGCTCGACGAGGCGGGCTTCGCCACGCTGAAGAATGGCGTGCGCCACAACGCGGCCGACGAGCGGCTGTCGATCGAGCTCGGCACGACGGCGGGCAATCGCGTGCGCGAGCTGGTGGCACAGGTGATGCAGAGCCAGCTCCGCCAGGTCGGCATCGAGGTCCGCCTGAAAGCCGAGCCGCCGCGCATCTTCTTCGAAGCGATGGGCCGCCGGACTTTTAGCGGCCTTGGCATGTACGCCTGGGTGCAGCGCCCTGAGGGCGTGCCGCGCTCCTCGCTGCACTCCAAGGAAATCCCGTCGGCCGCGAACGCCTGGAGCGGCCAGAACTACCCGGGCTACGCCAATCCCGAGATGGACAAGGCACTCGATGCCGCCGAGCGCGAGCTCGATGTCGACAAGCGGCGCACCCTGTTCGCCGAGATCCAGCGCCTGGCCGCCGACGACCTGCCGTCCCTGCCGCTCTTCTTCCGGGTCGATCCGTTCGTCATCCCCAAGCCGCTCAAGGGCGTGACGCCCACCGGCACCCTCAACAGCTCGACCCTGTGGATCGAGCAATGGCGCTGGGAGAACTAGGGGGCGGGATGACGGCATGAGCCGCTACCTGGTCGCGCGCGCCGTCCAGACGGCCATCACGCTCGTGCTGATGAGCCTGGTGGTCTTCGTGCTGATCGGCCTGATGCCGGGCGATCCCATCGACATGATGATCTCGGGCGACCCGCAGATGACGAGCGAGGATGCCGCGCGTCTGCGCGCCATGTACGGCCTCGACAAGCCCCTGCTCGAGCGCTACCTCGCCTGGGCCCTGCAGGCGCTGCAGGGTAATTTCGGCTACTCGCGCTCGTTCGGCCAGCCGGTGCTGACTGTCCTTTGGCCGCGGCTGCTGAACACCCTGCTGCTCGCCGGCATCGCCTTTGCGCTCGCCACCGCGATCGCGCTCCCGCTCGGCATCTGGGCGGCGCAGAGGCCACGCAGCCGCGCCGACTACCTGATCAACCTGCTGTGCTTCGCCGGCATTTCGGCGCCGCCGTTCTGGCTGGCGCTGCTGCTCATCACCCTGTTCGCGGTGTTCCTGGGGTGGCTGCCGGCGGGCGGCATGGCCGACGTGCGGCCCGGAACGCCGTGGGCGACAACGCTCGCCGACCAGCTCCGTCATCTGGCGCTGCCCGTGGTCACGCTCACGCTGGTGCAGCTCGGCGCCTATACGCGCTTCATGCGCGGCGCCATGATCGAGATCCTGCGCCAGGACTATATCCGCACCGCCCGCGCCAAGGGCGCTTCCGAGACGACGGTGCTGTGGCGCCACGCCTTCGCCAACGCTTTGGCGCCCGTCCTCACGGTGCTGGCGCTGTCCTTCGGCGGCCTCGTCTCGGGCGCGCTGATCACCGAGACGATGTTCGCCTGGCCCGGCATGGGCAAGGCGATCTACCAGGCGATCCTCGACAACGACTACAACCTGGCCCTCGTCGGATTGCTGATGGCAACACTCGCCACCATCGCCGGCAACCTCGTGGCCGACCTCGCCTATGCCTGGGTCGATCCGCGCGTGTCGATCGCGGGCGACGCTGCGTGAAGGGGGAAAGTCCGCGCCATCGCGCCTGGACCCAGCTCACGCGGCATCGCCTGGCGCGCGCGTCCCTCATTTTCCTCGCCGTTCTCCTGGTGCTGTCGCTCGCAGCACCGCTGATCGCCGAGCTCCGCGGCATCGATCCGACCGCGACCGACCTCTTCCGCCGCTTCGAGGGGCCCTCGGCCGAGCATTGGCTGGGCACCGACGACCTCGGCCGCGATCTCTTCCAGCGCCTGCTCGACGGCGGCCGCGTGTCGCTGCTGGTCGGCCTCTCCGGCGCGGTGCTGTCGGCCGTGATCGGCGCCTTCATCGGCGTCGTGGCGGGCTACCTCGGCGGCCGCCTCGACGGCTTCCTGATGCGGCTCACCGACGGCGTCATCTCGCTGCCGCTGCTGCCGCTGCTGATCGTCCTGGCCGCCATCGACCCGCGCAAGATCGGCGTGCCGGCCGAGATCGCGCAATCCGAGACCTTCTCGCTCTATCGCATCGTCGTCATCGTGGCGCTGACCGGCTGGACGACGGTGGCGCGGCTGGTCCGGGCCGAGACGCTGTCGCTCAAGGCGCGCGACTTCACCCGCGCCGCCCGGGCGCTCGGCGCGCAGCCCGGCCGCATCATGTTCCGCCACATCCTGCCCAATGCCGCCGGCTCCCTCGTGGTCGCCACCACTATGTCGGTCGGCGCCCTCATCCTCTTCGAATCGACCCTGTCGTTCCTCGGCCTCGGCACCCAGCCGCCCGCGGCGAGCTGGGGCAACATGCTGACCGGCGCGCAGGAACTCCTGCAGCAGGCGCCCATGCTTGCGCTCTGGCCCGGCCTGTTGATCTTCCTCACGGTGATCGCCTTCAATTTCGTCGGCGACGGCCTGCAGGATGCCCTCGATCCCCGTAGCGAAAGGCGTTAGCGATGAGCAAAGCTTCCACCCCCGCCGACTTCACGGCCATGAGTCGTCTGTCCGCCGACATCGACCTCACTGCCGACGGCAAGGCCACCGGCTTCGTCCGCGTGCCGCATTCGGTCCACCGCTCGGCCTATGGCTGGATCCCGATCCCGATCGTGCGCCTCAAGAATGGCGACGGCCCCAGCGTCCTGATGCAGGCCGGCAACCACGGCGACGAATGGGAGGGCCAGATCGGGCTCGGCAATCTGATCCGCAGCCTGGAGCCCAAGGACATCAGGGGCCGGCTGGTGATCCTGCCTTCCGCCAACTTCCCCGCCGCGATGGCCGGCCAACGAACCTCGCCGATCGACGACGGCAACCTCAACCGGTCCTTTCCGGGCGACGCCGAGGGCACCATCACCCAGCAGATCGCCTACTGGATCGAGCATGCCCTGCTGCCGGGCTTCGACTACAGCTTCGACTTCCACTCCGGCGGCAGCTCGCTCACCTACATCCCGAGTGCCTTGGCGCCGCGTCACGCCGATCCCGAACGCATGCAGAAGGTCGTGGGCCTCCTGAAAGCCTTCGGCGCGCCGGTGAGCTACATCGCGGCCGCCCCCCAGGGCGGCGGCCGCACCTTCACCTCGGCTTCCTACCGTCAGGGCGTGATGTCGATGGGCACCGAGCTCGGCGGTGGCGGGCTCGTGACGCCCGCGTCGCTCAAGGTGGCGCAGGACGGCATGCGCCGCGTGCTGGCCCATATCGGACTCCTGCAAGGCCCCGTCCCCGCGCCGTCGCCGACGCGTCTCACCGAGATCGGCGGCGACGACTACTACGTCTATGCCTCCGATGGCGGCCTGTTCGAGCCGCTGGTCGACCTTGGGGCGGAAGTGAAGGCCGGCCAGCCGGCGGCCCGCATCCACTTCCATCACACGCCGTGGCGCGAGCCCGAGCTCCTGCCCTTCAAGCGCGACGGCCTGGTGCTGTGCAAGCGTGTCCCGGCGCGCTGCGAGCGCGGCGACTGCCTGTTCCATCTGGCGACGGATATCGCAGGCTGACCCTGAGGCAATTCGTTTTACCGCCTGCCCCGGCCGTGCGAAGCTGAGGTCCCATCAATTTCGAAAGGAGGTGATTACGTGAAGTCCACCATTGCGACACCGACGACCTTCACCGTAACCGCCACCGGGATCGTTCCTGTTTTGGTGAATTGCGGCCCGTAAGATCGACGGGAGTCGGCGCAAAGCCGCCTTCGGGCGGCTTTGTTGTTTTCGGGGTGCTCTCTCGCGGCAGCCGACTAGGCGCCGCGGCAGGTCACGCAGGAGAGCTTAGAAGCGGACCTGCGGCCGTCCTTGCGCGGCCGCCCGGCGGCATGGCCGCAGGCGGCGCAGCCGTCGATCTCGAAATCGATCCAGTGGGTCGGCGCCCTGCAGTCCTCGCAGGGCAATCCCCGCCGCGAGTCGATGTGGCCGAATCCGGGAGCGCCGCAGGCCGGGCACAGGCACCGCAGTCGCCGGGCGAGCTTCCACGACAGTGCACGCAGCACCTTCATGCGGGTCGGATTGCGATGCGCGCGCATGTCGGCGATGAGGATCGCAAGCCCGTCGTCCGAACGGTTCGCCTCCTGGTCGATCGCCGACACCACCTCGTCCAGGGTGGTGAGTCCCTTGATCGGCCGGCTGGCGTCGCTGTTGGCGATCACGAACACGCCGTACTCGGGAAAGCCCAGTGCCTTCACCGCTGCCGGCGCTTCAGGGTCGCCGGCCTTGAAGCGCATCAGTCGCCAGTTCGTGCGGTGGGTGGCGAGCGTCTCGATGATCCTGAGGCCGCGACGGCGGTCGATGAAGGCCATCACCTCCACGCCGGAGGGCTTGAGCGGCACGCGGTCAATCGGGCCGTAGCTGCCTTCGCTGGCGATCGCACAGTCGACGTCGAGGGTGCGGAAGGCGAGTTCGGCCTTGATCGCGCAGGTCTCGACCACCGGGCCCGGGCGGGCCACTTCGCCGGAGAAAGTACCGAGGGTGTCGGTGTCGAGATCGGGCGCAACCACGATCTCGGCGCCCAGCAGGCGGCGAAACGGCGGCGCGATCGCGCGATCCTTGCCGTGGATCGTCGCCAGACCTATCCGTTCATGCCGGTAAGGATGCACCATCAAGAAGCGACGACCACAAGCCGTTGAACGATCGCGGCCTATTCTGCCGCCTGCGACACCGCGCTGCGGGCGAGCTGCTGCTCGACCAGCGTCGCCCAGTACGATGCGCCGATCGGCAGAATCTCGTCGTTGAAGTCGTAGCCCGGGTTGTGGACCATGCAACTGCCCGCGCCGTCGCCGTTGCCGATCCAGATGTAGCAGCCCGGCTTCTTGAGCAGCATCCAGGCGAAATCCTCGCTGCCCATGGCGGGCGTCGGGTTGCGGTTGACGTTGTCGAGGCCGACCAGCGCCGAGGCGGCGTGGGCCGCGAACTCGGTCTCCTGGACGCTGTTCACGGTCGCAGGATAGCGACGCTCGTAGCGCCACTTGGTAACCTCGGCGCCGAATCCGGCCGCGACGTTGCGCGCGATCGTCTCAATCCGCTTCTCGATCATGTCCTGCACCGGCTTCTTGAAGGTACGGACCGTACCGCGGAGCACGCATTCCTGCGGGATGACGTTCCAGGTGTCGCCGGAATGGATCTGGGTCGTCGAAACGACGGCGGTGTCCATCGGGTCGATGTTGCGGGCCACGATCGACTGCAGCGCCGTCACGATGTGCGCGCCAACCACCACCGGGTCGATGCCGTGATGCGGCATGGCGCCGTGGGCGCCGACGCCCTTCACCACGACCTCGAAGATGTCGTAGGCGGCCATCATCGGGCCGGGGCGCACGGCGAAGCGGCCGACCGGAATGCCCGGAATGTTGTGCATGCCGTAGACGCCGTCGACCGGAAACTTGTCGAACAGCCCCTCTTCCACCATGACGCGCCCACCGCCTTCGTTCTCCTCGGCCGGCTGGAAGATGAAATAGACGGTGCCGTCGAAGTTCCTGGTCTCGGACAGGTACTTGGCCGCGCCCAGCAGCATCACGGTGTGGCCGTCGTGGCCGCAGGCGTGCATCTTGCCCGGGATCGTCGACTTGTGGTCGAACTGGTTGGTCTCATGGACGTCGAGTGCGTCCATATCCGCACGCAATCCGATCGCCCGCTTAGAAGTGCCGGACCGCAGCACGCCCACCACGCCGGTCTTGGCGAGGCCACGATGAACTTCCAGACCGAACGACTTCAGCTTGTCGGCGACGACGTCGGCCGTGCGAACTTCCTCGAAGGCTGTCTCGGGATGGCTATGGATGTCGTGGCGCCAGGCGGTCATGTCCTTGTGAAACGACGCTATGCGGTTAATGACCGGCATCCATGCTCTCCGACGAATAAGGTCGCGGATCGTACGGCACCCTTATGACCGGTCAAGCGCACTCGACATGCACCCATGCACATCACGACCCGTGCAAGAAGATTGCCGTCCCGTCAGCTGTTCGCGACGTAGGTCCGTTCCTCGACCGGGAGGCGTCCTTCCTCGATCGCGTGGCAGGCAACGGTGCCGCCCTCGATCGAAATCGGCATCGGCCGCTCCGCCTTACAGCGATCGTTGGCGAAGGGGCAGCGCGGATGGAAGGTGCAGCCCGACGGCGGGTTGATCGGGCTCGGCACCTCGCCCGCGACGGGGCTGCGCTGGCGGCCGGTCATGTCGAGGTCGGGAATCGTGTCGAGCAGCATCCGCGTGTAGGGATGCTTGGGCCGCGTGAAGAGCGTCTCGGTCGGCGCCACCTCGACCAGGCGGCCGAGGTACATCACGCCGACGCGCGTCGAGATGTGATAGACGACCGCCAGGTTGTGCGAGATGAACAGATAGGTGAGCCCAAAGCGGCGCTGCAGGTCGACCATCAGGTTCAGGATCTGGGCCTGCACCGAAACGTCGAGGGCCGAGGTCGGCTCGTCGCAGACCAGGAACTCCGGCTGGCTCGCCAGCGCGCGGGCGATCGAGACGCGCTGGCGCTGGCCGCCCGAGAACTCGTGCGGGAACTTGCGGCCGTCGGCCGGCATCAGCTTGACCTGGCGCAGCAGGTCCTCGACGCGCTTCTGAAGATCGGCCTTGTCCTTGGAGAGGCCAAAGGCGCGGATAGGCTCGGCGATGATGTCGAATACGCGCCAGCGCGGATTGAGGCTGGCGTACGGATCCTGGAAGATCATCTGCATGCGCCGGCGAAGGGCCGCCATGTCGGACCGGCTGTGGCGGGCGGCCATGTCGTTGCCGTCGAACTCGATCGTGCCGGCGGTCGGCGGGTAGAGCCCGACCACCAGGCGCGCCACCGTCGACTTGCCGCAGCCCGACTCGCCCACCAGCGAGAAGGTCTCGCCCTTGGCGATCTCGATGTCGATGCCGTCGACCGCCTGGACGATCTGGCGTGGCCGACGCTCGATGGTCCGCACCAGCCACGGCGCCGAGACATCGAAATAGCGCTTCAGGCCCGCGAGGCGGACGAACTGGGCGCCGGTGCCGTCAGGCATCGACCGTCTCCTTCAGAACCGGTGCGCCGACGCCGCCACGGTCGTGCAGCCAGCAGGCGGCGCGGCTGGTGCCGGCGACCATCAGATCGGGCCGCTCGACCATGCAGCGCTGGCCGCGCTCCGTGCAGCGCGGATTGAAGGCACAGCCCGTCGGAATCTCGGTGAGGCGTGGCATGGCGCCGTCGATCTGGGTCAACCGCTCGGTGCGAACGCCGAGGCTCGGGATCGAGCCCATCAGGCCCTTGGTGTAGGGATGCTTGGCGTGTTTGACCACGTCGCGCACCGGCCCGATCTCGGCGATGCGGCCGGCATACATCACCGCGACGCGATCGGCGGTCTCGGCGATCACGCCCATGTCGTGCGTCACCAGCATCACCGCCGTGCCGTGCTCGCGGCAGAGCCGCTTCAGGAGCGCGATGATCTGCGCCTGGATGGAGACGTCGAGCGCCGTCGTGGGCTCGTCGGCCACGATCAGGCGCGGTCCGGCGCAGAGCGCCAGCGCGATCACCACCCGCTGGCGCATGCCGCCCGAGAACTGGTGCGGATAATGGTCGATGCGGCTCTCGGCGCCGGGAATGCCGACCTCCTTCAGGAGATCGAGCGCCCGTGTCCTTGCCGCGGCGGCCGACAGCGGCAGATGGGTCTGGATGGTCTCGACCAGCTGGCGGCCGACCGAATAGAGCGGATTGAGGCTGGTGAGCGGGTCTTGGAAGATGGCGCCGATACGCGCGCCGCGGATCTTGCGCATCTCCTCGTAGGGCAGGTTGTCGATGCGCCGCCCTTCCAGGCGAATCTCGCCGCCGGCGATGCGGCCCGGCGGTTCGAGCAGGCCGATGATGGCATTGCCGGTCAACGACTTGCCGGCGCCCGATTCGCCCACGACGCCCAGCACCTCGCCCGGCGCGATATCGAACGAGACGTCGTCAACGGCCAGCAGCGTGCCGCGACGGGTCGGGAACTCGACGCGGAGGTTCTTGACCTCCAGAAGCGGCGGATTGTTGGTTGAGATTTTATCCGAGGGGGCCATCAGCGCAGCTTGGGATTGAGGGCGTCGCGCAGCCAATCGCCCAGCAGGTTCACTGCCAGCACCAGTGCCGCGAGCGTGATGCCCGGGAAAACCGTGATCCACCAGTCGCCGGACTGCAGCACCTCGTTGCCAAGGCGGATCAGCGTGCCGAGCGACGGCTCGGTCGACGGCAGGCCGACGCCGAGGAACGACAGCGTGGCCTCGGTGATGATGGCCAGGCCAAGGTTGATGGTGGCGATGACCAGCACCGGCCCGGTGACGTTGGGCAGCACATGGCGCACCATGATGAGCAGCGGCGACAGGCCGATCACCCGCGCCGCTTGGACGTATTCCTTGTTCTTTTCGACCAGCACCGAGCCACGCACGGTGCGCGCGTACTGCACCCAGAACGAGAGCCCGATGGCGCCGACGATGACGTAGATCGCGATCTCGTCGTGGCGCTTCACCGAGATGATGCCGCGCACGATGCCGTCGATCAGCAACGCCACCAGAATGGCCGGGAATGTGAGTTGGACGTCGGCGATGCGCATGATGAGCGCATCAACCGCGCCGCCGATGTAGCCGCTCACCAGGCCGAGCGTGATGCCCAGCGCCATGGCGACGACGACGGAGGCAAACCCGACGACCAGCGACAGCCGGGTGCCATACATGATGGATGAGAGGATGTCCCTGCCCTGGTCGTCGGTGCCCAGCGGGAACGTCCAATCGCCGTCGGCCGACAGCATCGCCGGCGGCTTCAGCCCGTCGGTGAGGCTGAGCGTCGCCGGATCGAACGGCGTGTGCGGCGCCAACACCGGCGACAGGAACGCAATCGCCACGATCAGGAAGGTGACGGTGGCCGCGCCCACGGTCATCGGCGAGGACTTGAAGCTCCACCAGACGTCGCTGTCGGCGGCGCGATGCAGCCACCCGGAAGCGGGCGAGTCTTTCGCCATCTCAGTGTCCCGCCACGCGCGCCGCGCCGCCCTGGCTGCGCAGGCGCGGATCGACGACGAAATAGAGCAGATCGACCGTGAGGTTGATCAGCACGAACAGCAGCCCGATCAGCAGAAGGTAGGCCGCCATCACCGGAATATCGGAGAACTGTACCGACTGGATGAAGAGCTGCCCGACGCCCGGCCAGGCGAACACCGTTTCCGTGACGATGGCGAAGGCGATCAGGGCACCGAGCTGCAGGCCGGTGACGGTGATCACCGGCACCAGCGTGTTCTTGAGTGCATGGCCAAAATAGATGGCGCGGTTGGTGAGGCCGCGGGCGCGGGCGAACTTGATGTACTCCGTGCGCATGACCTCGAGCATTTCCGAGCGCACGAGTCGCATCAGCAGGGTGAGCTGGAACAGGCCGAGCGTGATCGAGGGCAGGATCAGGGCTTTCAGCCCCGACCATGTCAGGAAATTGGTGGTCCACCAGCCGATCTGCACGGTCTCGCCGCGTCCGAAGGACGGCAGCAGCCGGAGCCACACCGCGAACACCAGGATCAGCAGGATGCCGATCAGGAAGGTGGGCAACGATATGCCGATCAGCGACACCGCCTGAAACAGCCTGCTCGACCAGTGTCTGGGATAGAGCCCGGTGTAGACGCCCATCGGCACCCCGACGAAGAGCGCGAAGATGGCGGCACACAGCGACAGTTCCAGCGTCGCCGGCACCCTCTCCAGGATCAGCCGGCCAACCGGCTCCGACGTCCGGTACGAAAGCCCGAATTTGCCCTGCATGGCATTGCCGATGAAGTTGAGGAACTGGATCGGCGCCGGGTCGTTCAGGCCCAGCTTGGTGCGCAGCTCGGCGCGTTCCTCCATCGTCGTGTCCTGGCCGACCATGGCGTTGATCGGATCGCCGACGTAGCGGAACAGGGAGAACGCAACCACGCCAACCGCCAACAGCACGGCGATCGATTGCAGGATTCGTCTCAGGATGAAGGCAAGCATCGGATGATTTTTGGGCCTGGTCGCAGGCCTAGCAGGATTAACGCCAAAACGAAACCGGCCCCGGCCGCATCAATGCCGCCGGAGCCGATCGTCGAAGGTCTCAGTTCAACTACTTCACCTGCACGAAGCGCAGCGGGAAGCTGTTGTCGGCAAGCTGGACCAACTCGATGTTCTTGCGCGCCGCCCATACGACCGCCTGCTGATGGAGCGGAATGTAGGCGAAATCGTCGACATAGAGCTTGGTTGCTTCCTTGATCATGGCGTCGCGCTTGGCCTTGTCGGTCTCCTGCTCCATGGCGTCAGCGAGCTTGTCGAGCGCCGGGTTCGAGTAGCCGCCGGCGTTGAACTGGCCCTTCTTGGTGGCGCCGTTCGGAGTCTGGATCAGCGCCTCGAAGACGTTATGCACGTCGTAGGTCTGCGCCGGCGACCAGCCCAGCATGTAGAAGCTGGTCTCGCCCGGCTTGAGGTCGGCTTTGCGCAGGATCTTGGCGAAGTAGAGGTTGCGGGTCTGCGCCCGCAGATTCACCTTCACGCCGATCTTCGCCAGCATCGCCACGACGGCCTGGCAGATCTTCTCGTCGTTGACGTAGCGGTCGTTGGGGCAATCCATCCCGGTTTCGAAGCCGTTGGGATAGCCGGCGTCGGCCAGCATCTTCTTGGCTTCTTCCGGCTTCAGGAGCGCCGGGCGCTTGTCGAGGTCCTTCATGTAGCCGTTGATGCCCGGCGCCACCATGAGGGTGGTCGGGAACGACTGGCCGCGCATCACGGTGCGCTTGATCGCGTCGACGTCGATCGAGCGATGGATGGCCTCGCGGACCTTCTTGTCCTTGAACGGGTTCTTGCCCTTGACGTTCGACTCGAGCAGCTCCGGCCGCTCCTGGTCGAAGCCCAGGAACACGACGCGCGTTTCCGGGCCTTCCAGCACCTTGACGTTGGCGTCCTTCTTCAGCGTCTCGGTGTCGGCCGGCGGGACCTCGTAGGTCATGTCGATGTCGCCCGCCTTGAGCGCGGCGATGCGGGTTGCCGGGTTCGCCACCGGCGTGAAGATCACCTCGGTGATGTTGTGGAGGGGCTTGTCCCACCAGTTGGGATTGTTGACGAGGATCGTCTTCTCGCCGGCCTTGCGTTCCTTGAGCATGAACGGGCCGGTGCCCATGGCGTTGCGGGTGGCGAAGTTCTCCTCGTTCTTGGTCATGTCGGCGGAGTTGACCGCATTGTTCTTCTCGGCCCACGCCTTGGACATCATGACGATCGCCGCCCATTTGTCGGCGAGCAGCGGATCCGGGTATTTCGTGGTCACTTCAACGCGTTGGTCGCCGACCTTCTTGATCTCCTTCACCGAGACGAAGTTGCTGCCCATGTTCGAGCCGGGACCGTTGGCTCGGTTGAGCGAGAACACGACATCATCGGCGGTGAACGGCGTGCCGTCGTGGAACTTCACGCCCGGGCGGAGGTCGAAGAACCAGGTCGTCGGGTCGGTCTGGCCCCATTTCGTCGCCAGCGCCGGCTCGAGCTTCAGATCCTTGTCGCGGCGGATCAGCGGATCGTAGATGTTCTGGGTGAAGGTCAGGAGGAAGGTCTCCTGACGTGCGTAGGGATCCATCGAGCTCACGTCGCCCGAATTGGCCCACTTGAAGGTCTTGGCGTCCGCGGCAGGCGCCATCGAGAGGCCCGCGCACATGACGGCTGTCAGCGCCAAGGAGTGTCGGAAACTGAAATTCATCTTTTGACCCCATGCTGTATGGTGCCTGCGGCAACCCAACCCCTGCGCAGGCGCATATTTGCGGGACGTTGCACTGGCTCTGCGAGCCCGTCAATTGCACAAAAAATTTGCATGGTCACATAGGATGGACATAGGCCTGTGGCGGGTTAGTCTGACGCTCCTATAGTTTTTTTGATGGGTGCGGCCATGAACGACGTCTCTCGCAGCTTCCGTGGCAATTCCAACGCCGCCCGCGATATCGCGCACCATCTGCACCCCTACACCAACTTCAAGAAGCACGAGGCCACCGGTCCGCTGACCATCGTGCGCGGCCGCGGCATCTACGTGACGGACGACGACGGCAAGGAATATATCGAGGGCATGGCCGGCCTGTGGTCGGCGGCGCTGGGCTTCAGCAACGAGCGGCTGGCAACGGTCGCCTACGAGCAGATGAAGCAGCTGCCATTCTATCACGCCTTCAACCAGCGCAGCCACGAGCCCGCGATCAACCTCGCGGAAAAGCTGAAGTCGATGGCGCCTGTGGAAATGTCGAAGGTGTTCTTCGCCAACTCCGGCTCCGAGGCCAACGACACCGTCGTGAAGATGGTGTGGTACATGAACAATGCGCTGGGCCG
>NZ_SCVH01000160.1 GCF_004296935.1 Reyranella sp.
GGATCGTCTGAACCGCGGTGCCGTTGTTGGCGATGAAGGTGATCCAGCAGGCGCCCGAAAGGGCGACACAGGCACCGACCACCAGCGGCGTGAGCACGAGCGCGATCACCAGGGTGGCGGCAGTGTGGATGCCCATCGCCCAGATATTGGCGCGGTCCGGCCCGAGCAAGCGATTCAAGGTCGGCATGAGGATGGCGCCAGCCACGGCACCGGCTCCGAACACGGCGTAGAGGATTCCGAAGGCGAATTCGTCGAGACCGAGCTCGAAGCGGCCGATCACCGGCAGCAGGGTGCCGACAGCGATGCCGGGCACGAAGAAGCAGAGGCCGCGGGCGAAGATCGCCTTGAGCTCGCCGGACCCGCGCACGAAGGCGATGCCGCTGCGCGCCGCCTCGAGCAGTCCCTCGCGACGCTGGGCGGCTTTCGCCTCGGCCGGCCGGCGCCAGCGCAACATGGCGAAGATGACGCCGACATAGGTGGCGGCGTTGACGGCGAAGAGCATGAAGACACCGACCAGGCTGAGAAGGACCTGGCCGACCACCGGCCCCACCGTGCGGGCAAGATTGAAGCCGGCGCTGTTCAGCGCGATGGCCGGCCGGAGGTGCGGTCCGGAGACGATCTCCGGCACGACGGCATGCCAGGCGGGCGCGTTCATGGCGTTGCCGAGCCCCATGCAGAAGCTGAGGCCAAGCAGGCTCCAGTGGTCGAGCCGGCCCAGGAAGGCCAATACGGCCAAGGCGGCGGCCACCGCCATCATCCAGACCTGGCAGACGATGATGTAGCGGCGGCGATCGAACCGGTCAGCCAGGACGCCGGCAAAGAAGCAGAACAGGAACATCGGGAGCGTGCCCGCCGCCGACAGCAGCGCCACGAAGATCGGCTCCTGCGTCAGACTGGTCATCTCCCAGGCGGCACCCGTGGTCGCCATCCAGCCGCCGGTGTTGGACAGGACGTTGGCGGTCCACAGCAGCGCGAAGGAGCGGTTGGCGAAAGGGGCGAAGGCCGACGCCGGGCGGCCGACGCCGGGCGTCCGCGGGCTCACCCCAGCGCCTTCTCGTAGACCCGGTGCGTCTTGTAGTGAACGCCGCCGACCGAGCGGATGATGTTGTTGGTCGCCTTGTTGTCCTCGAGAATCCAGCCCAGTTCGGCGGAGGTCTTGCCCAGGCGCTTGCCGTTGGCGCGCAGGTGATCGATGGCGATCATGGCGAGGCCAGCGCCCATCAAAGGGTGATTGCGGAACTTCTTCTTCACGCCCATCAGCGGCACGCGGGTACTGTGGACGTCGGTGATCTTGAGCCGGAACAGGAGCTTCACCAGATTCCAGGGCGTGAGCGCGCCGTTGAAGTCGACGGTCGCCTCGCTGAGGTTGGTGAGGGCCAGGATGAAGGCGACCGTCTCGTCGTCGACATCCACGAACACGGCGAGATCGGGCACGATCACCGGGCGCAGCGCCTTGGAGGCATGGTCGATCTCGGCCTGGGTGAAGGGCACATAGCCCCAGTTGTCACTCCAGGCATCGTTGAAGATGCCGACCAGGGTGCGGACCTCGGCGTCGAACATCTTCATGTTGGCAGTGCGGACCTTGACCCGGCCGGCGAGGCCGGCGCGGTCGAGCAGCTTGCGGCCGATGGTCTCCGGCGCATTCTGGACGTCGTAGTCGTAGGAGAAGAGATCCTTGGCTTTCACATAGCCGCAGGCCTCGACCCGGGCCCCGGCATAGGGCGGATCATAGGGCACCATCAGCACCGGCCGGCTGTCGAAGCCGTGGACCAGGAGGCCCACCTCCTCGTTGATCGACAGGGTGAATGGACCGGTCACACGCACCATGCCTTTGGCCTTCAGCCAGGCTTCGGCCGCGGCGAACAGCGCGGCGAAAATTGCCGGATCATCCTCGGCCACCAGGCAGCCGAACTGACCGGTGCTGTCGGCATGCTGATCGAGATGGGCGCGATCGACCTGGGCGGAGATCCGACCGACGACCCGGCCGGCGCGCCGGGCGAGAAAGAACTGGACCTCGGCATGCAGAAACAGCGGATTCTTCTTGGGCGAGAAAGCCTCCTGCCGCTCGACGTTGAGCGGCGCCACCCAGCCCTTGTGTCCGGCATAGAGCCGCTTGGGCAGGCCGATGAATTCCTTGAGGTCAGCCTTGGTGGCCACGGGGGAAACGACGAGATCGGAAGGTGCCATGTCCGCCTCAGCCTACCACGGCCGATGCAGCGCTTCGGAACACGAACTGGCCATCGAGTTCGCAGCCGGCACCGTCGGCGCGCAACGCACGGATATCGACTCCCAGGCGCCATCCCGTCGGCTCGTGCTCGACATGGATCAGGTGGTAGCGCGCCCGACCATACTTGCCGCCGGGCGCCGCCGACGCCGAGGTGACGCCGATCACCGGCACCGGGCCGGCCGGGCCGTCGATCCGCGCGACTTCGCTTCGGTGGTTGTGTCCGTGCAGGACGAGTTCGCAGCCGACGCGACGGACCATCGCCTGGAAGGCCGCCGCATCGGTCAGGCGCTTGAAGTGCTTCTCGGTGGTGAGCGGCGGATGATGGATCAGCACGACGCGGCAAAGCCCTTCTCGGCCGAGATCGGCCAAAATCTTCTCGGCAGCCGTGATCTGTGCTTCGCCGAGCGTCCCGGTGGCGAAGAAAGGTGGCTTCGGCACTCCGCTGTTGAGGCCGACCAGCGCGACCGGCCCGCGCCGGCGCAAGGTCGGGAAGACCTGGAAGTCGGTGGCCGGCGGCTTGTCGTCGCCTGCCATGTAGGTGCCCCAGAGACCGAGCCCCTCGCCCCAGGCCGTGGCGACATAGACGTCGTGGTTGCCGGGAATGACCGTGATCCCGTCGGGCCCGCCGAGCTGGGCGAGCCACTTCGAAGCGCGGACGAACTCGTCGGGCAGCGAGATGTTCACGAGGTCACCGGTCAGCGCGATGTGATCGGGCTTCTGCGCCTTGAGGTCGGCCACGATGCCGGCCAGCGCCTCCGGCACATGCAAGTGCACGCGGTGCCGCCACCAGTTGAGGTAGCCCGTCACGCGCTTGCCCAGGAGGTCGAGGGAGCGCGCCGCGGGCATCGGCAGGTGCGGATCGGACAGATGCGCCAGCGTGAACATGGAAGGGTGATCCACCGCCCGGTCCGGACGGTCAAGCGAGGCGGCTGGAACTAGCGGCTGCCGGCGACGACGCGCAGCTTCGGCGCCCCGGAAAGGACCCCGAGTTGCCGGCCGATCCCGGTCATGACCTCGATCATGTGCTGCAGCTGTTCCGGCGTGTGGGCGGCGCAAACCGAGCAGCGCAGCAGCGAGACGCCGTTGGGCGTGGCCGGCGGCACGGCCACGTTCACGTAGATCCCGGCATCGAGCATGGCGCGCCAGAAGCCGATGGCGAGCATACGGTCGGGCAGATGCACGCCCACCACGGGACCATGCTCCGGGCCGAGCTTAAAACCCTGCGCGGCGAGGCCGTCATAGAGGGTGGCGACGTTGTCCCAGAGCTGCTTGCGCAGCTCCGGCCGCGCCTGGACGACGCGCAACGCCTGGCGGACGGACGCCACGATCGAGGGCGGCAGCGACGCCGTGAACATATAGGAGCGCACGGTGACGCGCAGGATGTCGAAGTCGGGATCGTTCGACACGCAGTAGCCGCCGATCGCGCCCAGGGTCTTGGAGAAGGTGCCGACGATGAAATGGCAATCGTCGAGGACGCCCGCCGACTCGCAGAGGCCGCGGCCGGTCTCACCGAGCGCGCCCAGCGAATGGGCCTCGTCGACCAGCACATAGGCGCCGTATTTCTTGCAGACGTCGACGAATTCCCTGAGCGGCGCGCTGTCGCCCAGCATCGAATAGATGCCTTCCAGGATCACCAGCCGGTTGCCGGACTTGTCGCCCAGACGGCGAAGGCGGGATTCCAGGCTCGAGGGGTCGTTGTGCTTGAAGCGCACGACCTCGGCCTGGGTCATCTTGCAGGCATCGTAGATCGAAGCGTGGCTGTCGGCGTCGATCAGCAGATGGTCGCCCTGGCCGACCAGGGTGGAAATCACGCCGAGATTGGCCTGGTAGCCGGTCGTGAAGACCATGCAGTGCTTCTTGCCGTAGAAGGCGGCGATCTCCTCCTCCAGGAGGACGTGCTCGCTATAGCTGCCGTTGGCGATGCGCGAGCCGGTCGTGCCGGTGCCCTCGGCGCGGATCGCCTCGATGGCGGCTTCCATGCAGGAAGGATCGAACGTCAGGCCGAAATAGTTGTTGGTGCCAACCAGCAGGGTCTTGCGGCCGTTGATGATCGCCTCGGTCGGCGACAACACCCGCTCCATGCGGATCTGGAAAGGGTCGGCCCCGGTGGTCCGGACATCGCGGTACGCCTCGAGCAGGCCCGCATGACGGTCGAACAAGCCCATGATGGCTAGCGCTTGGCGCGCAAATCCAGGATCGTGTCGGCGAGCTGGTCGACGGTATGGATCTCGGCCACGACGTTCATCGGGATCGACACGTCGAAGCTGTCCTCGAGCTCCATGACCATATCCATGATCGCCAGCGAATCGATGGTCAGGTCCTTGGCGATGACGGTGGCGCCAACGATCGGCCGCTCGCCCGCCTGATAGGGCGCGAGGTGACGGCAAATCTCCCGGATCACGTCGAGACGCGACGCGAGGCGGGGCAATTCGAGGGTGTTGGCGATGTCGTCGTTTTCGACGATCAATTGGTGGGCAGTGCGCAAGAGCTGCTCTCCGGTCCCGGGGTCAGACATGCCACTTTGTGACAGAAACCGTGATTCCTTGTGAAATAACAATTTGTTACGCAGTGTTTCACACGTCCTAGAGCCATTTGTTCTGGCGATACCACGAGATCGTGTCGCGAAACCCCGCCTTCAGATCGTAGCGGGGCCGGAAATCGATCGTTGCCGCCAGACGGCGGTCGTGAACCGCCCAGTCGGGGTGAAATAGTTCCCGGACCTTGGCCCGGGTCAGAATCTGGGCCGCCCCTCCCAGGGCATGCCGCAGGCCGTTGGCCCAGCCGACGACTTCCATGGCGGCCCGGGGCACCGGCAACGACCAGACCCCGCGCCCCAGCGCGGCCCCCGCCGCCGCCGCCATGTCGCCGTAGCCGTACCCTCCCTCCTGTCCGTCATCGATCTCGTAGACAGAGTCGGGTGGGGGATGATCGACCGCCATGGCCAGGGCTTCGGCCAGATCCGCGACATGGATGAGAGCCAATCGGGCGTCGTCGAGTTGAGGTCGTGGCGCCAGCCCCCGGGCGGCGGCTTTGAAATAGGTCAGCGTTTCGCGGTCGCCCGGGCCGTAGACCGCCGGCGCCCGAATCGCCAGCCACGGACCGATTCGGCCGGCCACCACCTGCTCAGCCGCCCGCTTGCTCCCGGCATAGGGCGAAAGCTGGGGTTCGCGGGCAGCCAGTGAAGAAAGCAGGATGAACCGCGCCTGAGGGGCAAGAGCCGAAAGGCGCGCCGTGCCATCGCGGTTGACCGCCATGAAGTCGGCGGGCTGCCGCGCCTTGATGAGGCCGGCGGCGTGAATCACCGTGTCGGCGCCGTCGACCAGGCGCCGCAGGGCCGCTTCGTCAGCCAGGTCGCCGAGCACGACCTCGGCCTTGACGTTCGGCAACGAGGGCATCGGCGACCAGCGTCGAATCAAGAGGCGGAGGCTGAAACCACGTCGGGCCAGGGCAGACACAAGGTGCGGCCCGACAAAGCCTGTGGCGCCGGTAACCGCGACCAGCCTGCCCATTGCGGCCGACTCAGGCCGCGGCCGGCTTCGAAGGCGAGGCCGGCGATGCGTAGAGGCCGGCGAGGTAGTTGGCCTTGGTCCGCGCGCGGCTCAGCTTGCCTGAGCTCGTCGTCGGCAGCCCTGTTGTCGGCGGCACCAGGGCGACGTCGCAATCGACCGCAATTGCCTCGCGCACCGCGCCGGCGACGTCGCGCGCCAGCGCCACGCGGGCCTCCTCACCCGACACGCGCGCCAGCACCGCCACGACCACCCGCTCGCCCTCGCCGGTATCGATGGAGAAGGCCGCGGCATCGCCGTTCTTCACGAGGCGCTTGGCCTCGATCGCCCACTCGATGTCCTGCGGCCAGACATTGCGGCCGTTGATGATGATGAGATCCTTGGCACGCCCCGTGACCACGATCTCGCCCGCCAGCCAGTAGCCGAGATCGCCGGTGTCGAGCCAGCCGTCGTCCGAAAGCACCTCCTGGGTGGCCTCGGGCTCGCCGAAATAGCCCGGCATGACGCTGGGGCCCTGCACGAAGATTCGTCCGACCTGACGATCGGCCCGCACTCCGCCGTCGGGACCGCGCACTTCGAGAAGGTGGCCGGGCAGGACACGGCCGCACAGCACGAAACGGCGGGCGCGCTGGCTGTCCTGCGGATCGGAAGCCGGCATCGCGAGCTGTGCCTCGCCAAGCGCTTTTCGGTCGACGACGTCGGTACGCACACCCACATCGTGCGGGCTGAAAGTGATCGCCAAGCATACCTCGGCCATGCCGTAGCTTGGAATGAAGGCCTTGCGATCGAAGCCCGAGGGTTCGAAGGCGTCGGCGAAGCGTTGAAGCACCTCGGGACGGATCATGTCGCCGCCGATCCCGGCGCGCCGCCAGCTCGAGAGGTCGAGATCGGCCGGCACCTGCGTGGCGCCGCGTCGCGTCGCCAGGTCGTAGCCGAAGCTCGGGCTGTAGGAGATGGTGCCACGATTGCGCGAGATGATGTTGAGCCACTGCATCGGCCGGCGCGCGAAGTCGCGCGGCGTCAGGTAGTCGATCGAGAGCTGGCAACTGAGCGGCGCCATCAGGAACCCGATCAGGCCCATGTCGTGATAAAGCGGCAGCCAGCTCGCCGTGCGATCGCCCGGGACCACATCGAGGCCCGCCGGCCCCGTCATGCCAGCGAGGTTGGCCATCAGGGCCCGCTGGGTGATCTGCACGCCATGCGGATGGCGCGTGCTGCCCGAGGAGAACTGGATGTAGCAGAGGTCGGCGGGGCCGAGCGGCCGGAGGTCGACCGGCTTCTCCGGCAGGGCATCGAGGACATCCTTGCCGCCATGCAGGCGTACCGCCGGGAATTCCCTGGCGGCGTCGGCGAGGAAGCCCGCGAGATCGTCGATGCCGACGGCCGCGACCGCGCCCGAGGCAAACAGCTGCCGGCGGAGTTGGTCGAGATAGGCATCCTTGCCGCCGATCCCGACCGGAATCGACACCGGGACGGGCACCAGCCCGGCATACTGGGCGCCGAAGAAGGAATCGAAGAAGCCGGGCCAGGTGTCGGCAGTAATCAGGAGCCGTTCGCCGACGGCAAATCCCGCCCCGATCAGCTTACGGGCGGTGACCTGGGCCCGCTCCCGGACCTCGCGCCAGGTGAGCACCGACAGCAGGTCCCCCTTGGCATTATAAAAGGAGATGCCGGTCTGGCCCTGAGCCGCATAGTCCAGCATCTCGGGCACCGAGGTGAAGCCGGCGCGGCGCTGGGCAAGCCGGGCATTGCGTGAGGGAAGCGGATCCATTGGAACGGCGGGTCTCCTAGCAGAGGGGTCGGAGGCCCTCAAGACGCACACCTGCGCCCTTTGGGCGACGTTGACACACCCCGACCTCGGTAAGATAGTGCCCGACCCCCGCCAAAAGCGGGGGAATTTTACTTCTGAAGGAGGGTCTAGCTGTGATTACGGCTGTTATGCCGACGTACGGTCGCAAGGACGTCGTGTTCGAACGCGGAGAGGGCAACTATCTCTACGCGACGGACGGCCGACGTTATGTCGACTTTACCTCCGGTATCGCCGTCAACGCGCTGGGCCACTGCCACCCCTACCTGGTCAAGGCTCTGACCGAGCAGGGACAGAAGCTGTGGCACACCTCGAACCTGTTCCGCATCGGCAACGGCGAGAAGCTGGCCAAGCGGCTGGTCGAGAACTCCTTCGCCGACACCATGTTCTTCTGCAACTCGGGCGCCGAGGCGATCGAGGGCGGCATCAAGCTGATCCGCAAGTATCAGTTCATGAACGGCCAGCCCAAGCGGTACAAGATCATCTGCTTCCAGGCGGCGTTCCACGGCCGCCTGCTGAACGCGCTCGCCGCCACCGGCAACGAGAAGTACCTCGAAGGCTTCGGCCCGCCGGCTGCCGGCTACAGCCACGCGCCGCTCAACAACACCAACGTCGTGCGCGACATGGTGGACGACGAGACCGCCGGCATCCTGGTCGAGCCGATCCAGGGCGAAGGCGGCATCCGCGCCACCACGACGCAGTTCCTGAAGGACCTGCGCGCGATCTGCGACGAGTTCGGCCTGCTCCTGTTCTACGACGAGATCCACACGGGTTTCGGCCGCACGGGCAAGATGTGGGGCTACGACTGGTCGGGTGTGAAGCCCGATGTCGCGGCGATCGCCAAGGGCATGGGCGGCGGCTTCCCGATCGGCGCCTTCATGGCGACCGAGAAGGCGGCGGTCGGCATGGTGCCGGGCACGCACGGCTCGACCTACGGCGGCAATCCGCTGGCCACGGGCGTGGCCAACGCGGTGCTCGACGTCCTCCTGGCGCCCGGCTTCATCGAGGGCGTGCGCGAGCGCGGCGAATACCTCAAGGGACAGCTCGAAGGGCTCTGCAAGAAGCATCCGAAAGTGTTCGTCGAGCAGCGCGGCACCGGCTTTCTCCAGGGCATCCGTTGCGTGCCGCCGGCCGGCGAGATGGTCGACAAACTGCAGTCGCTCGGCATGCTGGTGCCGCCGGCCGGCGAGAACGTCGTCCGCATCTTCCCCGCGTTGATCGCCGACAAGGCGGTCCTCGACGAGGGCGTGGCCATTCTCGAGAAGGCTGCGGTCGCGTTCGAAGCCGCAGCCAAGTGACGACCCATGTCGACACCCAAACATTTCCTCGACCTCGATCAGGTCGACCCTAAGACGCTTCGCCAGATCCTCGACCAGGGCAAGGCGATGAAGAAGTCGCGGGCCAATGGCGGGCCGGGGGGCGGCCACGCCCAGCCGCTGGCCGGCAAGACACTCGCCATGATCTTCGAAAAGCCCTCGACCCGGACGCGCGTGTCGTTCGAGGTCGGCATGCGCGAGCTGGGCGGCCAGACGATCATGCTCGGGCGCACCGACACGCAGCTGGGGCGCGGCGAGACCATCGCCGACACCGCCCGCGTGCTCAGCCGCTACGTCGACATCATCATGATGCGCACCACCGTCGAGGAGAAGCTCCTCGAGATGGCCAAGTATGCGACCGTGCCGGTGATCAACGGCCTCACCGACAAGACGCATCCCTGCCAGCTGATGGCCGACGTCATGACCTTCGAGGAGCATCGCGGCCCGATCCAGGGCAAGGCGATCGCCTGGTCGGGCGACGGCAACAACATGGCGACGTCGTGGATCCACGCCGCCGTCCAGTTCGATTTCGAGCTGCGCATCGCCTGCCCGCCGGAACTGACGCCGCCGGCCGACGTCGTGCAGTGGGCGGAGAAGTCGAAAGGCCGCATCCAGATCGGCCACGATCCCGAGAGACTGGTGAAGGGCGCCGACTGCGTCGTCACCGACACCTGGGTGTCGATGGGCGACGAGGATCCGCAAAGCCCGAGCGCCGCCAGGCGGCACAACCTGCTGCGCGGCTTCCAGGTCGACAAGCACCTGATGAAGCAGGCCAAGAAGGACGCCATCTTCATGCACTGCCTGCCGGCCCATCGCGGCGAGGAAGTGACCGTCGATGTGATCGACGGGCCGCAGTCGGTCGTGTTCGACGAGGCGGAAAACCGCCTGCATGCGCAGAAGAGCATCCTCGCCTGGTGTCTATCGTGAGTCTCGCGTCGGAGGGCCTCACCCCTTCCGACGAAGACTGGGACCGCGTCCTACCCTTCCAGCTCGACGCGCTGGGTGTCCGCGGCCGTCTCGTGCGGCTCGGCCCCTCGCTCGATGCCATCATCGAACGCCACGGCTATCCGCTCGCCGTGGCGCGGCCGCTGGCCGAGGCGATGGTGCTGTGCACGGCGCTGGCGACGTCGCTGAAATACGACGGCATCTTCACGCTGCAGATCAGCGGCGATGGGCCGATCCGCCTCCTCGTCACCGACCTCACCAGCGACGGCGCGCTGCGCGGCTACGCCCAGTTCGATTCCTGGAAGCTCGCCGTCGCCCTCGGCTCCGGCAACCACGATGCGCCGGACGGCTACGTGCCGAAACTGTTCGGCCAGGGCCGCCTCACCTTCACCGTCGACCAGGGCCAGCACACCGAGCGCTACCAGGGCGTCGTGCCGCTGGAGGGTGCCACCCTGGCCGACTGCGCCCACACCTATTTCCGCCAGTCCGAGCAGCTGCCGACCGGCATCAAGATCGAGGCCCGTCGCGAGGAAACGACGGACGGTCCTCACTGGCGGGCGGCCTCTCTGGTCGTCCAGCAGATGCCGGAGTTCGACGCCGGCCGCATCGACGTCGACCAGGACCAGCGCGAGGACGACTGGCGCAAGGCCGTCATCCTGATGGCCTCGGCCACCGAGAAGGAAATGCTCGACCCTGCCCTGCCCGGCAAGACGCTGCTGTTCCGCCTGTTCCACGCCGAGGGCGCGCGCCTGTTCGAGCGCCGCGCCTTCCAGGCCCGCTGCCGCTGCAGCCGCGAGCGCATCGACGGCGTGCTGAAATCGATCAGGCGCGAGGAGCTCGCCGACCTGCGCGATCCGCAGGGCCTGGTCGCCGTCACCTGCGAGTTCTGCTCGACCCAATATGCGTATGACGAGGCGGACCTCGACCGGGTCTACGCCTCCGACGCGTAGCCGTTTCGGTTGCCCGCTCGCCCGGCGCACGGGCCCAACTTTTGAAATCGGGCCCAACTCGACATACAGAAATTCGGCTCTCCAGCCGCCTGGAAGCCAGCAAATCCAACCTTTCCGCGCGCTCGGCGGGCCCACCTGAAACGTGGGAGTGTTGGGCCCGAAGTTGGGCCAGACTCCGAGATAAGCCCTATTCCATTGGCTTTTGTCCGACTCCCGGTTTCTTCGTTTGCCCAAGCCCCGGCGCGCCCTGTGCCCCAGGCGTCGTTAAGTGTCTGTTCTGGCGTCGTTATTTGGCGCCGAGTTGAGACGGGGTCGTTGTTGGGACTGTCCACGGGTCAGGACCCGCGGCGGCTGCACCAGGCGCCCGGAAGGAAGAGGCGCGCGAACCCACGGACGGCCGCAGGAGGTCTTGCCGATCATGAAAAAGGCCGACGCAGTCCGAGCGTCAGCCTACCTGAATAATAACCTAAAACCTGCTGAACCTGCAAGTCTCCTATCGGAAACCTGCCATGCGCCCCACGCAGGCGTCGCAACGCTCGACGAGGGCCAGCGACACTGGCGCCAGGAGTTCCTCGTAGGCTGCATCGCTTCCGCCCGCCGCCTCGATCATGGGAAGCGCCATGTTCACGCCGATGATCGGCACGTGTCCGGCGCGATGAAGCGCGACGGCGGCTTCGTTGAGAACTTTCAGATTGGCCGCCCGGACCGCCGGATCGGCCGCTCCACCACCGGCCCTGTAGGGCCCGGCAACCATGATCCACATTCTCGCTCCCCACTCTTTCGTGCGACGGGAGGGCGCGGTCATCTCCGCAAGGCCCTCACGCCGGCCCATGTCGCCTCGGCGCCGAAGCTGCGCACGCGGGCGCCCCTCTGACCGAGCGCGAGAGCATAGCGCGCCGTCAGCGCCGCCGCGCCGATCGCGATGACCTCGCGACCCATTGGCAGCTCCTGAAGACGCAGTTCCTCGCCGATCAGCAGGCCGGAGAGATAGCTCGCCGACTGGGCCGGCGACAGGCGGCCGAACAGGCCGAGCGCGCGCACACCGAAGGCGTTGTGCAGCAGGCCTTCGCCATTGCCGGCGCGCGTTACGCCGCGCAGGAAGGCCGCCTCGTCGAGGGCGGCGTCGGCGTCGAGCGTGCGCGCCAGGATGGAATGCTGGCTCAGCAATCCATAGAACTCCCCTGTCATATAGGTACGGAAGCCGATGACCCGGCCACCCTGCACCGTGGCCCATTTGCTGTGCGTGCCGGGCAGGACGAACAGCCCCTCGCCAAGGCCCGTAAGCCGCATGGCGCCGAAGATCTGCACCTCCTCGCCGCGCATCACGTCGGGCACGTCACCCTGCTCGTCGCTGAGGCCGGGCACGAGGGCGATCCGCCCCGGCTCGATCCAGTGCAGGCGCCGCGCGAGCTCGTCGGGCCCGGCGGGACAGGCGACATAGGGCGCCTCGCTCCAACCCTGCCGGCTGCCGGCCATGCCGGAGATCAGGCAGACACTGCCGGCCGGCTTCATCCAGTCCGAGAACAACGAGGCGAAGACGCCGGCGAAGTCGCCGTTGGGCACGTTGAGGATGCCGAGCGGTGCGCTCTTCTCCTCCAGCACGCGACCCGCCTCGTCGAGACGGGCGCCGCGCAGCGAGCTCGTTCCCCAGTCGACGGCGATCAGGTGCGGCACGTCCCGTTCTCCTCCGGTATCGCGGTCACTGTAACGCCTTGAATTCTCGATAGACAGCGGACGCCGCCGCCCTGGGCTATCCTGCCCCACCGGAACCGCCGACAGGAGAACACGCCATGGTCGCGCCACGTCCCTCCAAAACCCACATCGGCAATCACGCGCTCAAGCCCGAGACGCTGATGCTGAGCTACGGCTACGATCCCAAGCTGTCGGAGGGCGCGGTGAAGCCGCCGGTCTTCCTCACCTCCACCTTCGTGTTCGGCTCGGCGGAGGAAGGGCGCGACTTCTTCGACTACGCCGCGGGGCGCCGCAAGCCGCCCGCCGGCACCGGCGCCGGTCTTGTCTATTCGCGCTTCAACCATCCCAACAGCGAGATCGTCGAGGATCGGCTGGCGGTCTACGAAGGCGCGGAGTCGTGCGTGCTGTTCTCGTCCGGCATGTCGGCGATCGCCACCACGATTCTCGCGTTCGCCCGGCCGGGCGATGTCATCCTGCATTCCCAACCGCTCTACGGCGGCACCGAAACGCTGCTGTCGCGCACGATGGCGGGCTTCGGCATCGGCTCGGTCGGTTTCGTCGATGGCGTCGACGAAACCGCCGTTCGTGCGGCTGCAACCGAGGCACGCGGCAAAGGACGTCTGTCGGTCATCATGATCGAAACGCCGGCCAACCCGACCAACACGCTGGTCGATATCGCGCTGTTGCGGCGGATCGCCGACGAGATCGGCGCCGCACCCGGACAAAAGCAGGGTGGTTTCAGGCCGATCCTGGTCTGCGACAACACCCTGCTGGGCCCGGTGTTCCAGCGTCCGCTCGACCATGGCGCCGATGTCTCGGTCTACTCGCTCACCAAATATGTCGGCGGCCATTCCGATCTCATCGCCGGCGCCACACTGGGCGCACAGGCGACCATCGGGCCGATCAAGGCGCTGCGCGGCAGCCTCGGCACGCAGCTCGATCCGCATTCCTGCTGGATGCTGGGCCGCTCGCTGGAAACGCTCGGGATCAGGATGGAGCGCGCAGAGGCCAATGGAAGACTCGTCGCCGAGTATCTGCGCGACCACCCCAGGGTCGACAAGGTCCACTACCTGAAATTCCTGGAGGAAGGCTCGCCGGCCCAGGCGGTCTTCGCCCGGCAATGCACGGGCGCCGGTTCGACCTTCTCGTTCGACATCAAGGGCGGCGAGAAGGAGGCGTTCGCCTTCCTGAACGCGCTGCAAATCTTCAAGCTGGCGGTCAGCCTCGGCGGCACCGAGTCGCTGGCGAGCCATCCCGCCGCCATGACGCACTCCGGCGTTCCGGTCGAAGTCCGCGACCGGATCGGCGTGCTCGACACGACGATCCGCCTCTCGGTCGGCATAGAACATCCCGACGACCTGATCGCCGATCTGACACAGGCGCTGGCGGCGGCGGGGTGATGTCTTCTCCTCCCCCGTCTCGGGGGAGGTGGCCCGAAGGGCCAGAGGGGGTCATGACCCCATCGCCCTCGTATGACGAGGGCACTTCCCCTTGGCGGAGTCCGCCAAGGGGAAGAGTAATGATCTCAAGCTAATCCCTACACGCCCACTCCACCATGCGCCGCATGAAGGCCTCGCAGGCGTCGATCTGGGAGGCGAGCAGGAATTCGTTGGGCTGATGGGCCTGGGCGATGTCGCCCGGGCCGCACACCACCGTGGGCACGCCCAGCGTCTTGCGGAAGATGCCGGCTTCGGTGGCATAGACCACGCTGCCCACCGTGTTGGAGCCCGACCAGCTGCCGGCCAAAGTCTTGGCCTCGTCGTTGCCCTCGGGCGAGAAGGCCGGTGTCGAGGCGCGCAGTTCGGTGGCGATGGCGGCGGCCGGATGCTTGGCCTTCATCTTGGGCAGCAGCTCCGTCTCGAGCCACTTCTTGGCGCGCTCGCCCAGCTCCTCGATCGGCCGCGTCGGCAATTCGCGGTAGCCCCACAGCACCTCGCACTCGCGCGCCAGGATGTTGCCCGCCGTGCCGCCCAGGATGGTGCCGACGTTGAAGGTCGCCGCCGCCGGCATGAACTCGCTGTTCCTGGGCGCGGCCGCCTCGAGCTCCTCCTGGACCTGGTTGAGGTAGTGGATGAATTCGCCGGCGAAGTGGATGGCGCTGACGCCGAGGTGCGTCATCGAGGAATGGGCCTCGAAGCCGGTGAACCTGGTGAGGTAGGACTGCGAGCCCTTGTGGGCATGGACCACCGTCATCATCGTGGGCTCGCCGATGATGATGGCGCGCGGGCGCGGCACTTCGGTCGCCATGGCGGCGGCCAGGGAATGGGCGCCGAAGCAGCCGATCTCCTCGTCGTAGGAGAGCGCGAAATGGATCGGCCGCTTGAGCTTGGCCTTCTTGAACTCAGGGACCATGGCGAGTGCGATGGCATAGAACGCCTTCATGTCGCAGGTGCCGCGGCCGTAGTACTTGCCGTCCTTCAGCGTCAGCGTCCACGGATCGGTGGTCCACGGCTGGCCGTCGACCGGCACCACGTCGGTGTGGCCGGAGAGCACGACGCCGTCCTTCACGTTGGGACCGACGGTGGCGAACATGTTGGCCTTGGTGCCGTCCTCGTTCGGCACCAGCCGGCTCTCGATGCCGTGTCCCTTGAGGTATCCCTGGACGTAGTCGATCAGGGCCAGGTTGGAATTGCGCGAGGTGGTGTCGAACGCCACGAGACGACGCAGCATTTCGACGGAATCGACGATCTCTCCGGCCATGATATCCCTTGCTTACAAAATTCCGACCGATTGTCATGCTCCTCCGGACCGCGAGCGTCCCGCTCGCTCATGAGCTTGAGCGAGCGAGACGCTCGCGGTCCGGAAAAGGATGAGGTCTTGGCTAAACCGACGTACGACCGATCATGGTCAGGAATTCGCGGCGTGTCTCGCCGTTGTCGCGGAAGGCGCCCAGCATGCGGCTGGTCACCATGGTGACGTCGGACTTGTGCACGCCGCGCGTGGTCATGCACTGGTGCGCGGCCTCGATGACGACGGCGACACCGCGCGGCTGCAGCACGTCCTGCAGCGTGTTGGCGATCTGCGCCGTCAGCTTCTCCTGGATCTGCAGGCGATGGGCGAAGGCGTCGACCACGCGGGCGAGCTTGCTGATGCCGACGACGCGCTTGTCGGGCAGGTAGCCGACGTGGACCCGGCCGATGATCGGCACCATGTGGTGCTCGCAGTGCGATTCGAGGCGGATGTCGCGCAGCGCCACGACCTCGTCGTAGCCCTCGACCTCCTCGAAGGTCCGCTGCAGCATGTCGCGCGGATCCTGGTCATAGCCGGCGAAGAATTCCTCGTAGGAGCGCACGACGCGGTCGGGCGTGCCGGCCAGGCCCTCGCGGTCGGGATCGTCGCCGGACCAGCGGATCAAGGTGCGGACGGCGGCCTCGGCCTCCTCGCGCGAGGGACGGGCGAGGCCGGTGGCGAGCGAGACCATGTCGCTTTTCTTCAGCATCCTGTTCATCGTCGTTCCTCCCGAGCACCGATCTCAGTTGAGGTTGCGCTTTGCGATCGGCGTATCGAGTGAGAAGACGGGGATCTCGATGTCGAAATTCTCGCCCGACTCACTCACCATCTGATAAGTGCCGCCCATGATGCCCGAAGGCGTCGAGAGCGGCGTGCCTGAAGTGTACTCGAACACGTCGCCGGGGCGCAGCATCGGCGTCTTGCCGACCACGCCGGGCCCCTTCACTTCCTGCAGGCGGCCGAGCCCATCGGTGATCTTCCAGTGGCGGCTGCGCAGCTGCACCGTGGCATCACCCTTGTTTTCAATACGGACTTGGTAGGCCCAGACATACTGCGACTTGGCCGGATCGGACTGATCGGGCAGATATTGCGGGCTGACGGTCACGCAAATGGCACGGGTAGTGGCTTTATACATCGGTCGGCGGGGCCCCCTCGACTTCCTGACATGGGGCGTTCCGGCCGAAAGGTCAAACTCGGTAATTCGCCAGGCTAAATCGGGAAGATCAGGCAGGTCGTCGTGCCGTGCGCCAGCAATTTGCCCGAGGCGTCGACCAGCCGGCCCTCCGACGTGGCGATGCGCGAGCCGACGTTGATGACCTTGCCCTCGGCCCGGACCGGGCCGGTCTTGTCGGTCATGGCGCGGACGTAGTTCACCTTGATCTCGACCGTGGTGTAGCCGATGCCGGCCTTGAGCGTGGTGTGGATGCAGCAGCCCATCACCGAGTCGAGCAGGGTCGCGGCGATGCCGCCATGCACGCTGCCGAGCGGATTGTAGTGGTCGAAGACCGGCGTGTAGGCGAACACGACGCGGCCGAACTCGATCTCGCTGAGTTTCATGCCCAGCATCCGCGAGATCGGCGGCGCCGGGAAGCGGCCCTCCAGCAGGCCCTTGAACAGGGTGAGCCCGTCCATGGTGCGGGCCTGTTCCAGCGGCACCACGCCAAATCCGGCATCTGCGGTCCCAGTATCTGCGGCCATCGTCGTCTCCTCGATCTATTTACGTGCATATACACATTGAGCCTTTGCCCCGGCAAGCGACCACGATAATGTTGCCGGCATGTCCGCTCCCGCCCCGCTCCGCCTGTCGCCCGCCGAGTGCACCTGCTTTCGCGTGCGCGGTGCTGCCCGGCGTGTGACGCAGATCTACAGCCGGCATCTGGCGCCCACGGGCCTGAAAATCTCGCAATTCTCGCTGCTGGGCTTCGTCGCGGCACGCGGTCCGGTGAGCATCACCGAACTTTCCGAAATGCTCAGCACCGACCGCACGACGCTCACCCGCAACCTGCGGCCGCTTCTGTCGTCGGGCATCATCGAGCGCAGCGCCACAGGCGACCGCCGCCGACACGAGCTGGTCGCGACCACGGCCGGCCGGGCGCTGTTCAAGCGCGCCCTGCCGCTCTGGGCCGACGCCGAGCAGGAAGTGCGCGCGGCCATGGGCACCAAGCTCACCGCCGACCTGCACGGCGCCCTCGATCGCTCGATGGAAAAGCTCGCCGCGCTCTAAAAGTTGGCGTCGAAGAAACCGTATTCGAGCTCCAGCGCGCGCGCGTAATTGGCGCGCACCGTCGCGCTGTCCGTGGCGTGCCTGTCGAGCAGCGCCTCCAACCTTGCCGCCAGCGCCTCGAAACCGGGATCGGCATAGGTCGTCACCCATTCGGCATAGAGCGACGCTGCACCGCGGGCCGCCAGCGAGCGGCCGAGGAACGCATAGAGCCGCATGCAGGGCGTCATGGCGGCGATCGTGGCGCCGAGGTCGCCGCGCCGCGCGATCCCCAGCAGGAAATCGACATAGGCCGTGGTCGCCGCGACCGGCCTCACCGCGGTCAAGTCGACCTGCCAGCGTTCGGCATAGGCCTTGTGCAGCTCGAGCTCGGCGCGCACGCCCGCGATCAGGTCGGCGAAGTCGTTCAGGTCCGCGCGCGTGGTGCTGTGGGCCAGACAGAACGCGTAGGCGCGCGCGAAGGCTTCGAGGAAGTAGGCGTCCTGCGCCACGTAGCCCTTGAAGCAGTCGACCGGCAGCGACCCGTCGCCCAGCCCGCTCACGAAGCCGTGCGCCAGGATGCGTTCCGCCGAAGCGGCGTTGGCTTCCCACAAGTTCTTGGCGAGGGACATGCCGGTCATTGCTTTCATTCTCCTCTCCCCCGCTAGGGGGGAGAGGACCCGGGCGAAGTAACCTTCGCCCTTTGGTGAGGGGGTTACGCAGAGCGCCTCACGCCCCCCTCACCTAGCCTCTCCCCCTAACGGGGGAGAGGAACATGAGGGCGCGGATGCCTCAGCCGCCGAGTGCCTGCACCAGGTCGGCGATGATGTCCTCGGCATCCTCGAGACCGACCGAGATGCGGACGGTGCCGTCGTTGATGCCGAGCCTGGCGCGCTCCTCGGCGCCGATGCGCATGTGGGTCGTGGTCGCCGGATGGGTGACCAGGCTCTTGGCATCGCCCAGGTTGTTCGAGATGTCGACCAGCTGCAGGCGGTTCAGCGTCTCGAACGCCGCCCACTTGCCGGCCTTGAGGTCGAAGGTGACGACGCCGCCGAAGTCCGACATCTGCTTGGCCGCGAGCTTGTGCTGCGGATGGTCGGGCCGGCCGGGATAGAGCACGCGCGAGATCGCGGGATGGCCGGCCAGCGCGTCGGCGACGCGCCGGGCGTTGGCGCAGTGGCGGTCGACGCGCAGACCCAGCGTCTCCAGGCCCTTCACCAGCACCCAGGCGTTGAACGGACTGAGCGACGGGCCGGTGTTGCGGATGATCGGCTGCAGCTTTTCCAGGATGAACTCCTTGGAGCCCAGCACGGCGCCGCCCAGGGTGCGGCCCTGGCCGTCGATATACTTGGTGGCGGAATGGACCACGATGTCGGCGCCCCACTCGAGCGGCCGCTGCAGCATCGGCGTCGCAAAGGCATTGTCGAGCACGACCTTGGCGCCGGCCTTGTGGGCGAGGTCGCACACCGCCTTGATGTCGACGATGTCGAGCATCGGGTTGGACGGCGATTCGAACAGCACCGCCTGGGTCGGCTTGCTGAGCGCCTTCTCCCACTGGGCAAGATCGCCGCCGTCGACGAATTCACCCTGGATGCCGTACTTCGGCAGCAACTCGGCCACGATGTAGTGGCAGGAACCGAAGAGCTGGCGCGCCGCCACGATGCGGTCGCCGGACTTGAGCAGGGCCAGCAGGGAGAAGAACACCGCCGACATGCCGGTCGAGGTGGCGCGACAGGCCTCGGCCCCTTCGAGCGCGGCCAGCCGGTTCTCGAACATGGTGACGGTGGGATTGCCGAAGCGCGAATACTGGTAGTGGCTGCTCTCGCCCTTGAAGGTGGCCTCGGCCTCCTCGGCGCTCGCATAGGCGTAGCCCGAGGTCAGGAACAACGCCTCCGAGGTCTCGTCGAAGTTGCTGCGCAGCTGGCCGCCGCGCACGGCCCGCGTCTGCGGCCGCCAGCTCTTGGTGTCCGCCTGCGTCTTCTTCCTTGGAATCGATCCGTCCATCTCACTCTCCCCTCGTCCGCGCTCTCCCCTCGGGGAATGGCGCGCAACGAAAAAGCCCCCGACCTGGAAGGACGGGGGCTTTTGCGAGCACCTCCGACCTTTTAGCGATGTTTAACGTGGTCGCAAGCCGGTCGGCTCAAATCTCCACGGACCGTCTCTATAGCGGTGAGGACCGGTCTAGGCAAGTGCCTTCAAGCAATGCATTCCTCTCCCCCCCTTGGGAGGGGGAGAGGAACACGGCAGCAAAGCTAGTGCTTCTGCCTGGCCAACGACTGCTCGCGCAGCTTGCTGAGCGTGATGCGCGAGGTGATCGCCTCGGCATCGGTCTTGATGTGAATGATCGACGGCTTGCCGATGGCGACGCAGCGCTCGAACGCGGCGGCGAAATCCGCGGTCTTCTCGACCGTCTCGCCGTGGCCGTTGAAGGCGCGGGCGTAGGCGGCGAAGTCGGGGTTCTTGAGCTCGGTGCCGTGCACGCGGGTCGGATAGTCTCGCTCCTGGTGCATGCGGATCGTGCCGTACATGCCGTTGTCGACGACGATGAACACGATGTTGGCGCCGTGCTGCACCGCCGTCGAGAACTCCTGGCCGTTCATCAGGAAGCAGCCGTCACCCGAGAACGAGACGACCATGCGGCCGGGGGCGGCGATCTTGGCCGCCACCGCCGACGGCACGCCATAGCCCATCGAGCCGTTGGTCGGCGCGAGCTGGGTACGGAAGCCGCGATACTGGAAGAAGCGATGGACGAAGCCGGCATAGTTGCCGGCGCCGTTGGTGACGATCACGTCGTCGGGCAGGCGCGTGTTCAGCCAGCCGACGATGGCGGCGAGGTCGGCCGAGCCCGGCTGCGGCACGGGCTCGATGTTCTTCAGGTAGTCGGCACGCGCCACGGCGACCTTGTCCTTCCATGCCGAGGCATCGACAGGCTTCATCGCCTTGGCCGATGCCGCGAACTGGGCCATGCCGCTGTTGATCGGCAGCGTTGCCTGGTAGACGCGGCCGAGTTCCTCGGCGCTGGCGTGAACATGCACCATCTTCTGCGCCGGCACCGGCAGGTCGAACATGGTGTAGCCGCCGGTCGTCGCCTCGCCCAGCCGCGGGCCGACGGCGATGATGAGATCGCTTTCCTTGATGCGCTTGCCGAGCGGCGGATTGACGCCCAATCCGAGATCGCCGACGAAGTTGGCGTGGCGGTTGTCGATCAGGTCCTGGTTGCGGAACGCCGTGGTGACCGGCAGGTGGTTGGCTTCGGCGAACGCCCGGATGTCGACGCAGGCCTCGGCACTCCAGCCGCCACCGCCCAGGATGAGAAGCGGCTGTTTGGACGCCGCGAGAAGCTCGCGCAGCGTCGCCATGTCGGCGGCGGCCGGCGCACCGCGGGCGATCCGGTAGGGGCCGGCATCCGCCACCTCGACTTCGTCGGTCAGCATGTCTTCCGGCAGGACCACCACGACCGGCCCGGGCCGGCCGTTGAGCGCGGTGTGAAAGGCCTGGCTCAGGAGTTCGGGGATGCGCCGGGCGTCCTCGATCTGGGTCACCCATTTGGCCATCTGGCCGTACATGCGGCGGTAATCGATCTCCTGGAACGCCTCGCGGTCCGTGGTTTCGCGCGCCACCTGCCCGATCAGCAGGATCATGGGCGTCGAATCCTGGAAGCCGGTATGCATTCCGACCGCAGCATTGGTGGCGCCCGGACCGCGGGTGACGAAACAGATGCCGGGCTTGCCGGTGAGCTTGCCGTAGGCCTCGGCCATGTAGGACGCACCGCCCTCCTGGCGGCAGATCACGTAGCGGATGGAATTGCGCTGGGCATAAAGCGCATCCAGCGCCGCGAGATAACTCTCGCCGGGCACGCCGAAGATCGTTTCGGTCCCGTGAATGCGCAATTGATCGATCAGAACCTGCGCGCCACTGCGGCGCGGATGGGCGGTCGCCATGATTTTTCCCTTACTTCGTGGGTGAGAAGGCCGTCGGCACCAATATCTTGTTATTCATGTGCTTCATATATTCTCGGCTCTTCTGCAAATAGGCCTGCCACGCCGGGTCCGCAGCCATCGCGGCGCGGCGCTTGGTGCGGTCGGCGAGATCGGCGTAGCCCCAGATGTGCACGATCTCGTTCACATTGCCGACCTCGGTGGTGAAATATCCGACAAGATTGCCGAGATGCTTCATCTGGACGGGAAGACCTTCCTTTTCGTAGAGCGCGAGAAACTCGCGCAACCTGCCCGGCTGCAGTTCGTAAGTTCGATGATCGACGATCATGGCGCTCTCCCTTTTCGGTTACGATTGTGTGGCTTGCCCGGTGCGATCTCAACCCTTGGTGCGAGCGGTGGACTCAGCCGGTGAATCAGCGCATAAGTGCGGCATTGCGACACTGGCCGACGAGCATCATCACGAGTCTCGGCACAGTCGCGGAGCGCGATACCGGTCAACGACTTCCGTGAGATTCTTGGTCATCCGTCAAAGGTCAACGAAACGCTTGGACACAGTGGTCCAGCAAGCGCGCGCCGGACTCCGCTCAATCCTTCCTCCAGCACAGAGCCTTGAATGAGTCGCAAATTGTTTGTGGGCAATCTGCCCTACTCGGTCACGTCCGAGCGTCTGGGTGAAGCGTTCTCCCAATTCGGGACCGTCAGCTCATCGAAAGTGATCGCGGATCGCGAGACCGGCCGCAGCCGCGGCTTCGCGTTCCTCGAAATGGAAACCGACGATCAAGGCGCCGCGGCCATGCAGGCCATGAACGGCGCGTTGCTCGATGGCCGCTCGATCGCGGTCCGCGAAGCCGTCGAACGCCAGCCCGGTGGCGGCGGCGGCGGTGGATTTGGCGGCGGCGGTGGGGGTGGCGGCCGCGATGGCGGCGGCTTCCGTCCGCGCGGCCCGCGTCCGCCCTACGGCGGCGGTGGCGGCGGCCGTGATGGCGGCGGCGGTGGTTATGGCGGCGGTGGCGGTGGCGGTGGCTATCGCGGCGGCGGCGGTGGTGGTGGATATGGCGGCGGCGGTGCTGGCGGCGGCGGCGGTTACCGCGGCGCGCCTTCGGGCCCGAGCGACGGCGGCCCGATGCGCGACCGACGCGCCGATTTCTCCGGCGCACCGCCTTCCGGCGGATTTGAGCCCCCGAGCGGTGAAGTCGCCAAGCCGGTGCGCCGGCGCGATGCCCCCGGCCCGGACAAGCGCCGCGAGCGCGACTACGAACCGCGCAAGCGCGGCTTCGACGACGACCAATAGACGCAGGCAGTAGACCGCAAGCAACGCAAGCAGCGATCGATGCGAACGCCGGGGGGTTTCCTCCGGCGTTTTTCTTTGGGCCCGCCACAGCGGTGCTATGCTTGATGCCTTCGGCAGGAGGCGGGCATGAAGCGACGGTCGGCGCTTGTAGGCTCCTTGGCGGCGATGGCCGCGGCGACGGCTGCCAAAGCCGAGACACCGGTCGATCTTCAACTCGTGCTCGCCGTCGACGTGTCGCGGTCGATCGACGAAGTCGAGGCCGAACTCCAGCGGCGCGGATACGTCGAGGCGCTGACCAACGACCGCATCATCGACGCGATCCTGTCCGGCGAGCATCGGCGCATCGCGCTTTGCTACACCGAGTGGGCCGGCACGCACTACCAGACGGTGGTCATCGACTGGTCGGTGATCGACAGCGCCGCGGGGGCGCGCCGGTTCGCCGACAAGCTCGCCGAGGCACCCCGCTCGTCGCAGAGCTGGACCGCCGTCGGCGCCGCCCTCCTCCACGCCGGCCAGCGGTTCGAGAACTCAGGCTTCACATCCAAGCGGCGTGTCATCGACGTCTCGGGTGACGGCCGCACCAACGACGGACCGCCGGCCGAAATCGTGCGCGACCGGCTGGTCGCGCAGGGCATCGTCATCAACGGCCTGCCGGTGATGATGAATCGCACCAACTTCGGCCGGCCGCCGGACCTCACGCTCGACAGGTACTACGAGGAAAACGTGATCGGCGGGCCCGGCTCCTTCATGATCGTGGCCGACAACTTCGACCAGTTCGGCCGCGCCGTGCGAACCAAGCTGGTGCGCGAGATTTCGTCGGTCGAAGGCGTCCTCCCCGCACCGGCCTGAGCGGCCGGCCGGCGCGATCTTCCGTGCGCAATTTCCCTTGGCCGGGCGTGTGCGAAGCCGCATCATCCGGGCCGCAACGGACCTTGCGAACGGAGCCTCATCGATGCTGGCCAACGACCCTGTCACGCAGGCGCGAATCGACCTGACAACGGCGCTGCGGGCCGCTGCGCGCCACGGCCTGAACGAGGGCGTCTGCAACCATTTCAGCATGACCGTGCCTGGCCGCGAGGAGCTGTTCCTGGTCAATCCGCAGGGGCTGCACTGGTCGGAGATCACGCCGTCCGACATCGTCATGGCCGACGGCGACGGCAATATCGTCGAGGGCAAGTATCCGGTCGAGCCGACGGCATTCTACATCCATGCCCGCATCCACGGCGGCAATCCGCGCGCCAAGGTCGTGCTGCACACCCACATGCCCTACGCCACGGCGCTGACTTCGATCGAGGACGGCAAGATCGAGATGTGCACGCAGAACGCGTTCCGCTACTGGGGCCGCGTCGCCTACGACGACAAGTATGGCGGCGTCGCGCTCTCGAACGACGAGGGCGAGCGCATGTGCCGCGCCATGGGCGACAAGGACATCCTGTTCCTGCGCAACCACGGCGTGATCGTCTCGGGGCCGACCGTCGCCCAAGCCTACGACGACCTCTACTATCTCGAGCGCGCGGCCATGGTACAGGTGCTGGCGATGCAGACCGGCCGCCCGCTGCTCAACATCGACGAGGCGATGGCCGAGCATACGGCCAGGCAGATCGCAGGCGAGGCGCAGCAGGCCTTCCTGCATTTCGAGTCGCTGAAGCGCCTGCTCGACCGGGACCAGCCCGGCTGGCAGAAGCTGACGGCCTAGGAGGAAACAATGAGGATCGCAGTCGCTCTCATCGCCGCATGGGCGCTCACGCATACGGCGCCGGCATCGGCACAGAACTACGGCAGCGTCGGTGGCGGACCCAAGCTCGGCGAGCTGGAGATCAAGGCCTGGCAGCCGATTCCCAAGACCAAGACCGCCGTTCAGCTCAGCTCCGACACGCGGCTGGGACGCGAGTTGCGCCGGCAGGTGATGGTCCGCCTGTCGCAGCGCGGCAACGAGGTCGGCTTCAGCGGTGGCAACGTCATGCGCATGGACGTGAGCTACTTCGACCTGCTGGGCGGCAGCAGACAGAACTACGGCGTGCTCGGCGAGCAGCCGGCCTATGCCGAGACCGGCTCCAACCCCTACCTCGCCGTGCCGGCCAATCCGATCGGCCGCAACACCGGCCGCACGCCCTCGACAGCCGGCCCGACGCTGCGCATCTCGCTCACGCTCTATAATGTCGACACCGGCAAGGTGTTATGGAGCGCCACCGCGTCCTGCACGACCCAGTCCGACATTTCCCAGCGCGCCGGCGAAATGATGATCAACAACATCTTCGACAATGCCGACAAGAACCGCGTCGGCGACGCCGGCTGCCCGCTCTAGTCCCTTCTTTCCGCCCTTCAGGAGTCGTCCTTCATGCCGCGTCTGGTTCCGCTCGACCTCGACAAGCTCACCCCCGAACAGAAGAAGGTGGCCGATGCCATCGTGGCGGGGCCGCGTGGCGGGCTGCGCGGACCGTTCGATCCGTGGCTGCGTCGTCCGGAGCTGGCCGACCGCGCCCAGAAGCTGGGCGAGTACTGCCGCTTCAACACGTCGCTGCCCAAGGACCTCGCCGAGCTCGCGATCTGCCTGGTCGGCCGCCATTTCAAGGCGCAGTTCGAGTTCTATGCCCACGCACGGCTGGCCAAGGAGGCGGGGCTGGCGCCCGCCATCATCGAAGCCGTGCGTACCCGCGCCACGCCGCCCTTCACGCGCGACGTCGAGAGGATCGTCTACGACTTCGTCACCGAATATCTCGACACCAACCGGGTGGCGACGCCCAACTACAAGCGCGCCATCGACGCCTTCGGCGAACAGGGGGTGGTCGATCTGGTCGGCGTCTGCGGCTACTACATGCTGGTGTCGATGACCCTCAACGTCTTCGAGATGCCGCTGCCGCCGGGCGAGCCGGATCCGCTCGCCTAGCCGATGGATTTCACCAGCATCGCTCTGTTCTTCCTCGCGGCGCTCATCATCGCCTTGTCGCCGGGGCCGGGCATCTTCTACGTCGCCGCACGTACGCTGGCCGGTGGCCGCGATGAAGGGCTGGCCTCGAGCTTCGGCACCGGGCTGGGCGGGCTCGTCCACGTCGCCGCAGGCGCGATCGGCGTCTCGGCGCTCGTGCTGGCCAGCGCCGAGGCTTTCACATTTCTGAAGATCGCCGGTGCGGTCTACCTCGTCTGGCTTGGCCTCAAGACGATACGCGAAGCGCGACGGGAGGCTCGGATCGCCGTCGACATGCGCGCCGAACCGACCGGTGCGAGGCGCGCTTTCCGCGAGGGCATCGTCGTCGAGGCGCTCAATCCCAAGACCGCGGCGTTCTTCCTGGCCTTCCTGCCGCAGTTCGTGGATCCCGCCGCCGGCCCGGTATGGCTGCAGTTCCTGCTGCTCGGACTGGTTTCGGTGGCCCTCAATACCGCGGTCGATGTCGTGGTCGCCCTCCTGGCGTCGCGGGCACGCTCGATGGCAGTCGCCAGGCCGTCGCTGCTCCGGCGGCTACGGCAGGGCGCCGGTCTCGGCATTGCAAGTCTCGGCCTGGCGCTTGTCTTCGCGCGCCGCCCGGCGTCGCTTTAGCCGCTATTCCTCGAAGATCGCCACCGCCCTTGTCCAGCCGGCCGAGGCGCCGCGGATCTTGTGCGGGAAGCACGAGATGGTGAAGCCGTCGCCCGGCAGGGCTTCGAGATTGTGCAGCTTCTCGAGATGGCAGTAGCCGATATCGCGGCCGGCCTTGTGGCCTTCCCAGATGATCGACGGGTCATGGTCCTTCGCCCATTTCTGGGCGGTGAAATAGAAGGGCGCGTCCCAGCTCCAGGCGTCGGTGCCGGTCAGACGAATGCCGCGCTCGAGCAGGTACATGGTGGCGTCGTAGCCCATGCCGCAGCCGGAATTCACATAGTCGCTGTTGCCATAGCGCGAGCCCGCGCGTGTATTGACCACGACGATCTCCAGCGGCTTCAGCACGTGGCCGATGCGCTTCAATTCGGCGTCGACTTCCTTGGCCGTGATGACATGGCCGTCCTCCATGGCCCGGAAGTCGAGCTTCACGCCGGGCTGGAAGCACCAGTCGAGCGGCACCTCGTCGATGGTGATGGCGCGCTCGCCCTTGTTCATCGTCGAATGGAAGTGATAGGGCGCGTCGAGATGCGTGCCGTTGTGCGTCGAGAGGTTGACGTTCTCGACCGCCCAGCCCTCGCCGTCAGGCAGGTCTTCCTTCTTCAACCCCGGGAAGAAGCTCGCGATCTGGGCCGCCGTGTTCTCGTGCTTGTGATACTGGATCTTCGGGCCGAACGGCACCGGATCGGAGATCACGTCGTTTTCGAGATAGATCGAGAGGTCGACGAAACGGCGGGGCATGACGGACTCCAGCTGGGCTAGGGACCAGTCAGCGCACCCAGGATCGACCGGGTCAGGAGCCTGCCGATGCACTTCTGGCCAAAATCGTTAAGGTGCAGCCCGTCGAGCTGCACGAATTGCGCGTAGGGCATGCCGTCGTCGTACCAGCCCCGCATGATGTCATAGCGGCGGAACAGGCCGGCACCGACTTCCGTCGCCACCCTCGCCATGATGCGCTCGTACACTTCCTCGTCCGGCAGTGCCACGACCGCCGGCGCATACTGCAGTGTCATCAGCACGAAGTCGGCGCCGAGCGACTGGCCGAGCTTGATACCGTCGCGCAGCCGCTGTTCGAACAGGTCGAGCGGCATGTGGCGCATCGCTGCATTCGTCCCGGTCTGCCAGATCACCAGTGCCGGCGGATGGGACATCATTTCCGCGCGCATGCGGGCCGCCATCTCCTCGACATCCTGCCCGCCGATGCCGCGGTTGATCACTTCGATTTCGATGCCCGGTAACGCCTTCTCGAGGCCGATGCGGAGCTGCATGGGATAGGCGTAGGCCGGATTGGACACGCCGTAGCCCGCGGTCGTCGAGGAACCGAGCGCGATGATGCGGAGGTGCTTGCGCTCGGCCATCGCCTTGCGGGCGACCGGCAGCGTCGAGCCGATTTTCAGCAGCTCGGGCTTGGCACGGCAGGCGGCCATCGACTGCGGCGATGCCGTCGCCGGCACCAGGAGTGTCGCCACCGCCGCCAGCCAGAGAAAGAGACCTCTCATCTGGCGGCCTTGGCAGCACGCGGCGCGCCCGCCGTCTCGCCGGCTTTGAACCAGGCTGCGACATAGGCCGCCGAGGACATGATCGCGATGCCCGCGATGCTCACGACAATCTGCGACAAAATCGAATCTTCGTGTTGGCCGACAATCACCTGACCCGACAGGGCCAGGAAGGTACCGATACAGAATATGAGCAACGAGGCCTCCCCGCACCTGCGAAGTGGCTGCCAGACCGGCCACTTCAGGAAGGGTGCGTCGATCGGCACCAGCAGCCGGACCAGCCAGGCGATGGCCAGGAAATGCAGGAATCTCAGGATATCGATGTTGGTCTTGTCGATCGGGTAGATCTGGCGGGAGACCCAGGCCGGGATCAGCCGCTCCATCGGATTGTACTGCCAGGAGAGCGCGATGAAGGCCGAAAAGACCAGGAAGGCCGCGGCAAGCACCGTCAGGGGCAGGCGGAAGCGGTCCAGCCAAGCGAGCCCGGGGCCCAGCACGGCGCAGGCCGCACCGACATGGAAGACGACCTGCCAGGCCATCGGATTGAAGTACCAGACCTTTTCGTCGGGATAGGCCGGCAGGCTCCAGTTGTAGCGGCAGGTCACGGCATAGAGGACGAGCGAAGCGGCGATCACGGCGAGCGGCCAGCGCACGACCACGGGCAGGACCAGCGGGAACGCCGCCAGCAGAACGATGTAGAGCGGCAGCACGTCGAGATTGACCGGGCGGAACTTGAGCAGCGCCGCCTCGAGGATGGCCCGGTAGGGATTCTCGCCGAGGCCGAGAAGCTGCATCTCCTCGATCAGCGCCGGCGTGTCGCGCGCAATCGAGACGAAGGCGATCTGGGCGGAGAAGGCCACGAACAGAAGGATGTGGGCGACGTAGAGCTGCCAGACGCGGCGGTAAATGCGGGCTGCGGCTCGGGTCCAGCCGTCGCGCGCCATCATGCGGCTGTAGGCGATCACGGCGGTGTAGCCCGAGATGAAGACGAAGATCTCGGTGGCGTCGCTGAAGCCGTAGTTGCGCACGGTCAGCCAGCTCACGATGTTGGTCGGGATGTGGTCGAGGAAGATGAACCACAGCGCGAGCCCACGAAACAGGTCGAGGCGGATGTCGCGGACGGAGGCAGCGGCGGCCATGGCTCTCTATTGGTACCGCAGCCCAAGGGCCTGCGCTACGCTCGCCCGGGGAGGATTCGATGGCCAAGACAAATCTGCTGCTCATCCCGGGCCTGCTGTGCTCGCCGCGCCTGTTCGCCCCGCAGGCCGCGGCGCTGGCCGACCTGGCCGAGATCGTCGTGCCCGACTGGCGCCGCGCGCCGCTGTCGATCTGGGACAATTGGGAGAGCGCCGCACGCTGGATCGTCGACCAGATGCCACCCGGCAAGTTCGCGCTGGCCGGCCTGTCGCTGGGCGGCATGCTGGCCGTCGAGATCATGCAGATCGCCGCCGACCGCGTGACCAAGCTGGCGCTGCTCGACACCGGCATGCGCAGCCAGAACGAGGCCGAGCGTGCCGTCCGTCGCGCCCGCATCCGCCTCGCCGAGGAGGGCCACTTCGAGCTGGTCCTCGGCCTGCAGATGTCGCGCTTCATCCCGGCCTACCGACTGCCCGACAAGAAGCTGGTCGACGAGGTGATGGCGATGTGCGGCGAGATCGGCGTCGAGATTTACAAGCGCCAGGAGGAGCTGGCGGCGGTTCGCGCCGACCGGCGGCCCGACCTGCCGAAGATCAAATGCCCGACCATCGTGGTGTGCGGCCGCGACGACGCGGCGACGCCGCTGTTTCTCGCGGAGGAGATGGTCAAGGCCATCCCGGCCGCGGCGCTCGTCATCATCGAGCAGTGCGGCCATCTGATCACGATGGAGAAGCCCGAAGAGACGAACCTGATCCTGAGCACCTGGCTCAAGAGATAAGCTCAGCCGATGATCTTCCTGCCGCGCAGCGCCGCCAGATCGGCATCGCTCACGCCGGCGATCTCGCGCAGCACCCGGTCGGTGTGCTCGCCCAGCGACGGCGGCGGCCGCGTGTCGTCGACCGGCGTGTCGGAGAACTTGTAGTTCGAGCCGATCAGCGGCACGTCGCCGACCCTGGTGTGCCTATAATTCTTGAGCATGCCGCGGCGCTTCACCTCGGGTTCGTCGAGCGCCTCCTTCATGGTGCGGATCGGCCCGGCCGGCAGGTGGCGGAGCTTCTGCGTCCAGTTCTCCTTGGTGTCGGTCCTGAGCACCTCCTCCATCAGGCGCGTCAGCTCGGGCTTGTTGGCCACGCGCTGGGCGATCGTCGAAAAGCGCGGATCGGTCGCCCATTCCGGATGGCCCATCGCCTTGCAGGTGTCGACGAACAGCTTCTGGTTGGCCACCGCCATGTAGATCTTGCCGTTCGACGTATCGAAGGAGCTGTTGGGCGCCGAGGCGAAATGGCCGTTGCCGGCCCGCTTGGGTTGGTCGCCACCGATCAGGTAGTACGAGCCGAGGTTGCCGAGCGAAACCAGCGCCGTGTCGTAGAGCGCGAGGTCGATCTGCTGGCCCTTGCCGGTGTCGCGCCGGGCGTAGAGCGCGGCATTGATCGCCGCCACCGAATGGATCGCCGTCATGGTGTCGACGATGGCGATGGCGTGGCGCAGCCCCTCGCCGTTGGCCTCGCCGTTCACGCTCATCATGCCCGACTCGGCCTGCAGCACCGGATCGTAGCCCGGCCGGTCCGACAAGGGCCCGGTCTGGCCGTAGGCCGAGATCGAGAGATAGATCAGTTTCGGGTACTTCTTCGACAGGCTGGCATAGTCGAGGCCGTACTTCTTGAGCACGCCCGGCCGGAAATTCTCCAGCATCACGTCGGCCTTTTCGAGCAGCCTGTGCACGATCGCCTGGCCGTCGGGCTTGGTGAAGTCCAGCGCCACGCTCTTCTTGCCCCTGTTGTAGGTCATGAAGAAATGGCTCTCGCCCTGCTCGCCGCCGGCACGCGGGCCGGCGCCCTTGCGCGTGTCGTCACCGCCGTCGGGGTTCTCGATCTTGATCACCTCGGCGCCCATGTCGGAGAGCATCTGGGTGCACATGGGCCCCGCGATCACGCGGGAGAAATCGATGACGCGAATGCCGTCGAGCGGCGGCCTGCCTGATGTTGCCATGACTGCAAGGTAGGGCTGCAGGCAGCGCACTGTCCATGCGCCGGGTATGCGCTAGACTTCACTCCCATGAACACATTCCGCATGTCGCTGTCTCGCCGCAGTCTTTTCGCCCTGCCCCTCCTCGCCGCGTTACCTGCTGCTGCGCAGACCGAAACTTTTCCGACCAAGGCCATCCGCATCATCGTGCCCTTCGCGCCGGGCGGTTCGGGCGACATCACCGCGCGCCTGGTCGGCAAGTACATAGAAGACAAGACCGGCCAGCCCTTCGTGGTCGAGAACAAGCCGGGCGCCAACGGCATCGTGGGCGCGCTCGCGGTCAAGACCGCGCCGCCCGACGGCTACACGCTGATGCTGGCCACCACCTCGACCAACGCCGCCAACGTCCACATGTACAAGAACCCGGGCTACGACCCGGAGAAGGACTTCCAGGTCGTCGGCATCATCGGCTCGAGTGGCGCCTTCCTCGTGGTGCCGGCGGAGAGCCCCTACAAGACGCTGGCCGACCTGCTGGCCGACGCCAAGGCCCGCCCCGGCAAGCTCAACTTCGGCTATTTCAACGCAAGCTCGCAGGTGCCGGCCGAGGTGCTGGCGGCGCGCGCCGGCGTCACGTGGCAGGGCGTCGCCTACAAGGCGATCGGCAATGCCTGGAACGACCTCTACGCCGGTGCCATCCAGTTCATGTTCGTCGACCTCACCGCCGGACGCGGCCAGGTCGTGGCCAACAAGGCGCGGCCGCTCGCCCTCACCCTGCCGGCGCGCAGCCCGCTCTATCCCGACCTGCCGACGCTCAGCGAAACCTTCCCCGGCTTCACCACCACCGGGTTCCTGGCCATCGCTGTCCCGAAGGCCACGCCCAAGCCGGTGCAGGAGCGGCTGAACGCGCTGATCAACGAGGCGCTCTCCTCGCCCGACATCAAGAACCGGCTGGCCAACGAGTTCGCGCTCACCTCCCGGCCGCTCACCCTGGAACAGTGCGCCCAGCAGGACCGCGACGAGCGCGCCAAGTGGGCCGAGTACGTCAAGATCGCCAAGATCGAGCCGCAGTGATCGACCAGGCAGCGGCACACGAAGTGTCCCGCTGCCAGACGGCAGCTGTGCCGCTGCGTGTGCCACGAGGCCGCGATTCGCACGCCGTCTCAACCACTTGCCCGGTCTCTCCGGTACAGCGCCGTCGCGTGCCGGCACGAGGTCCGAATCGCGGCGTTGTCCAAAACCGTTCTCGCCGTAGGCGACCCGCCCCCGACGAAAACGCCCGCTCCTCAAGATCGCGAGGGCGGGCGCAACAAAGGGCATTCTACAGGAAATACCCTATCATATCCTGCTGAACTTGCAACTATGCAAATGACAATTATTCGCATCTTTGGCATCCTCACCCGATGCACACCTCCCCGCACCCGCTCGACCCGCTTCTCTCCCGCCAATCCACCAGCACGCTCGAGGATCCGGCGCCTCGGGGCGCCGATCTCGACCTGATCCTCGACGCCGGCCTGCGCGCGCCCGATCACGGCCGGCTGCGGCCGTGGCGCTTCGTGCTGATCCGCGGCGAGGCCCGCGCGGCCTTCAGCGACTGCCTCGCAGCAGCGGCGCGCGACCGCCAGGCGCCGCAGGCGCAGATCGATCGCATCCGCGCCTGGCCGCTCCAGACTCCCCTGCTGATCGGCATCGGCGCCCAGATCCGGGCCGGCCATGCCATTCCCGAGATCGAGCAGATGCTGTCGGCCGGCGCCGCGGCGATGAACATGCTGAACGCCATCCACATGCTGGGCTACGGCGGCATGTGGGTGACGGGCGCCAATACCTACGACCCGAAGGTGAACGCGGCGCTGGGCTTCCTGGCGCCGAGCCGGCTGGTCGGCTTCCTCGCCGTCGGAACGCCCAAGGCCCCGACACCGGGAACAACGACACCGAGTGGGCGGCCAGAGCGACTCGCCCATGTCGTCGACTGGAGCGGGCCTTTGACCGCCTGACCCCGGGCGTTTGATCCTGCTCAAAGCGCGCCTAGGATGGCCTCTCCATGGTCGAGCGCCTGGAGGTCATCAATGTCTCTCAAGAGAATCCGACTGGAACTTGCCCGCACCCCCGACCATCCCGACGGCAGCGCCCGCCACGGCTATGAATTCGTGGCGCCGCTCGACGCCGGCGGCCATCTGGTCGCGGCCGACTGGCAGAAGGCCAGGGACGCCTGCATGGTCCGCCGTTTCTGGGCCGGCGCCGACGACGAGCACGGCCGGCTGATCCATCGCCACGACGGCAAGTGGGCGTTCTCCTACGCGGCCGGCGAGGATGACGACGAGCCGATCTTCCGCTTCGACAAGCACGTCTTCCGCCAGGGCGAGTATGTGTCGGTGACCGAGCACGATGGCGTGACGCGCCCGTTCAAGGTGATCGACGTCCGCGCCGCCCTGAACGTGACCTGAAGCGCACGGAATCGGCAGCCGCAGCGGCGGGAAGATCGCCATGACGAGCACGGCCTCCCTGCATGAATTCTGCGCCCGGCGCGGCGATGTTGCCACGCCGTGCCGGCATTGCGGCGCGCGCGAATTCAACATCTGCCAGGCACTCGATGCGGCGCAGCAGGACAAGCTGTTGGCGCTCGCGACCCGGCTGCAGCTGGGCAAGCGCGAGCGCCTGTTCGCGGCCGGCGATCCGGCCCGTCATGTCTACAACCTGACCGAAGGCGCGGTCAGCGTCTCGCGCAGCCTGGCCGACGGACGGCGGCAGATCCTGGGCTTTCTCCTGCCCGGAGACTTCCTGGGCCTCGAGCCCGGCGAGAGCCATCACTGCGACGCGGAGACCCTGACCGAGGCGAAGGTCTGCCGGTTCGAACGAACCACCTTCGAGACCTTCCTGCAGGACAATCCCGAGGTGGCGCTGCGCCTTCTGCGGATCGCCTCCAGCGATCTCGCCCAGGCAGCACGCCACGAACTCCTGCTGGGCCGCAAGACGGCGGTCGAGCGCATCGCCACTTTCCTGCTCGACCTGCGCGACCGCTCGGGCGCGCGGCATCTGCGCACCCATCCGCTGGCCCTGCCGATGACACGCAGCGAGATTGCCGACTACACCGGGCTTACAATTGAAACCGTGAGCCGGGTTCTGGGCCGGCTGAGATCGGGCAAGGTCATCGAACTGGTCGGCGCCAGCGCGGTGCGCGTGCTCGACGATGAAGAGTTGGAGCGCCTGTCGGGCGCCTCTTGACCTGCGTCAAGTCCGCGCGCGTCCCGGCGTGGCACATATTCGGCAACGACCATCAGGAGGATGCCAATGGCTTACAAGACCATTCTGGTTCATTGCGATGCCGCCAAGAACGTGGCCCACCGTCTGGGCGTGGCGGCCGAACTGGCGCAGCAGCAGGGCGCGCATCTCGTCGGCTTCCACGCCCGCCCGCCCTTCCAGACGCCGGTATTCTTCGACGGCGGCTTTCCGATGGACGATTTCTTCAAGTCGTACGAGGCCAGCGTCAAGGCCGACCTGGCCGTCGCCTCGGCCGCCTTCGAGAAGGCAACCAAGGGCCGGCACCTGTCGACGGAATGGCGGGTCGTAGACGGTTTCGTCGAGAATGACCTGGCCGTTCAAGCCCGTTATGCCGATCTGCTCGTGCTCGGGCAGGCCGATCCGGAGAGCAGCCTGCCGACGCCCACCGACCTCCCCGAAACGGTCGCACTGGCGAGTGGCCGGCCTGTGCTCATGGTGCCATACATCGGCGTCACCAGCCCTCCCGGCAAGACGGTGATGCTGTGCTGGAATGCGAGCCGCGAGAGCGCGCACGCGGCCACCGCGGCGCTGCCCTTCCTGAAGGCCGCGGCCAAGGTGATCGTGCTGGCAATCGACGCCAAGTCGTCGCCGGCCGGCCACGGTGCCGAGCCGGGCGCCGATGCCGCGACCTGGCTCGCCCGCCATGGCGTCAAGGTCACGGTCCAGCGCGATGTCGCAGCCGACGCCGACGTCGGCGGCACGATCCTGTCGCGCGCCGCCGACCACGCCGTTGACCTGATCGTGATGGGCCTCTACGGCCATTCGAGGTTACAGGAGATGGTGCTGGGCGGCGCCAGTCGCACCTTGCTCGGCAGCATGACCGTTCCCGTGCTCATGGCGCACTAATTCGCCTGAGCATGGCTGGCCTTGATCGGCCTGATAGGGTCCTGCGTCAGGAAGGCGGTGCAGGGAGCGAGGATGGCGTTGGAATGGACGATATCGCATCCGGATCAACTGGTGTTGGCGGCCGCCAAGGGAGACGTCAGCCCCGGGGAGATCGAGGACTATTTCCATGGTGTCGGCGTGGAAGGCGGCATTTCCTACGCCAAGATGTTCCTCATCGATTCGGCGAGCATGCTGAGCGACGAGAACATCCGGACACTGGGCCGCATCATCGAGCGCTACGCACTCACCGGCAAGATCGGGCCGGTCGCGATCGTGGCGACAACGGACGAGGCCTTCCGGCAGGCCGAGGTGTTTGCCTCCGCCGCTCGCGCCGAGCGTCCCCTCCGGGTTTTCCGCGAGCAGCTCCAGGGTGCGAAATGGCTTGTCGGCATGATGCAAGGTGATCTGCCGACCGACGAGGCGTCCCCGCAGCCGATCATCCACGGCGACGACGACCGGCCCAACTAGCTGAGTCCCAAGTCGGTCGGGGGGGCGCGCCGCGCATCGGTTGATGTGCATCAAAGCGCAGCCCCTTCGCGCGCCTCATCCTGAGCCGATCGGCGCAATCCGCGCCGAGGGAGGTTTCGCATGCGCATCCTGTCCACTCTGGCGGCGGTTGCCGTCCTCGCGACCGTGCCGCTCGTTTCCCATTCCCAAACCCGCCCTGCCGACGATCACGGCGCCCACCGTCCGGCACAGGCCCAACCGGCACCGGGCGGCATGGATATGAAGGGCAGTGCCACTGATGGCATGAAGGGCGGCGGCATGATGGGGGGCGGCATGATGGGCGGCGACATGAGCCGCATGATGACCATGATGCACGGCGGCATGATGGGGGGTGGCATGATGGGGAGCGGCATGATGGGCGACATGCCGCTGAAGCATGTCGAGGGCCGCCTCGCTTTCCTGAAGACGGAGCTGAAGATCACGCCGGCCCAGGAGCCGCAGTGGACCAAGTTCGCGGATGTCGTCCGCAACACGGCCAAGAGTGCGCAGGCCGCGAAGCCACCGATGATGCAGGGCGGCATGAAGGCCTCGACCGCGCCCGAGCGCCTCGCCCACTACGAGAAGGCGCTGACCACGCGGCTGGAAACGGTTCGCGCCCTGAAGGCCGCCGTCGATCCGCTCTACACGTCTCTCAGCGATGACCAGAAGAAGGTTGCCGACGAGCTGCTGATGGGCCCGATGGGAATGATGTAACGGCGCACGCCCAGCATCGGTGCGTCGGCGAGTGGAATGGCATCACTTTCGCGGCGGACGTCGACGCGTTTCCGCGGTCACTCGCCCCTCTCCCAGACGATAAGGACCTTCGAGGATGCGAGATCGGCAGCCCGGCACGCCAATTCTCGTAGGTAAGAGAAGCGGCCTCGGCCTGGCGCTCATCGTTGCGACGACTGTCCTTGCTCACTCTCCCATCAGCGCACAGGCGCCGGATCCCCATGCACCGCATCACGGAGGACAATCGCCGCCACCATCGGGTTCCGGCACGCCGGTAATACCGGCTCCGGGTCCCAACATTGTCGCCCCTCCTCCCCAGGCGCCTACGACTTCGTCCTCCGGAGGGATGATGGAAATGATGGGGTCGATGATGGGTGGGCCACCGCCGAAGCAGCTCTACCCCCAGCTCATGGAATTGCCGGCGATGACGCCGGAAGCGCGCGCAAAAATCGAGGCCGATGCGCACGGTCGCATCAACGCCGGCAACGCGGCGCTCGTCCAAGCGTATGACGACTACCATCGCGCGATGACGAGCAACGACACAGCCGCCATGTCCGCCGCCGCGTCTCGCCAGCACGCGGCACTTGCCGAGTTGGAAAGCGGAACCGCGGCCTTGCGCGCGCTGGCGGAAGGTCAGGCGCCCCGTCAGGTCGCGCTGACCTGGTTCCGCGACCAGATGAATCTCGCGCCTGCCGAGGTGCCGGCGGCAGGCCCCGTCGGACCTCTTGGGCTGTCCTGGTTCCATTTTATTTCCATGACGGCCGTGACGCTGTTCGCGCTCACCATGGCGGCCTTTGCGGCCAGCCGTCGGCGTCGCTCGATCGCCCTGGTAAACCGGCTGACAAGCGCCGCTCCTGCCCCAGCCCCGCATCCAGTTGGACAGCCGACGTCTGCACCACCACCGGCACCGCCCAGGACCGCAGAGGTAACCGCGTTACCCCGGATTGCGCCGCCAAACAGCAATACATGGTCAGGTGCAATGCGCATCACCGCCATCCACCGCGAGACGCCTCATGTGAAGACATTCCGGCTCGCGGCGTCGGATGAGGCGCGCATACCCTTCACGTTCGCGCCCGGGCAGTTCCTGACGTTTTCGGCGACGGTCGACGGCAAGACCCTGCGGCGGTCCTACTCCATCGCCTCGCCGCCGACCCGCACGTCCTATGTGGAGATCACCGTCAAGCGTGAGGACGACGGCGAGTTTTCGCGTTACTTGCATGACAGGATGTCCGTCGGCGATACGCTGCAGGTCAGAGGACCGTCCGGCGCCTTCACGTTCGACGGCGGCAATGCCGACAGCATCGTGCTGATCGCCGGCGGCGTCGGCATCACGCCGATGATGTGCGTCATCCGCTATCTTACCGATACAACCTGGCCCGGCGAGATCTTCCTCGTCTGTGCGATCCGGAGCCCCGAGGAATTCATCTTCCGGGAGGAACTCGAGTATCTCCAGCGCCGATGGCCGAAGCTGCATGTCGCGGCTGCCGTGGCGGCGCGGTCCGAAGGGACCGCGTGGATGGGACTGGAAGGCCAGCTCAGCAAGGATGCGATCGTCCACGCGGTGCCCGGCATCGAAAAGCGACGGATTCATCTCTGCGGACCGCCGCCGATGATGGAGGCCATTCGCCGTGTCTTGGCCGAGCTCGGCGTGCCGTCGGATCAGATCAAGACCGAAGCGTTCGGCCCCGCCATGGGCTTGGTGCCGCCGCCTCGGCCATCGCCTCCGCCGTCTCCGCCTGCGTCAGTGACCCAGCTTTTGCGAAGGGTCGAAGGCGACACCGCCCCGGCCGGCAGACCGCCAGAAGGCGACGCGGGGCCTGCCACTGCGACGCTGTCGTTCGCCCGGTCCGGCAAGGCGGCGTCGCTGCCGCCCGACAAGACGGTGCTCGAAGTCGCCGAAAAGTTGGGCGTACCGATCGACTACTCCTGCCGGGTCGGAACCTGCGGCTTCTGCAAGATCAGGCTCCTGGCGGGCCAGGTGACCATGGAAGTCCAGGACGCACTGACCGACGAAGACAAGGCTTCCGGCATCATCCTCGCCTGCCAGGCGCGATCCCTCGGCAATGTCACGGTCGACGCCTGACATGAGCGACAAGGAAAGACTGATCGTGCTCGCACTGGGAACGCTGCTGCTGTTCCTGGCGCCCGGCTACCTGCTGCATGTCGCGCCGCGCTTCCCCGGCAGTCTGGCGGGGGGACTCCTGGGCATTACGGCGGCGAGCCTGATGCTGCTGGTGCTTCTGTATCCAGCGATCAAGTACGTCGGATGGCTGAGGGCATGGGTGACGCGGCATGTCCCGCTGGGGCGCCTGCTCAGCCTGCACATCTATGGCGGACTGCTCGCGGCCCTGATCGCAATCCTGCATTCGGGCCACAATTATCGAAGTGTGCTCGGGATCGCTCTGGTGCTCGACATCCTGGTGATCATTGGTACCGGCTTTGTTGGCCGCTACTACCTTGGCCACCTCGGCGCGGAAGTCCGCCAGCAACAGGCCTTGCTTGGCACGTTGCGGTCAGTCTATGACCGCATCGCGTTTCGCCTCGGCGCCGCGGCAGGCAGTACGTCAACGGCGCCGAACGTACCGATCCTGAGCCTCGTCGATGCCATCGCGGATGTCGAATATTCTCTCGCGATGCGCGAAGCCGCAAAGCGCATCGCTGCGCGCTGGACGGTGATTCATATCATCGCCTCGATCGTCTTCTACGGACTCCTGCTGCTACATATCGGCAGCGGTATCTACTACGGCCTGCGGTGGCTGCCATGAATTGGAAGGCGCTTGCCTACCTGATGCTGATCACCGCCACGATTGCCGGCGCGGCGGTGGTCGTCGGCACGGTCTACCGGCAAGGGTCGACGGCCGTGCCGCAATGGCCGGACCTGGTGCGGCCCGGTGACCTGTCGGCCAAGCACGCGTTTCTGTCCGGCAAGTGCGAGACCTGCCACACACCGCTGCGCGGCGTGGAGGCAAGCGCTTGCATCGCCTGTCACGCCACCGATGCCGTCACGCTCGCCCGCCAATCGACGGCGTTTCATTCAACCATCCAATCGTGTGCCGCATGCCACGTCGAGCATCAGAAAGCGGTACGACCTACCCGAATGGATCACGACGCGCTGATCGCAATCGGCCGGTCAAACCGGCTCGAGCAATCCGGCAAGCCCCCTGATGCCCATTGGCTTTCAAGCCTGCTGAACAAATCGCCGGTGGGTGCGGAAACACTCGATTGCTTCAGCTGCCACAGCAACAGAAGCCCGCATCGCGATCTGTTTGGACGGGAATGCGCGGACTGTCACCTCACCGCGACGTGGAAGATTGCCGGCTTCAAGCATCCTTCGCCGAGTTCGAGCGAATGCGCGCAATGCCATCAAGCGCCGCCGAGTCACTATATGGGCCACTTCCATATGGTCTCAAAGAGGGTTGCGAGGCAGGAGCATGCGCGCGTCGAGCAATGCTATCTCTGCCATCAGACCGACGCCTGGAACGACATTCGTGGTGTCGGCTGGTACAAGCACCACTAGCCGCGATCACCGGCACGAGACGCCTGCGTCTCCAGACCAACCGGCGCCCAATGCGACGCCCCTCATCGACGCCAGGTTTCAATCCGCAGGAAGCGCTCGCATTGTCCCCGCAACGTCTCGCCGGCACCAACATCCAGATGGATGTGAATGGTCGACATCTCTTCAAATAGCAGTGGGCGAAAAGGAACGTGGAAGATTTCGGAGGCGACGGCCCTTACCGATCGCTTCCGAAGCTTTTCATGGTGCCAAGCCGGCGCAACTCAGCTCGCTTCCACAAGGCCACTATCCTAGGTCTTGCTGGCCGGGGGATGCATGCCGCCATGAGGTCCGATCGTGCACTTCGACCCGGTCGCCGTCGCATCGTCGATGATGCCGTTCCGATCGACCGTGAAGTTGATCATGCAGTTCCTCGCCTGAAAGAGAACCTGCGATTTCGGCCCCGTCACCGCCTGGTTGGTGAACATATAGCCGATCGCCCGGCCACCATCGGCCGTCGGATAGCTGTGATGCGGGGTCCCCCAGGATTGAATGAGATGGGCTGCGCTGTGCCCATCCCAGTCGCGGACATTGAGATCCTTCACCGTGCCCGTCGAGGTCGACACGCACGCCGCTAGCGCGACGGTGGCGATTGGGAGCACTAGGAAATGATGAACTTTCATGACAGACACTCCGTTCTTACGTTTGAAAATCCGCTGCATCGAAGAATGCAACGACGCTTCGATAGATCGGCCCGACGCTACGGACCTCCTGCTTGCAATGCATACGCGACATCCACGCGCGACAACTTGAGATGAATCAAACGCCGCCTGGGACCACAACCCGCGGTGTATTCGAGGCTCATGTTGGCAAGGCACATTTCTTGCATGAGCGGGTCGGCCGCTGCCAAGGGCTTCGTCACCGCCACAACCTATGAGGGTAGTGGGCAGCGCCAATCTTCGTTACGGTGATGGCGCCGTCGATCCGGTCGAACTCGACCTTGTCGCCGACCTTGACCTTGTCGAACATCGCCGGATCGACCCGGCAAGTATCCGCCGTCCCGCCGATGAGGTCCCTCCCGGCGCTCCCCGCATACGGCCCGACCGCACGACATTCCCGACTGCGGCCCGAGACGGCATGCTCGCTACGGCTTTCGGCGCCGAGAGTCGACGTCGATACGTTCCTGCTTCGCCCTGATTTCGGGCGGCCATGTGCTCTTGATGAAGGCCAGGGTCGCCAAGATCTCCTGATCGGTCAGACGCTGCCCAAAGGCCAGCATGTCCGTCTGGTATCCTGCAGGATATGCCGCCGGACCATCCTTGGTGATGCGGAAGAGGACTTCGTCGGGATGGTGCCATGTATGCCCCGACACATCATGCGGCGGCGCCGGCATCCGGCCGTTCGGTAGCCGCCTCTGCCAGTTGGGCTGTCCTTCCAGAGATGCGCCGTGGCAGCTCGCGCAGGTTTCCGCATAGAGACGCCGGCCGGTCTCGATCTGCGGCGCCGGCGCCGGGCCCCAGGCGAGAAAAGCCGCCCCGGCGGCAACGACGACCAGCACGACCGACAGGCCCAGATGGACTGATCTTCTCGACACCGAGGACGATGATGATGCCCTTGGCATTCTACTGCTCATCGTTCTCGCGAGGCGAGGTTTGGAGCCGACACTCCGACCCGATACAGATCACGTGCAGCACCCGGGCGGGCCGTTTGCAGGTCACCGCATAGACGATCAGCGCCGCAGACAGCTGCGTTGGAACGATGCGTTCGGGCACACACGCGTTCCGGTCGAGAACCAACAACAGTTCCCGATCGTTGGCGTGAGCCCTGCTTGCCATCGACGAGGCGGCGGCAAGCAGGGCTCCAATTGCGATCGACATCAAGAAGGACTTCGCCATAGAGCACGTCTCCGTGCCTTGCCGCCCGTCAGTGCGCCTTGCCGATCTTGGTTACGGTGATGGCACCATTGACGCGATCGGCCTCGAACTCGATCTTTTCGCCGGCCTTGACCTTGTCGAGCATCGCCGGATCGGCAACGCGGAACACCATGGTCATGGAATCCATGTCGAGCTTCTTGATCGGCCCGTGCTTGAGCGTGATCTTGCCGGCGGACTTGTCGATCTTGACCACTTCGCCCTTGACCATGTCGCCGTCGGCCCAAGCGGTGCCGACCGTGAAGAACACCGCGAGCGCGATGGAAAGCAAAGTCCTGAACATGCGAATCTCCTTTATGGCTTGATGCGAACTACTCGACGACGATGGTTCCGAACATGCCGGACTGGCGATGGCCGGGGATGAGGCATGAGAAGTCGAACGTACCGGCCTTGGTGAACTGCCAGACGATCTCGGCGGTCTTCTTGGGCTTCACCCGGCGGGCGTTTGGATCGTCGTGCTCCATGTCGGGGTTCTTCTCCATCTCCTTCATGTGCTTGAGATTGTCCTCGAGCGTCGCCACCACGAACTCGTGGTCGACCTCACCGTTGTTGCGAAGCTGAAAGCGCACCTGCTCGCCTTTGCGGATCTTGAGGGTGTCGGGAATGAACAGCATCTTGCCGTCGGACTCGCGCATCACGATCTGGACGATGCGCGCCGGTTTCTTGGGATCGCCCGGCTTGCCGTAGGCCGTCTCCGCCGGATGATCGTGTCCTTCGCCCGGCTTGTGGCCCGGAGCGGCAAGGGCACCGGCCGAGAGCAGGCCGACGGCGAGAACAGTTGCGAGCGCGCGTTGCAATATCATTGGATGCTCCTGTCTAAGGTTACTTGTGACCACTATGTGAGCTTGGCTTGACGACTTTCAGCGCTTCGCCGGGCTTGACGGCCGGCGTAGGCGTGGACGCCCGTGTCGCGGCAGGGGGCGGGCCGGTCCATTGATAGGCGACGGTGCCCGGCGGGTGCTTGTACCAACCGGGATCCTTGTAGTCGCCCGCCGCCAGGCCTTCGCGCACCTTCACGACCGTGAACATGCCGCCCATCTCGACCGGCCCGAACTGGGCGAAGCCGGTCATCATCGGCAGCGTGTTGTCGGGCAGCGGCATTTCCATCTCGCCCATGTCGGCCATGCCGGCCGAGCCCATCGCCATGTAGTCGGGCACCATGCGGCGCATCTGCCTGGAAAATTCACGTTTGTTGACGCCGATGAAGGTTCGGATGTCGTGGCCCATCGCGTTCATCGTGTGGTGCGACTTGTGGCAATGCAGCGCCCAGTCGCCCAGCTCGTCGGCCGTGAATTCGTAGGCGCGCATGGCACCGACCGGGATGTCTATCGTGACCTCGGGCCAGCGCGCTTCCGGACGTACCCAGCCGCCGTCAGTGCAAGTCACCTCGAAATCGTAGCCGTGCATGTGGATCGGATGGTTGGTCATGGTGAGATTGCCGACCCGTACCCGCACGCGGTCGCCCTTGGCCACGACCAGCGGATCGATCCCCGGGAACACCCGGGTATTGAAGGTCCACATGTTGAAGTTCAGCATCTCCGCGACCTTGGGCACGTAATTGCCCGGATCGATGTCGTACGCGGAGAGCAGAAAGACGAAATCGCGGTCGACCCGGTGCAGCTTGGGGTCACGCGGATGAACCACGAAGAACCCCATCATGCCCATCGCCATCTGCACCATTTCGTCGGCGTGCGGGTGGTACATGAAGGTCCCGCTCTTGCGGAGCTGGAACTCGTAGACGAAGGTCTGGCCCGGCTTGATGTGCGGCTGGGTGAGGCCGCCGACCCCGTCCATGCCGCAGGGCAGGAGCTGGCCGTGCCAGTGGACCGTGGTGTGCTCGGGCAGGCGATTGGTGACGAAGATCCGTACCTTGTCGCCTTCCACAGCCTCGATGGTGGGGCCCGGGCTCTGGCCGTTGTAGCCCCACAGGCGCGCGATCATGCCCGGCGCCATTTCGCGCTCGACCGGTTCGGCCACGAGATGGAACTCCTTCCAGTCGCCATTCTGCCGCCACGGCAGGGTCCAGCCGTTGAGCGTCACCACCGGCTGATAATCCGGTCCGCTCGTGGGATAGAGCGGCGGCTGCATGGTGTTGGTCGTGGTCGTCGGCGCCTCGGGAATCGATTGTGCCTGCACGCGACCGCTGACGGCGGCGGCGCTTAGAAGAGCGAGGCCGGAAGCCCCGACGAGGTCGCGTCTGGAGAGACTCATGATGATCTCCTTGGGCTAGAATCCGAGAGGAATGGTTTCGGGCGGGGGCGTCGTGTTGATGACCCCCGACGGCGGGACGGTGCCGCCGACGATGAGGGCCGCCTGGAGATCGGCGATCGCCAGATGGTGATCGCGCAGGGCATCCAGCGCGGCGACGTTGGCCGAAATGCGCTCGCGCTCCTCGACCAGGAGTTCGAAGACGTCGACCAGCATGCCGTTGTAGCGCAGCAGCACTTCCGCCGAGATCTGGCGGCGCAGCGGCAGGATGCGCGTCTGATAGTACCGTGCGATGTCGTAGGTCGCGCGATAGGTCGTGTATGCCACGCGGGCTTCGGAGCGCGCATTCACGGAACGCTCGGTCAGTCGATTGACCGCCCTCATGTAGATCTCGCGAGCGGTCGTGACTCTCGCTTCGCCCGTGTCGAAGATCGGAATCACGATGCCCAACTCGAACCCGTAGCGGTTCTTCGACGTCTGCTCGCCGGCATCGTTGGTCTCGACCTCGTTCCTGTAGCCCAGGGCCAGTTCGAGGAAGGACAGGTAGCGCGTCGCGTCCACGAACCCGACCGACTTGGCCAGGGTGACGATCTCGTAGCGCAGGATGATGAGATCGACGCGCCGACGCATGGCCTCGACCTCGACATCTGCCAGCGCATCGGGTGCGGCAGGCAGCGCGGGAAGCCGCGCCGGCAGCCTGTAGCCAAGGTCGGTGCCCCACAGGCCCAGTATCCGGTTGAGCGCTTCACGGGTCCCGGCGACGCTCAGCCGGGCCTGAGCGACCTGGGCGCTCAGATCGGCGTAGAAGACGGAGACGCGGGCCTGATCGAGCTTGTTGGCGGCGCCGGTCTCGCCAAGTTGCTTCATCAGGCGGGCAGAAGCATCGGCCGTCTGTCGCGACTGTTCCAGCAACGCCAGCCGCTGCTGTGCCGCTATGGCGCGCACGTAGGCACGACGCACGTCCACGGTGAGGCTGAGCGTCGTCGCGACGGCCCGATAGCGTGCTTCCTCGAACTCGCGCTTGGCGATTTCCGTCCGTCTCGGCAGGGTGGCGAAGGCGAGCAGGTTGCCGACGAGCTGGAAGCCCAATTCCACGAAGCCACCCGTGCCGAAGGTGCGTCCCACGGTGAGCGCGGGATTGGGGGGCAGACTCGTCTGGACGTATTCCGCTTCGGAGATCCCGAGGTCATTGTACGCGGCCTGCAATCCGCGATTGTTGAGCAGGGCGATCTGTACGGCCGCGTCTTCATTGAGCGGTTCGGACAGCAAAGCTTGTACTCGCTCGCGCGCCCGTCGCGTTTCCTCGGCCGAGGAAAGTTTCACGGCATCCTTGCCGATTTCCTGGCGGACGCCATCCGTCACCGGCGCCATGCCGCCGTCGCCGGTGAACTTGGCGCATCCCGCCATCAGTAGACCGAGCAGGGCGGCGACAACGATCCTTGATGGCGCCTTCATGGCGACCGTCCGGCGCCGGGCGCCACGCTGTCGTTCAACTCACGCCAAGGCTTGAGCCCGACGGGCGTAAACGCGGCGGTGCCGGCCAGTACCGGCTTGTAGGGTGTGGCAGCTGCGGGCGCCTGAGGATCGGCTGGATCGGGTGACGTGGCCTGGGGCAACGGCGCCGGACTGCATCCGGCAACCGCTGAGGCCAGCGCCACGACGCCCATGACGGCGCGTCGAAACGACATGATGACTCTCCGTGTCTGAAGGGAACCGTGGACGACGGTTCAGACTCGGGGAGGCGGTGGATCCTGGGTGAAGGTGAGGCCGGTAAGGCTGCGCACGGGGGCGGACAGCCAGGCGTGAAGCGGCGCCGGCGCGACGCCCGCCGATGCCGGGGGCAACACGGCCACCGTGCAAGACATCATCGGACAGCATTGCCCGGCGGCATGCTTGGCCGTGCCCTGCGCCGGGCAATCTTGCGGCGGCGGTGCGTGATCGGGGCACTCGACCGAGGCCACCTGCGCCCCGTGTGTCATGGACGGCGTCATCGCATGGCTCGCCGCCGCGGCCCCGAAGGAGGGGACGACGAAGGCCGCCAGGGCGATCAGCCAGACCAGGGTGCGGATGCGTGTCATGTCAGCGGCGCCGACTATCCAATACTTCGAGCAGTTCGTCGATCTTCGTCTGGCGGTCGTTTTCGGAGCCGGCATGGAAAGCGTGCGCCACGCAGTGCTGCAGGTGGTCGCTCAGCGTCTCCTGCTCGACCCTGTCGAGGGCGGCGCGCACCGCGCGGATCTGCGTCAGCACGTCGATGCAGTAGCGATCTTCCTCGATCATGCGCGCCACGCCGCGCACCTGGCCTTCTATGCGGCTCAGGCGCGCAAGCTGGGATTTCTTGAGTTTCTCGTCCATGTCTTGAACTATACCCCCGTAGGGTATATATGGCAAGTCATGAAACACGACCATCAGCACGACGCCGACTGCCACCACGATCACGCGCCCCCAGACGAGCGCGCCACCGACCCGGTGTGCGGCATGAAGGTGAAGATCGCCGGCGCCAAGAACACGACCGTGCACAAGGGCCAGACCTATTATTTCTGCAACCCCAAGTGCCTGCAGAAGTTCACGGCCGAGCCGCTGCGCTACCTGAAGCCGGCCGAAGCGGCCCCGGGGCCGGCCGTTCCAGCGGGCACGATCTACACCTGCCCAATGCATCCCGAGATTCGCCAGGTCGGGCCGGGAAGCTGCCCGATCTGCGGCATGGCGCTGGAGCCGCTCGAGGTCTCGCTCGACAACGGACCCAACGAGGAACTGGCCGACATGACGCGGCGCCTGTGGATCGGCCTCGTGCTCAGCCTGCCGGTCGTGGCGCTGGAAATGGGCGGCCACCTGACCAACCTGCACATGCTGCTCGGGGAGAAGACGTCGAACTGGTTGCAGTTCATCCTGGCGACGCCGGTGGTGCTGTGGGGCGGTTGGCCGTTCTTCGTGCGCGGCTGGCAATCGCTGCTGACGCGCAACCTCAACATGTTCACCCTGATCGCCATGGGCACGGGTGTCGCCTGGCTCTACAGCGTCATTGCGGTCATGCTGCCCGGGATCTTCCCGCAGGCGTTCCGCGGCCCCGACGGATCGGTCGCGGTCTATTTCGAGGCGGCGGCGGTCATCACCGTCCTCGTCCTGCTCGGCCAGGTCCTGGAATTGCGCGCCCGCGAACAGACCTCGGGCGCCATCAAGGCGCTGCTCGACCTGGCGCCCAAGACCGCCCGCCGGCTGAAAGACGACGGCACCGACGAAGAGGTCTCCCTCGAAGCCATCGCGGTCGGTGATCGTCTGCGGGTCCGGCCCGGCGAGAAGGTCCCGGTCGACGGCGAGCTGATCGATGGCCGCTCGTCGCTCGACGAATCGATGGTCACCGGCGAATCCATGCCGGTCACCAAGGAGCGCGGCGCCAAGGTGATCGCCGGCACGCTGAACGCCACCGGCGGCTTCGTCATGCGGGCCGAGAAGGTCGGGCGCGACACCATGCTCGCGCGCATCGTCCAGATGGTGGCCGAGGCGCAGCGTAGCCGGGCGCCCATCCAGCGGCTGGCCGACCAGGTCGCAGGCTGGTTCGTTCCCGTCGTGATCGCGGTGGCCCTTGTCGCCTTCGCGGCCTGGGCGGTGTTCGGCCCCGAGCCGCGGCTGGCGTTCGGGCTCGTGGCGGCAGTGACCGTCCTCATCATCGCCTGCCCCTGCGCGCTCGGCCTCGCGACACCCATGTCGATCATGATGGGTGTCGGCCGTGGGGCGCAGGCGGGCGTGCTGATCAAGAATGCCGAGGCCCTGGAGCGGATGGAGCGGGTCGACACACTTGTTGTCGACAAGACGGGGACGCTCACCGAAGGCAAGCCGAAGGTCGTGGCGATCGTTCCGGCGGCAGGCTTCGAGGAGAACGACGTGCTGCGCCTGGCCGCCAGCACTGAGAAGGCGAGCGAGCATCCGCTGGCGCTGGCGATCGTCGCCGCCGCCCAGGAACGCAAGCTCGCCCTCTCGGAGGTATCGGCCTTCGACTCGCCCACCGGCAAGGGCGTGCTGGGCACGGTCGACGGCCGCAGGCTGGCGCTGGGCAACGCCCGGTTCCTGGGCGAAACCGGCGTCGACACGGCGGCGCTAGAAGAAGCGGCGGAGCGTCTGCGCCAGGACGGCGCGACGGCCATCTTCCTCGGCATCGACGGCAAGGCCGCGGCGGTGTTCGCCATCGCCGATCCGGTGAAGGCCACCACGGCGGCGGCGCTCCAGGCGCTGGCGCAAGACAGGATCCGGGTCGTGATGCTGACCGGCGACAACCGCACGACCGCCGAGGCCGTGGCGCGGCGGCTCGGCATTGCCGAGGTCGAGGCCGAGGTCCTGCCCGAGGAGAAGAGCGCCGTGGTCGAGAGACTGCGCCGCGAGGGACGGGTCGTGGCCATGGCGGGCGACGGCGTGAACGACGCCCCCGCCCTTGCGGCGGCCGAGGTCGGCATCGCCATGGGCACCGGCACGGATGTCGCCATCGAGAGCGCCGGCATCACCCTGCTCAAGGGCGACTTGATGGGCATCGTGAAGGCCAAGCGGCTCTCCGAGGCGACCATGAGCAATATCCGCCAGAACCTGTTCTTCGCCTTCGTCTACAACGCCGCTGGCGTTCCCATCGCCGCGGGCATCCTCTACCCGACGTTCGGCATCCTGCTGTCACCGATCATCGCGGCGGCGGCCATGGCGTTGAGCTCGGTCAGCGTGATCGCCAATGCACTCCGGCTGCGGCGCCTTGAGCTCTAGGGGGCGACCCTGCGACATTTCGGAACGTCCGTGTCGCTTTACCCTTGATCCGCCCCCGGCCGGGGTGAAAATTGATCGAGTCATGCTGCTGATCCATCGCTCGCCCCGCGCCGCCAACGCCGTCCGGACCGTCTCTCCCGGCGGCGAGCTGTTCGTCGCGGCGGTGGTGATCTGCATGATCCTGGCCGCGTTCGGTGACGCCGTCGATCCGGCGTGGATCGGCGAGGCAGGACTGGAAGTCGCCTTGTTCGACCTCGGCGGCGAATTCTCCGTGCTGGCGATGCGGCACTGGCATCTCCTGCAGCTCCTGCTGGCAGGCGCGGCCCTGGCGGCCGGCATCACCGTGCTGCGCATCGGCAGCACCGTCTTCTACAGGGCCCTGCGCCCCGCCCCGCCGGGGGGCGTCGAGAAGGTTCCCATAAAGCTCTGACGACAGACTGAAACTGCCACCGGCTCCCTGCTTCATGCCCGGGGCCGGCGGCTCACGTTCATTTTTCGTTGGAGATCGTCGTGGAACTCGAATTCTTTTCAGCCGCATTTCTGTCGGCGCTGTTCGCCATCATCCTGATCGACCTGGTGCTGGCGGGCGACAATGCGCTCATCATCGGCCTGGTCGCCCGCAACCTGCCCAAGAACACCCAGAACAAGGTCATCTTCTGGGGCACCTTCGGCGCCATCGCCATCCGCGCCGCGATGGCCATCCTGGTCGTCTATATCCTGGCCGTTCCCGGCTTCATGCTGGGCGGCGGCCTCGCCCTGGTCTGGATCGCGCGCAAGCTGCTCACGCCCGAGCCCGACGCCGCGGCCAACCATCTCGCCAAGGCGCCGGCGGCGACCTTCGCCGGCGCGGTCCGCACCATCGTGATCGCCGACGCCGTCATGGGTGTCGACAACGTGCTGGCGATCGGCGGCGCGGCCCACGGCAGCATCCTGCTGATCGTGCTCGGCCTCGCCATCAGCGTGCCGATCATCGTCTGGGGCAGCCAGCTCGTCATCAAGCTGGTCGACCGCTATCCCTCGGTCATCCTGCTGGGCGGCGCGGTGCTGGCCTGGACGGCCTACTCGATGATCGTGCGCGAACCGCTGCTGGTGGCCTGGTTCGAGGCTCATCCGGCAACCAAGCTGGTGGTGGCGATCCTGATCTTCTCGATCTCGCTCGGCCCCTGGTACAGCGAGCGGCTGGCGGAGCACATGAAGCCGCTGGTCGTCCTGCTGCCGGCGCTGCTGGTCTGGATGCTGGCCTTCGAGGTCGCGGCCAGCGTCTGGAAGGTGCAGGTCGACTACCTGCTTGCCAAGGACGAAGGCGAGTACATGCTCGAGGGCCTGCGCTGGCTGGGCTGGCTGCCGCTGGCCGCGCTCTTCCTGTGGGTGCGCGAGCAACTGGCGGCCCGTACCCGCCGCGCGGCGCGCAGCTGAGACGACCGTCAACGAGCCCGGCGCCGTCTCACCACCGCGCCGGGTACCCCTTCCTCTACTCGGGAATGACGAGGTCGGCGCCGGTCAGCCGGCGATAGGCCTCGAGGTAGCGTTTGCTGGTGGCCTCGACGATCTCCGGCGGCAGCTTGGGCGGTGGTGCCTCGCCGTTCCATCGCCCGGCATGGCGCTCGACGTCGAGCCAGTCGCGCAGCGGCTGCTTGTCGAAGCTGGGCTGCGGGCGGCCTTCGGCATAGCCGTCGGCCGGCCAGAAACGCGAGCTGTCCGGGGTCATCACCTCGTCGATCAGTAGGATCTCGCCCGACTTGGTACGGCCGAACTCGAATTTGGTGTCGGCGATGATGATGCCCTGCCGGAGCGCGATGTCGCGGCCCCTGGTGTAGACGAGGCGCGTCAGCCGCTCGAGTTCAGCCGTCGCCTCGGCGCCCAGCGCCTTCTTCATCTCTGCGATGGTGATGTTCTCGTCATGGCCGCTCTCGGCCTTGGTCGCCGGGCTGAAGATCGGCGGGTCGAGCCGGCCGCTCTCCTTGAGGCCTGCCGGCAAGGCCTCGCCGGCCAGCGTGCCGGTCTTGGCATACTCCCGCCACGCCGAGCCGGTGATATAGCCACGCACGACGCACTCGATCGGGAACACCGTGCCGCGCCGGCACAGCATCGCCCGCCCCGCGATTTCCGCGCGATGCGGCTTGAGCGCCGGCACGGCGGCCCCAATCTCGCCGGCATCGGCCGAGATCATGTGGTGCTTCACCACGTCGCCCAGCTGGCGGAACCACCAGGCGCTCACCTGGGTCAGCACCGCGCCCTTCTTGGGGATGGGCTCGGCCATCACCACGTCGTAGGCACTGACGCGATCGGTCGCCACCAGCAGCAGCCGGTCGGCATCGACCGCATAGACATCGCGCACCTTGCCCCGGGCGATCCGCTCCAGGGGCAGATCGCTGGTCGTCATCGCCACCATGTCGGTCAGCCTTCCTTGCGCATCTCTTCGAATACTTCCTTGGCCACCAGCAACCCCTCACGCACCGAGGGCAGGCCGATATAGCCGCTAAGGTGCAGCAGCGCCTCGCTGAGTTCGTCCTCGGTCCAGCCCTGGTTGCGCGCCATGCGGAGATGAATGGCGAGCTCCGGCCAGCGTGCCTGCGACGTGTCGGAGATGCAGCAGATCAGCGCCCGCGTCTTCATGTCGAGGCCAGGCCGCGTCCACAGCATGCCGAACACGGCTTCGCGGGAGTAGTCGCCGAACTTCTTCATGATCGGGTCGTCGTAGACCGTCTTGTTCATCTTGTCGGCGTAGGCAGCGCCCATCAGCTTGGCTCGGATCTCGGTGCCCTTCTTGTAGTTCTCACTCTCGGCCATTTTCTTCCTCCGTCGACATTTCCGGCTGCAGCCTCGGGGAAATCACGCGTAGGATCAATCGCCTGTACGGGGGGAGTGGACGAATACCAGCATGACGGCCATCGGCTCGCCGACGGAACCTGCCGGCCGGAAGCGCACGGCGGCGCTGACGCTGGCGGCGCTCGGCGTCGTCTTCGGCGATATTGGAACCAGCCCGCTCTACACCGTCAGCACGTGCTTCAGCGACTATACCGGCATCAAGCCGACCACCGACAATGTGCTGGGCATACTGTCGCTGATCACCTGGGCCCTGATCATCGTCGTCACCCTGAAATACGTCCTCGTGGTGATGCGCGCCGACAACCACGGCGAAGGCGGCGTGCTGGCATTGATGGCGTTGGTCCTGCAGGAGACGGGGCTCTCCGAGCGCCGGCGGCGGATCTATATGATGCTCGGGATCGCCGGCGCCGCCCTCTTCTACGGCGACTGCCTGCTGACGCCGGCGATCTCGGTATTGAGCGCAGTCGAGGGCCTCAACGTCGCCACGCCCGACTTCGCACCGCTGGTGGTGCCGATCTCGATCGGCCTGATCGTGGGCCTGTTCGCCCTGCAGCACTTCGGGACCACCGGCGTCGGCCGCTGGTTCGGGCCGATCATGCTGCTGTGGTTCATCGCCCTGTTCGCGCTTGGCGCTCAGCACGTCATTAATCACCCCCAGGTGCTGGCGGCCCTCTCGCCCCTGCACGCGATCGAGTTCGCCCTTCGCCACAAGGTCGCGGCCTTCGTGGCGCTGGGCGCGGTTACGCTCGCCTTCACCGGTGCCGAGGCGCTCTACGCCGACATGGGGCATTTCGGCCGCACGCCCATCCGCCTGGCCTGGCTCGGACTCGTGCTGCCGTCGCTGCTGGTAAACTACTACGGACAGGGCGCGCTGCTGCTGGTCGATCCGACGTCGCTCGAGAATCCCTTCTTCCGCCTGGCGCCGCGCTGGGCGCTCTATCCGCTGGTCGCCCTCGCCACGGCGGCGACGGTGATCGCCTCGCAGGCCACCATTTCCGGTGCCTTTTCCATGGCCCAGCAGGCAGCCCTGCTGGGCCTCAGCCCGCGGCTGCGCATCCAGCACACATCGGCCAGCGAGTTCGGCCAGATCTACGTGCCGGCCGTCAATGGGCTGCAGATGGTCGGCGTGGTGGCGCTGGTCCTCGCCTTCAATACGTCTTCGAGCATTGCCGCTGCCTACGGCATCGCCGTCACCGGCACGATGCTGGTGACCAGTGTGTTGATGCTGGGCCTCGCCGTGCGCGGATGGAAATGGGGTTGGCCGGCCGCGATCCTGGTTTTCGGATTCTTCATCGCCATCGACGCGACGATGGTCTCGTCCAACATGCTGAAGTTCTTCCATGGCGGTTGGGTGCCGCTCCTGATCGCCGCGGTGATCTTCATGGCGATGTGGACGTGGCTGAAGGGCCGCCTCGCCGTCGCGGTCCGCGAAAAGGAGAGGGCCGTGCCGCTCGACGCCCTGCTGAGCGGCTTCGACTCCAGCGGTTGGCATCGCGCACGGGGCACGGCGGTCTATCTCACGGCCTTCTCGGACAATGCGTCGAACTGCATGAGACGAAACCTCATCCACAACGAGGCGCTGCACGAGAATGTCGTCCTGCTCACCGTCCATATTGCGGATGAGCCCTTCGTGGCACCGCAAACGCGCCGCGAAGTCGCCGATCTCGGCAACGGCATCCATCGCGTTCTGCTGCGCTACGGATTCATGGAAAAGCCCGACGTGTCGCACGACATAGCCGGGCTTACCGACAGCGGAATTCCCGTCGACCCGGAGCACACGACCTATTTCATCGGCCGCAACAGCATTGTCGGCGGCGACCGGCCCATGTTGCCGCGCTGGCAGCAGAGGCTTTTCCTGATGCTCGCCCGCTTCGCCATAAGCCCCGGCGACTTCTTCGGCCTGCCGGCCAATCGCGTCGTCGAACTGGGCGGCCGGATCGAGATCTAGTTGGTTACCACTCGCCGCAGCCGAACTTCAGCAGGTTGCCGTGCGGGTCGTGGATGTAGAATTCCTTCATGTTCCACGGCCTCACCTCGAAGGGCGACAGGTGCGGCACGCGGCGCTGCTGGAATTCCTCGAAAAGCGCCGGGACCTGGCCACCGCGTATGTAGCATGACGTATTTTCCGGGAACCGCCGGTCGTCGGTCTTCCAGAAATGGAGTTCCATCTCGTCGCGTTTGACGATGAGATAGTTGTCGTCGGCATAGTCGTTGGAAAAGCCGAGATGCCAGACGTAGAAATCCCGCGTCTCGGAAATGTCGAGCGACGCCAGGACCGGGATGCTGCGGGCGTGGTCTTCCATCACGCGTCGAAGCCGGTGAGCGAGATGGGTTGGGCCATCGGCGGCTGAAGTCCGCGCGCCAGCAGGTCACCCAGCCGGGCGAAGATGCGGCCGGCCTCGGCGCAGCCGACGTCCTGCGCGACCGCTTCGGCGGCGATGTTGAGCAGCGCATTGCCGGCGAGATCGCGGCAATCGTCGGGCAGGCTCTCGACCGCGTCGGCGATCAGCCGCATGGCGTGCTGCAGTTCCGCGAGACGATCGGGTTCAGGCGCGGTCATCATCAGTTCAGCCGCGCGCCGGCGGCGCCCGGTAGCGGCGAGAGCCGCAGGCCCGCATTGAAGAGAGCGACGGCGAAGGCCTTCAACCGGATGGCGGCGACACGCGACGCCGTTGGCGCCATCATCACGTCGAGCGAGGCGAGCAGCGGTCCGTCGTAGTGGCCTTGCGCCAACCCGCACAAGGCGACCAGGGTCGCCTCGTCGCAACTGACCTTCGAGCAGGTCGGCAAGTGAATTTCCATGGCTCGCCGGGCGCCGAACAGAAAGGCATCCATGGCGATGGCGAAATCGGGCAGCGCATCAAGAAGGCCCGCCATCTGGAAGCCGCGGTGGAGCGTCGAGCCTTCTTCCGGCAGCGCCCGATCGTGCTGCCACTGACGCAGCGCCCACAGCACGAAGCGTTCGCTGATCGGCAGGCCGCAGGCGCAACCCAGCCGGCCGCAGCCCGGCCTGGCAGATGCTTGGAGAGGCCTAAGTCCCTGTTCTGACGAGCTTTCCATGACCTCTCCGACGGTTGGCCAAGCGTTGACAGCGGCGGTCATATTATGCAATTGAGAGTCAGTCGCAACTCAAATATTCTAGAGGAGGTGAGAAGCGCATGAACCAGCCATCGCGGGCAGCACGGATCAACGAAGCCGATGCCAACCGGCCGGATCCGGCGGCGCCCGTGGTCGACAGCATCACGCTGATGAGCGGCCGGCGTGAACTGATCATCCGGCATGGCGCCGAGAGCTACCGCCTCCGGGTCACCGCTTCCAACAAACTGATCCTGACCAAGTAACCGAACCCCGAGAGGCCATCCCCTCTCGGCTAAACTGCCCAGCCAGCCGGTCCGCACGGATCACTGCCAGCCAGGCGTCCTTTTTTGTCTTTGGGGGACCTGGCTATGAAAACGCGTTCAATTCTCTATGCCTTGCTGGCGACAACGGCGATCGGATACACGATCCCGGCGCCGACGTCGGCACAGACACCGCCCGCCGCGGTACCGGATCCGGCCGCGCCGGCGCAGGCCCCACCCGCGGCCACGCCCATTCCCACCCAGCTCGACGCCGTGACGACGGCGGCGACGCGCAGCAAGCGTCCGCTGGACGACGTAGCGGCCACCGTCTCGGTGACCACCACCGAAGACATCGACCGTGAGAACATGCAGGACGTCCGCGACCTCGTGCGCAACGAGCCCGGCGTCACCGTCGGCAACAACCCTAACCGCGCCGGCTTCCAGAACTTCGTGATCCGCGGCATCGGCGGCAACCGCGTCCTAGTCATCGTCGACGGCATGCGCGTGCCCGACTTCCCTGACAGCAACACCGGCGCCGGCACCTACACCCGTGAACAGCCCGACCTCGAGGACATCAAGCGGGTCGAGATCATCCGCGGCCCCGCCTCGGCGCTCTATGGCTCGGACGCGATCGGTGGTGTCGTGGCCTACACGACCAAGGATCCGGGCGACTACTTCAAGGGCAACGACAATAACCTCTACGGCAGCGTCAAGAGCGCCTACAGCAGCGCCAACCAGATGTTCGCCGAAAGCTTCACCGGCGCGCTGCGCTCCGGCAACGTCGAGTTCCTCGGCATCTACACCCGCCGCGACGGCCAGCAGTTCACGCCGGCGCAATCCTCGCTCGGCCCCAATCCGACGACCTGGTCCAACAACGATTTCCTGGCCAAGCTGGTCATCAAGCCGACCGACGTCGACACGGTCCGCATCACCGGCGGCTACACCCAGGGCCAACAGAGCACGCAGATGCTGTCGGGCGTCGGGCGGTTCCCGGCCCTGGTCACGCGCGTCTACGACGAATGGGGGCAGGACTACACCAACACCTACCGGATCAGCGGCCAATGGGTGCACGAGGCGCCGATCGGCTTCATCGATCGTGTCGATTTCCTGGCCTACTACAACTCGGTCAACACCCAGGCCGATACCTACCAGCTGCGCGGCGCGACCAACGGCATCATCCCGACCAACGCGCGGGCGTCGTCGTTTCTCTTCAACCAGGCCGTAACCGGCGCTGAACTGCAGATGAACACCGACGCAAAGATCTTCGATCTGCGCAACTTCATGACCTACGGCCTGAGCTTCTTCCACACATCGACGACCCGGCCGCGCAACCGCGCGCAGATCACGCTGGCGACCGGCGTGACGACCCAGGTGGTGGGCGGCGAGACCTACCCCAACAAGAACTTCCCCGACACCGAGACCATCCAGGCCGGCGCCTACATCCAGGACGAAATCACCGCCCTCGACGGCCGTCTCGTCGTCACGCCGGCGGTACGGGTCGACTACTACAGCCTCAATCCCAATCCCGACAAATATTTCTGGAACTCGACCGGTGCCACTCTGAACATCGTGCCGGCCGCGAGCACCTACGTGTCGGCGTCGCCGAAGCTCGGCGTCGTCTATCACTACACCGACACCTACTCGAGCTACTTCCAGTACGCGACCGGCTTCCGCGCGCCGCCCTATGACAACGCCAACTTCGGCTTCACCAACACCGCGTCGTTCTACCAGATCCTGCCCAACGCCAACCTGAAGCCCGAGACCGCCAACAGCTTCGAAGTCGGCTTTCGCGGCAAGTACGCCACCGGATCGAGCTGGCAGCTCACCGGCTTCTACAATCTCTACAACAACTTCATCGAGACGGTCACGGTCGGCCAGGTCGGGCCGATCACCCAGTTCCAGTACGTCAACCTGACGAACGTCACGATCTGGGGCGTCGAAGCGCGCGGCGAATACCGCTTCGCGCCCAATTGGGCAGTGCTGGGCTGGACGGCCTTTGCCCAGGGCACGGATACCAGGACCGGCCTGCCGGTGGATTCCGTCAGCCCGTGGGCGTCGCAGGGGCGCATCCGCTACGGCAGTGACACGGGCCTCAATGCGCAGGTCATCGGCACGATGGTCGCCCAGCACAACATGGTGAGCAACCCGAACTACTTCCAGACGCCGGCCTACTTCAACATCGACGCCACCGTCGGATACACCTGGGGCAACCACGTCAAGTTCAACGCCGGCGCCTTCAACATCACCAACGCCAAGTACTGGAACTCGGCGGACGTGATCGGACTCAACACGACGAACCCGCAGCTCGACCTCTACGCCCAGCCGGCCCGCTACTTCGGCGTCAACCTGACGGCGAGATGGTAGTCCCGGCAGCCCTCTCAGCCGGACGACTGCCGGCGCCATCGGCACGCGCAACCCGCGTGCCGATGGCGTTGTCGTTCGCGCTGCACGGGCTTGCCGTTCTTCCGCTTTTCCTGATCGCCGGAACCCTGGGCAGTACGGTGTCAGAGGAGCCGGCGCTCTTCCTCGAATTCTCCGTCGCCGCACCGACGGTGGGGGCCACCGCCGAACCCGACGGCGCATTGGCCGATGAGACACCGTCGCCACCGGAGCCACCAGCTCCCACGCTCGAGGCCGCGATACAACCACCCGAGCCGCCGCTTCCCCTCGAGAAGATCCCGGAGCCCGACGTCGTCCCGGAGATCAAGGTCGATCTTCCGCCCCCCGAGGAACCGCCGCCCTTGAAGGTGACGGATCTGAAGCCGGACGAACCGCCGAAGCCCACGCCGCCCAAGCCGGCGCCACCCCGACCGGCCACGAAGCGCGCCAATGTCGCGCAGGCCGCGACGACACCCGATGCGGGCAATGCGGCAGTCACCCAGCAGGCGACCACGGCGCCGGGCGAATCGATCGTATGGGAAGGCCACCCACGCTATCGCATTCCGCCCAAGCCCGCCGTCTATCCACCCCGCGCCATAGAGCTCGGCCAGCAGGGCGAGGTCGTGGTGCGTGTCCGTCTCGAGCCCGACGGCACGGCCGCCGAAATCCGGCTGTGGCGCAGCAGCGGCTTTGGCCTGCTCGACCGCGCGGCGCTCACCGCCGTGCACGGCTGGCACTTCCACCCGGCCGTGCGCGGTGGCCGTCCCGTCGCCGCATGGGTCGAAATTCCCGTTCGTTTCCACCTGCGTTGAACTTGAATTGAAGAAGGAGACTCTCATGCTTTCGACCTCGAATGGCGACCTTGCCGCCCGCTGGACCCGGCTGCGCGGTGAGCAGCCGGCGCTGCGCATCCGCGATGCCGCCACGACGCTGGGTGTCGGTGAAGCCGAGCTGGTCGCGCTGGGCGTCGGGCGGACGGCAACGCCGCTGGCCTCGGACTGGCGCGCGCTGCTCAACGACATGCCGTCGGTCGGTCGGGTGATGTGCCTGACACGCAACGAGCATTGCGTGCACGAGCGCCACGGGCGCTTCGACGACGTCCAGGTATCGGGCCCGCACGGCGTCGTCCTCGGACCCGATATCGATCTGCGGCTGTTTCTGTCCAACTGGCGCTACGGCTTCGCGGTCCGCGAGCCGCTGAAGAACGGCGAGCGGCTCAGCCTGCAGTTCTTCGACGCTTCGGGCGAGGCCGTGCACAAGATCTACGCCACCGACGAGACCGACCGGAAGGCCTTCGACGCCCTGGTCGCGCGCTACCGTGCCGAAACGCCGACCGTGCTGGAGATCGCTCCACGCGCGCCCGATGCCCCGGACCGTGCCGACGCAGAGATCGACGTCGAGGGCCTGCGCAACGCCTGGCGGGCGATGAAGGACACTCACGAGTTCTTCGGCATGCTGGGCAAGTTCAAGGTCGGCCGCGTACAGGCCCTGCGCGTGGTCGGCGAGGAGCTCGCTCGCGATCTGCCGGCGCGGGCGCTGCGCTCGGCGATCGAAGCCGCCGGCGCCGATGGAACGCCGATCATGATCTTCGTCGGCAACCGGGGCTGCATCCAGATCCATACCGGACCGGTCAAGCGGCTGGTCGAGACGCACGGTTGGTTCAATGTGCTCGACCCGACCTTCAACCTGCATCTGCGCGACAGCGGCGTGGTGCGCGTCTTCTCCGTGCGCAAGCCGACCGTGGACGGCATCGTCACCTCGATCGAGGCCTTCGACGACCGCGACCGCAACGTTCTGCTGATGTTCGGCGAGCGCAAACCCGGCAAGCCCGAACTCGAGCAATGGCGCGCGCTGGTGACACGTATCGAGAAGCAGGCGGCGTCGTAATGAAGCGCCGTCATGCCTTCACGCTTGGCCTGGGGGCCGCTGCCGTCGCCTCCTTGACAGCGCGCGCACAGACGCCGCCGCGTATCGTATCGGTCGGCAGCGCCCTCACCGAGATCGTCTATGCCCTGGGCGCCGAGGGGCTGCTGGTGGGTATCGATACCACCAGCCTGTACCCGGCGGCCGCGCGGGCGCTGCCGCAGGTGGGCTACATGCGCGCTCTGTCGGCCGAGGGCGTCTTGTCGCTGAAGCCGACATTGGTGATCGCAACCACCGCCGCGGGGCCCGCGACGACGCTCGACCAGTTGCGCGCGACCGGCGTCGAGGTCCTCGTCCTGCCCGACCACTACGACTACGACAGCGTGATCGCCAAGATCGCGGCCGTCGGGCGCCTGACGGACAAGACGGCGGAAGCCGACGCGATGATCGCCCGCGGACGCGCCGACATGGCGGAACTCACAAAGAAACTTGCGACGGCGACCAACAAGCCGCGTGTGCTGTTCCTGTTGTCGATGGGCGGCGGCGCGCCTCAGGCCGCCGGCCGCGACACGGCGGCGGACGGCATCATCCGCCTCGCCGGCGGCACGAATGCGATCGACGGCTACGCTGGCTATCGGCCGCTGACGCCGGAGGCGGTCCTCGCGTCCCGCGCCGACTTCGTGTTGGTGACGCGCCAGACCGTGCAGGCGATGGGCGGCATCGAGGCGATCCTCGATCAGCCGGCATTGCATCGCACGCCGGCGGGCCGGGCTGGCAAGGTGCTGCAGTTCGACGCGCTGCTGCTGCTGGGCTTCGGCCCGCGCACGCCGCAGGCAGCGCAGGACCTGGCATCGGCGCTCCATCCCGAACTCGCCCGCGCGCCATGATGGTGCAGGCGTCGCAGCGTACCATTCCGCTCTTTGCGCTCGCCGCGGCCGCAAGCGTGGTGAGCGCGCTCTGCATCGGTGCCTTTCCGGTCGGGTTCGATCAGCTCCTGGCGGCCATCGGGCTGTCGAGCGCGCCGCTCGACGACACGACGGCCGCGGTGCTCTATGCCATTCGCGCGCCACGCGTGGTCGCAGCCTTCGCCGTCGGTGCAGCGCTCGCCGCCGGTGGTGCCGCGATGCAGAGCCTGTTCCGTAACCCGTTGGCCGACCCCGGACTGCTCGGCGTCTCGAGCGGCGCGGCCCTGGCCGCCGTGTCGGTGATCGTGCTGGGCGAGAAAGTGTTCCACATCGTACCGCCCGGCTTGCGGCCGTGGGGCTTGCCCGTCGCCGCCTTCCTCGGCGGCCTCGTCGCCACTATCGTCGTCTACCGGATCGCGGCGCACGAAGGCGTTACCCTGGTGGGCACGCTCCTGCTGGCCGGGATCGCCATCAATGCCCTCGCCTCGGCCGGCATCGGCATGCTGGTCTTCGTCGCCGACGAGCAGCAGTTGCGCACGCTGATCTTCTGGACGATGGGCGGCTTCGGCGCCGTGACATGGACGGCGATTGCGCCCGCCCTGCTGGTACTGGTCATCAGCATCCCGACACTGCTGCCATCTGCGCACCTGCTCGATGCCCTGGCCTTGGGCGAACGCGAAGCCGGCCACATCGGCGTCGACGTCGAGCGGCTGAAACGCCGCCTCGTGGCGCAGGTCGCCCTCGCAGTGGGCGCCGGGGTCGCGATCTCGGGCATCGTGGGTTTCGTCGGCCTCATCGCGCCGCACATCGTGCGTCTGCTGCTGGGGCCCGGACACCGCACCCTGTTGCCTGCCGCGGCGCTGTTCGGCGGCGCCTTCCTGGTCTTGGCCGACGCACTGGCTCGTACCATGGTCGCGCCCGCCGAACTGCCGATCGGCATTCTGACTGCCTTGGTCGGCGGACCCTTCTTCCTCTGGTTGCTCGCCGGCCGCGCTGCCCGGGGCAACCTGTGAGCGCGCTGCAGGCCATTGGGGTCGAGGTCAGGGCCCGCGACAAGGTCCTCATCCGTGACATCTCCCTCGAGGTGAGGCCGGGCGAGTTCCTCGCCGTCATCGGCCCCAACGGCGCCGGCAAGAGCACGCTCCTGAGCGCCCTGGCAGGCGACCGGCAGCTCGCGGCCGGCCAGGTCCTGCTCGCCGACCGACCAATCACGCACTGGAAGAAGGCCGATCTTGCGCATCGCCGCGCCGTGTTGCCCCAGCATTCGACGGTTGCCTTCGACTTCACCGGCCTGCAGATCGCCTCGCTCGGCCTGCTGGCCCATCGCGGCCGCCTTTCGGACCGGCAGATCGGCGCGCTTGCGGCGCAGGCGCTGGCTGAAACCGAGGCGCTGGCCTTCGCCGACCGGCCCTATGCCGTTCTGTCGGGTGGCGAACGCCAGCGTGTGCAGCTCGCCCGCGTCCTGGCGCAGTGCGACGCCGACCCGGGCCGCCTGCCTTTCCTGCTGCTCGACGAGCCGATCGCCGGCCTCGACCTCGCCCACCAGCATGCCGCCCTGGCCAGCGCCCGGCGCAGGGTCGACCGCGGCTTGGGCGTGCTGGCCGTCCTCCACGACCTCAATATGGCGGCGCGCTACGCCGACCGGGTCGCCATCGTGGAGAATGGCCGGCTGACGGCCCTGGGGCCGGCCCGGCCGATCCTCGATCCGGAGCGCCTGTCGGCCGTTTTCGCGACACCCATTGTGCGATTGGAGGCGGCCGGGGCCGTGGCGTTCCTCAGCCCGGGCGGAAACATCTTGCCTCGGACATAAACCCGCCGGATTCGACGCCTGTTATACTGCCGTAGACAACAATCAGCGGCATCGAATGGGCGAACGCCCCACTCTGATCTTGACCACGCGCCTGGGCGTCCGGCCGCTTGGCGTGCGCGGCGATCCGCTGCATGCCGTGGCCGGCCAGTTGCTGTCCGTGATCCGCCGCCGCCTGGGCGATGGCCCCGCCAACACGCTGGCCGATCCGCAGTTGCGCGAGTCGGATGACGGCATCGATTGGTATGCCGCGCGCTCGGGTGAGATCCGTCGCCTTGCCGAACTGGACGAAGGCGAACGCGCCGAAGCGTTGCGCACGGTCGAGACTCATCTCGCAGCCATCCGTACACTCGGCGCGCAACTCCAGACACCCGACTTGAGCGAAGAGGCACATCTGATCGGCCGCTCGCTCGAGCTCGCCACGACGCGCCCTTCCGACGATTTCATTTACTTGGTCGATGGCCAGCCGGTCATCGTCGCGTGGGGCTATGAAGCCGACGCCGCCCAGGGCCTCCAAACCTTTGCCTCGCCGCCCGCGCCCATGGCAGCACGACCGATCGCCACAATGGCGAGCGTGCCCATGGTCGCCCTGCCGGCACGCCTCGGCTGGTCGCGTTGGCTGAGTGCGTTGCTGTTCGGCCTTCTTCTCCTGTTGCTCCTGTTGATCACGTCCTGGTTGTTGCGCGCCTGCAGCCCGGTCGATCCGACGCTGAATGTCGCGACCATCGAAACACCGGCGCCGCCCGCACCCGAGGCCCCGCCCGATCCGACGCCGCTTCTGAAGGCCTCGCTCGACGAGGCGCAGGGCGACGACAAGCGACTCAAGGCCGAACTCGCCGCCCTTCAGGTCGATCTCAAGAAGAAGGTCGATCTGTGCAAGCCGGTCGAACCGCCCAAGCCGCCGCCACCGCCGCAGGTCGCCGCCAAGCCCGCCCCGACTCCCGCCCCACCGCCGCCCGCGGCACCGCCGACCAGCCGGCCGCCGCCGGGCCAATTGCCCTGCAACTGGGCGGGCGATTCCGGCGGCGAAGGGATCACGCGCAACAAGCATTATCTCGGTGACAAGCCCGGCTTTGTCGCCATCAACTACAATCTGTACGTCCGGCCTGACGATATTAAGGTCATCTATCGCGGCCAGGTGCTGAACGGCACCGGCGGCCCGCGCAGCGGCCGCGGCGGCTTCGGCTTCGATTGGAAACCGGTCGCCGGGGATTATTCGGTCGATGTCGTCGTAACAGGACAGATGCTGGGTACGCGCTGGAACTACGCCATGGCGTGCCCGCGTTGAGGAACAGAGATGGCAGCAGGTCCTCTTCTCATCAGTGAACCGCTTCAGCGCTACCGCGCGCTGGGGCTGGCAGGCGATCCCGTATGGCGCGCCGCCGGACAGCTGCGCGCCGCCATCGCGGCGCGGCTGTCGCGCGAGCATGCCGATCTGCTGGCGATCCCCGAGGTCGATCCCACGGGACGCCGCATCGACTGGTATGCACCCTTCGAGGGTGAAGCCCGCCGTCTCTCCGAAGCCAGCGACGCCCAGCGCACGCAGGTGCTGGAAAAGGTCCGGCGCCTGCACGGCGACCTGGCGGGGCTGGCCGATACGATGGACGCCCCGGAACGCTCCAGCGCCGAACGAAACTTCGCTCGCCTGCTGCGCCATGCGCTCACCGCGCCCGGCGAGGAGACCCTCTACGTCGTGGACGGCAAGCCGGTCATGACCTTCTGGGGCTTCACCGCCGACGCAAGCCTGCCCGGCGCCTTTCTCGCCAGCCCGCCGGTACCGCCGCGACCCGCGGCGCGACCGGAGGCGGTCATGGTCTCGGCGCCCGCCCTCGTGGCCGCAGCCCCGCGCACGAACTGGTGGCAGTGGCTGCTGCTGGCGCTGCTTCTGTTGCTGATGCTGGCGCTGCTCGCCTGGCTGGTGCGGCCCTACCTGCCGCGGCTGGAACCCTACCTCGAAGCCGAAGCCCGCGAACGGGCCCTCAGCCTGTCCGTCCGCCAGCCACTCGAACTGCAGCAGACGCGCGCGAGCACGCTGCAGCAGGACAACGAGAATCTGCGGATGGAACTGGCGCGCCTCACCGACGATCTGTCACGGCGCGGCGGCGATTGCGCGGCCGGCATCATCGGACCGGGCGGCGTGGTTGTGGGTGGGCTCGTCCCGGGAGCGCCGATCGAGCGCGGCGCGGCACCGGAACCGGTCCCGCCACCCGGCGTTAACGTTGCCGACAAGGCCGACAACAAAGGCGGCACCAAGGGCCCTGACGAACAGAACAAGGACAAGGCAGCCGGGGCCAAGGACGAACCCAAGAAGGACGAGCCCAAGCCGATGGTCGTGCCACCTGAGGCCAAGCAGAAACAGGATCTCGCCTTCCTAAAGGGCGACTGGCGCTCCCGGACCGGGTTGGCCACGGCGAGCGGCGAGAAGGACCTGCGCCCCAGCTACACGCTGGACGACAAGGGCAAGGGCAAGGTGAGCTTCGTGCAGAAGAACGGTGCTGCCTGCGAGGCTCCGGCCGAGGCGCGCTGGGACAACGGCAAGCTGGTGATCGAGGAGAAGGCCAATCCCAAGTGCAGCGACGGCAAGACCTACGCCCGCAACACGGTCAATTGCGAGGTCGACGCCGCTGGCGTGGCCCAATGCAAGGGCAGCCAGCCCGGCGACCAGCGCAGCTATCAGGTGCAGATCGGCCGCTGAGTCCCTAGACTGGACCGACAGCCGAAAAAGCATGACATGAGCGACCTTGCCCGCCTCCCAAGCTACCCCAGCCCGACGACCCTGATCGCCCGTTCCGGCATTCAGTTTCTCGATTTCGGCTTCGACCCCGTGCGCCTCAAGGTGCGCGAGTGGGGTTTCCACGATGCCGCCGCCACCCAGGCGGTCGACGACCTGGTACAGCTCGATTTCGACGAGGGCCGCGGCCAGTACGAGGTCGTCGAAGCCGGACGACGCCGTGCCGCCGAACCGAACCTCGTCGTGACGGCCAAGGATGCCCTCGCGCCCTTTCTCGACAAATGGGTGCCGGTGCCATTCCTGCAGGTCCGGCCCAACAGCCAGTTCCGCGAAGGCCCGGCCGACTGGGCACGCGTGCGTGTGGTCGATCTCGAGGCCCGCTATGGCGCGGGCTACCGCGACGAGCAGGGCAACCGCTACCGCGCCGTCCTCGCCTTCGACACCGGCCTGATCGCCGAGGCCGAAGGTCGCGCCTATCTCGCGCCCTCGCCCAAGGACGTGACCTCGGGCGCGCTGTTTGCGTTGGCGCCTCAGCAGCGCGCCAATCACTGGCTGCTGCGCCAGGGCTGGATGAGCCAGTGGCTGGAGGAGCTGTTCCGCGAGCTGCATCCGCGCGCCACGCTCGAGGAAATCGACGCCGACATCAAACAGAAGCCGCAGGAAGCGACGGCGCGCTATCTCGCCTTCCTCGGCCTGCTGGCCGCGGCGGCGCACTTTCCGCCGATCAAGCTTGTGGGCGATGCCGAGCGGCCGGGCCGCGGCGCGATCGAGGTCGACCTCGTCCTCGACGTCGGCAACTCGCGCACCTGCGGCCTCCTGATCGAGGCGGCAGGCGATGTCGGCGTCAATCTGAACGATTCCTACGAACTGGCGCTGCGCGATCTCTCGCACCCCGAGAGCGTCCACACCAAGCCGTTCGAATCGCGCGTCGAGTTCGCCCAGGCCTGGTTCGGCAAGAATCATCTCTCGCGCTTGGGGGGCCGGGCCGACGCTTTTGTCTGGCCGACCATGACCCGCGTGGGACCCGAGGCGACGCGGCTTGCCGCCCGCCGGCGCGGCACCGAAGGCAATACCGGCATGTCGAGTCCCAAGCGCTATCTGTGGGACGAGGAGCCGCAGACCCGCGAATGGCGCTTCAACGTCGCCTACGCCCAGGACCAGACGCCGATGCCGGCAGCCGCCGGCCCGATGGCGCAGCTCGTCAACCAGAAGGGCGAGCCGCTGCATCTGATCGAGGCCGACGCCGATTCGGCCGACCATCTGCCGGTCTTCGAGCCGCTTTATTCACGCTCCTCGGTGATGACCTTTGTACTGTCCGAGGTCCTGCTGCAGGCGCTCACCTTGATGAACTCACCGCAGCAGCGCGGACGGCGGGCCCATGCCGAGACGCCGCGACGGCTGCGCCGCATCGTGCTCACGCTTCCCACCGGCATGCCACTGGCCGAACGCCTGATCTTCCGCAAGCGCGCCGAGGCTGCGCGCGATCTCGTCTGGATGATGATGGGCTGGAAGCTCGACGATCCCGCAGCGCCGGCGCCGCGCGTGCTGACCGACTGGGACGAGGCAAGCTGCACCCAGCTCGTCTATCTCTATACCGAGGTCGCGCGCAATTTCGGCGGCGACGCGCGGCGCTTCTTCCAGATCGCCCGCAAGCCGCGCGGCCGCCCGGCCGACGAGACGCTCAGCATCGCCAGCATCGACGTCGGCGGCGGCACGACCGACCTGATCATCAATTCCTACCGCCTGGAGGGTGCCGGCACCTCGGTGACGCTGTTCCCGGAGCAGAAGTTCCGCGAGGGCTTCAACGTGGCGGGCGACGACATCCTGCTGCGCGTCGTGCAGGGCCACGTGCTGCCGCCGATCGAGGCGGCGCTGCGGGCCGCCGGCATCGGCAACCCCGCCGACCTGATGGCCGAACTGGTGGGCGGCGACCGTGGCGGCGAGGACGTGATCCATCGCAATCTGCGCCAGCAGTTCGCACTCCAGATCGCCCATCCGGTGGCACTGGAATTCCTGCGCGCCGCCGAGACCTACGACCCCACCTCGGGCGTCGTCGCCGCGGAGCCCAGGACTTACGATTCGTTTTTCTCCGAGGGCGCCAAACCGTCGGCCGAGGTCGTGACCTTTGTCAACGAGGCGGCACGCAAACGCGGCGCCAAGGACTTCGATTTGAAGGCCGTGATCTTCCCGGTCGACCTGCCCAACCTCGACAAGACCGTACGGGCCGAGATGGCGCGCGTGCTGGCGCCGCTCGCCGAGGTCGTCCACGCCTACGATTGCGACATCCTGCTGCTCTCCGGCCGGCCCTCGCGCCTGCCCGGCATCCGCTCCCTGGTGATGGAACTGCTGCCGCTGCCGCCGGAGCGGGTGATCTCGCTGCACGAGTACCGTGTCGGTGCCTGGTATCCGTTCCGCGACGCACGCCTCAGGGTCGAAGACCCCAAGACCACGGTGGCGGTGGGCGCGATGATCGCTGCGCTCGCCCAGTCGCAGTTGCCCGACTTCTCATTCCGCTCCGACCTGCTGCGCTCCAAGAGCATCGCCAAGTTCATCGGCAAGCTCGACGGTGGCGGACGGCTGCAGAAGGAAGACCTCGTCTACCGCGATGTCGATCTCGACAATCGCGACTACGAGCTGCCGGAAATCGGCTTCGAGTTCCGCGGCCCCATGTGGCTGGGCGCCCGGCAACTCGATCTCGCGCGCTGGCCGGCGGCACGGCTCTATGCGCTGGAATTCGCCAAGCCGGAGTATGCCGAGCGCCATGCCCGCGAGACGCCCTTCAACATCGCACTCGCCCGGGTGAAGCCCAAGGACAAGGATTCCGGTGACGTCGAGCGCTTCCGCCTGCGCCAGATCACCAACCGCGACGGCCGAGCCGTGGCGCTCGATCGCCTGACGCTCCGCCTGCAAACGTTGCCGCGCCGTGAGGGCTACTGGCTCGACACCGGCATGCTGAAGACGGGTTAGGGAAAATGGACACCGTCGATCTCAAACTGGCCCAGGACTGCGAATCGCTGGCCGTCGCCGCCGGCGAAGGCGTGGCGTGGCTGAAGGGTGCCGCGGCGCAGTCGCCGACCGTGGCGCAGCAGGCGCCGTCGCTGATCAGCGAACTGCAGAAGGTCCGCAACCAGAGCCGCAAGCTGGCGCGCGCCGCCCGCCGCCGGATGTGCGTCGGCGTCTTCGGTCCCAGCCAGGCCGGCAAGTCCTACCTGGTGTCGATCCTGGCCAGCCGCGACGGCCGCCCGCTGCAGGCGCGCTTCGCCGACAAGACCTACGACTTCCTGCGCGAGATCAATCCGCCGGGCAACCGCGAGTCGACCGGCCTCGTCACCCGCTTCGGCCTTGGCCTCAGCGACGGCGCGCCCGACTTCCCGGTGCGCGTGCGGCTGCTGACCCAGACCGACATCGTGAAGATCCTGGGCAACTCCTTCCTGCTCGACTTCGACCACCAGAAGGCCGAGTTCGAGGGGCCCGACGGCGCCGCCATCCGCAAGCGCCTGGCCGAGCTTCGCGCCAAGGCGCATCCGACCCCGGTGGGCGATCTCGATTCTGACGACGTGCTCGACGTGATCGAGTATTTCGACACCTTCTTTGCCGGCGTCACCGCCGAGCTGCGCACCGACTACTGGCGCGAGACGATCGATCTCGCGCCGCGCCTCTCGGGACACGACCGCGCCCGGCTGTGGTCGGTGCTGTGGTACGACTTCCAGCCCTTCACCGATCTCTATCTCACGCTCTACGACGGCCTGCAGAAGCTGGCCTTCGCGCCTGAGGCGCTGCTCGGCATGGACGCGCTGGTCCCGCGCGAGAAGAGCATCGTCGACGTCCTCACACTCGACCGCCTGGGCGCCGATTCCGACGACCCGCTGCTGGTGCGGCCCAAGCAGGTCGACGGCCGCAGCTCGGCCGACGCCCAGCTGCCGCGCTCGCTGGTCTGCGCGCTCACCGCCGAACTCAACGTCGCCATCGACGAGAAGCCGTGGGACTTCTTCGACCACACCGATCTGCTCGACTTCCCCGGCGCCCGTTCGCGGCTGAAGCTCGCCAACCTCGACGACGTCGCCAAGACCAAGGGCGTGGCCGAGGGCGCCAACCCGCTGCGCGAGCTGCTGCTGCGCGGCAAGGTCGCCTATCTGTTCCAGCGCTATTCGGCCGAACGCGAGCTCAGCGCCATCCTGCTCTGCATCCCCGACGGCAACCAGGAGGTCCGCGACCTCTCGGACATGATGACGGCCTGGATCGACCAGACGATCGGCGCCACGCCGGCCGACCGCGCCCGGCAGAAGAACGCGCTGTTCCTGGTGCTGACCAAGATGGACCGCGAGTTCGAGCAGAAGGCCGGCGAGACCGAGGAGTCTCGCCGCCTCAGGTGGAGCGCCCGGCTCGGTAATTCGCTGGTCAATAATTTCCGTGGCGAGTGGCCGCTCAACTGGAACGGCAAGCCGTTCGACAACAGCTTCTGGCTGCGCAATCCGACCGTGATCGACGAGCGGCTGATGGACTACGACGACGGCCGCGAGACCGGCATCGCCGAGGCCTTCTCGTCGCGCGCCGGTGAGCTCCGCCGCCACTTCGTCGAGAACGAGGACGTACGGCGCCACTTCGCCGATCCCGCCCGCGCCTGGGACGAGGCCTTCCGCGCCAACGACGGCGGTGTCGCCTACCTGGTGAAGAGCCTGATCCCGGTCTGCGACCCGGCCATCAAGCGCGCCCAGGTGCGCGGCCAGCTCGAGATCCAGGTCCGCCGCCTGGTCGACCGCCTCGCCGGCTTCCACAGCGCCTCCGACGGCGATGCCCGCGCCAAGAAGCGTGACCTCGTGCACACCGTGCTGCGTGGCCTCGCGACCTGCATCCAGCAGCAGCTCTTCGGTGAGTTGGTGGGCGCGCTGCAGATCGCCGACACCGCGCTGCGCGACATCTACTTCCGCATCGCCACCGCGCGGCCCTCCGACGATCAGGCGGCCGGCAACGGCAAGGCGGGTGGCAAGGCCGGCGGCGGGGTGGCGCAGTCGACCGGCGCCGCCGTCGATCTCGGTGCCATCTTCGCCGACGTGTTCGGTGACGACGCCGACCGCAGCGCGCCGCCGCCGTCCGGCGTGCTGGAGGACCGCGCCGAGCGCTTCGCCCGCGAGGCCGCCGAATACTGGTTGGAGAACATGCGCCGCGTCGGTGCCGACGAGAAGGCGCTGTCGCATTTCGGCGTCGACCGCCAGCACCTCGGCTGGATGATCGACGAGCTGGTGGTGGGCGCCCATCGCCTAAAACTGATCGACCAGCTTTCGCTGGAGGTGCGCTCCCTGGAGAACGCCGCCAACGCCAAGTGGGAGGAGATCGCCGAGCGCCAGGTGCGCACCGCCGCCTCGTCCCTCAACGGCTACATCAGCGCGCTCGGTTTCGACCGCCTGCCGCTCGAGCAGCGGCCCGGCCTGCCGCCCAATGCACCCGTGCGGCGCGTCTTCCAGAGTCCGCCGCCGGCAGCCGATGGTGCACCGATGTTGAGCGAGGACCCGGCGCCGATCTACGCCGACTACTGCAAGGACTGGATGCGCGCCTTCCTGCAGCTCGCCATGGACAATGTCGGCTACGAGGGCGGTCGCGAGATCACGGCGGAACAGAACGACCGCCTTGGCGCCATCCTGCGCGCCGTGCCCGCCTGATCGGCGCCGCCATGCCGGTCCGCGCGTCCGTCGTCCCTCTTCCTGAGCCGGGCCACGCCGTCCTGCGCCTGAGCGAACTCGACGCCGTCCCCGAAGGCCTGGCGCTTTCGATCCAGCGCCAGCAGGGCCCGGACACGCATCTCGCCGACGACGGCTGGCGGCGCACCGAAGCCTGGCTCATGCCCGACGAGGTCACGCGCAAGGGCGACGTCATGGAATTCCATCTTGGCCCCGAGATCTGCGATCGCCTGGCCGGCATCGCCACCATCCGGCTCCGGGTGAAGGAGCCCGATATCGGCGTCGTCGGCACCACCGTAGTCGCCTGGCCCACCATGTTGACCTCGGGCGCCGCTGGCGCGAGCGGCACCTACGACGACACGGTGCGGCTGCGCCGGATGCAGCCGGCACAGCCGGCCGAACCGGCGCCCGAAGCCCTGCCGCCGCCCTTCGAGCTGCCGCCGTCCGCGCCCGATTTGCGCGCGGCCCGCGATCCTGCTCCCGCGGTGACGCCGCGCTCCGGCCTGCCCAACTGGGCCGTCGTCCTGATCCTGCTTCTGATCGTGGGCGGCGCAGGCTACGGCTACTATTATTACTTCAAGCTGCATCCGCAGGACGTCGTGGCAACTGCGCCGCCACCGCCGACGACACCCACTACGGGGCCGCCGAAGAAGTCCGTCCGCGACACGGTGGCCGACTATCTCGCGACCAAGCCCGCGCCGGCGCCGGAGGCCATGCTGGCCAAGGGCCGCGAGTGGCTGAAGGCGGGCGACACCGCCTCGGCCTTCCTGGTGTTCCGGCGCGCGGCCGAGCAAGGCAATACCGCGGCCCAGCTCGAACTCGCCACCTTCTACGATCCGCTGACCCAGCCCGCCCGTGGCGGCTTTACGCCCGAGGGCGCCCGTGCCGCCGATTGGTACGAGCGCGCAGCACTTGCCGGCGTGGCCGAAGCGCAGCGCAAGCTCGGCCTCCTGTTCGCCAGGGGCGGCGCCGGCCTCGCCGCCGACACGGCCAAGGCCAGGACCTGGCTGCAGCAGGCCGCCGCCCAGAACGACGCCGACGCCAAGAAGGCGCTGGACGCTTTGCCCAAGTGAGACGTGCCGGCCTGCTGCTGCTGACGGCGGTCCTCGCAGGACCGGCGTACGGTCAAGCCAAGAGTGGCCAGACCATGAATGCCCAGATCCCGAGTGCGCTCGCCTGCGGTGTCCTGAAGGCGGAGACTTGGAAGACGGCCTCGACCTCGCATTGGACGATCTCCGGCCCCTCGGAAAAGACCACGGAAACCGGCCTCCTGCGCAGCGGTCCCCGCTTCGAATGCCTGGATGGCACCATCCTGGTCGTGGAGTTCACATCGTCGGCCGGACATTCGATCTTCACTGCCTATTTCGCCGACGGCACCAGCATCGGCTACGGCCGCCAGCAGATCGACCGGCGCGGCGGCCGCTTCGTTCTTCCCATCCAGGCCAAGGCACGCATCGCAGCACCTTACCGGGCCACCTTCGACTATCACTGCCGTCTCGACATGCCGGCCGATCCTATCCCGCCGGCCGCACGCGCGGACTGCATTTTCTAGGACTGCGCGACGGCGATTTTCTGGACACGAGTTGTCCAGAATCTGTCCGTCCGGAAATTCACAAATAACCGGCCCGCTTGAACCGGACGATTCTTTTCAACGCAGGTCCGATTGGCGGACCTGTCTGAAAATTCCATCGTCGCTGGCACCATGAAAAAGGCCGCGCCGGGCAAGTGCCCGGGCGACCAGCGCAGCAGATGCACGTCGGCGCGACGATATCAGAAATATAGCCAAAAACCTGCTGAACTTGCAAACTTAGGGTTGCTGGCAGCGCTGGCATCCGGCCGGCAACAATCCCCTCACATCTCCGTCACATCGGGCACGTAGATTGCAAAGGAATGCCGTCGACAATCCACGTAAAGGGGACCCCATGAACTCTAAGTTTTCCCACTGCCTGGCGGCGATCGCCGTTTCGGCCACGACGCTGCTTGCCGTTCATCCGGCTGTCGCGCAAGGCGCGGTCGACAACAGCGCGCTCGCTTCGCCCGCCTTCCGTGAGCACAAGCGCACCTTCGGCCTGGTCTACACTCTGCCCCAGGAGGTCAACGACAAGCTCGGCCTCACCATCGGCGGGCTGCTGCGGGAAAAGCTGCTGAACGCCAAGCTGATCGACGAGGCGCTCCGCTTCAACATCCCGCACGTCACCGTCCTGCACATCCACAATCCCGACCCGACGACGCCCGAGAAGATGCTCAAGGCCATGCCCAAGCTGCCGCCGGTCCTGAACGTGACGCTCAAGACCTTCTACACGACCGAGGCCGCCAAGGGCGCCGGCCACCCCTGGTGGCTCGACCTCGGCATCGTGAAGGAAGGCGCCAGCTTCGAGACCATGATGGCGTTCAACACCATCGCCACCACGACGCTGACACCGCTACGCGACGGTCCGTTGCCACGCGTGACCGGGCCGGTCTACGCCGTCATGAGCGACGCCGCCAAGGAACTGGTGCAGACCGTCGGCGTCAGCGGCCTCAACACCGTGAAGGACGGCAAGGAACTGCGCCCGCACAATCCGCACAACACGCTGGTCTATTCCATGGCCAAGTTCACGCCGGAGATCCAGGCGGCGTTCAACCAGACCGCGGTGGAATTCAACCAGATCCTGCCGGACGGCATCCCGACCGCCTTCAAGACGGTGTCGATCGTCGAGCTTGGCTTCGCCGGCAATGTGCTGCGCGAAATCTATCGCCTCAGCCTGGAGGACGGCTCCGTCCTCAACGTCGCCACCGGCGCGAAGGTGGCGAAGTAGGCCTTGGCGTCGGCTACCGCCTTTCAAACGAGGCGATAGCCGACGCCGGGCTCGGTGAGGACGTGGCGCGGCGAGGACGGGTCGGCCTCGATTTTCTGGCGGAGCTGGCGAACATAGACGCGCAGATATTGCGGATCGACCGACTCATCGCGCCAGACCTCGCGCAGCAGGTGCTTGTGCGTCAGCACCTTGCCGGCATGGATCACGAGCTGCTCCAGAATGTCGTATTCCTTGGGCGAAAGCTTGATGTCCTCGGCGCCGCGCCGCACCAGCCGGCGCACCAGATCGACGCTGAGATCGTCGCTGGTGAAACCCCGCTCGGCGCCCTGCTGCTGCAGGCGGTGGCGTAGCGCGGCGCGCAGCCTGGCCATCAGCTCATCGGCGCCGAACGGCTTGGTGACGTAGTCGTCGGCACCCGAATCGAGCGCCGCCACCTTGGCCGCCTCGTCGCCGCGGCTCGACAGCACCACGATCGGAACCGGTCCCTTGGCCCGGATCTGGCCGATCAGCGACAGGCCGTCGATGTCGGGCAGGCCGAGATCCAGCAGCACGAGATCGGGGCGGTGATGGCGCAGCGCCGCGAGCGCCTCGGCACCGGTCGCGGCCTCCAGGGTGCGATAGTCATGGGCGGCCAGCGTCGTGCGCAACAGCCGGCGGATCGGCGGTTCGTCCTCGACGATCAGGATCAGCGCAGCGTCGCCCGTCATGCCCAACTCGTCATGTCAGCCAGCAGGATAGCTCACGACGAACTCCGCGCCACTGCGGTCGCCCCGGTTGCGCACCGTGATCGTGCCGCCCTGGACTTCGACGAAGCCCTTGGCGATAGCGAGCCCGAGGCCGGTGCCGGCGAGGCGGCGGTCGCCCTCGTGGGCGCGATAGAACTTGTCGAAGATCCGGTCGAGATCGCCTGCAGCGATGCCGGGTCCTTCATCGCGCACGATGATTTCTACTCGGGCCCCCGCCCGCCGGGCCTCGACCTCGATGCGGCCGCCGGCCGGCGCGTACTTGGCTGCGTTGTCGAGCAGATTGAACAGCACCTGTTCGGCCAGCACGAAGTCGAGCGACAGGGAGGGCAGGCCTGAGGGCACGATGCTGACGATGACATGGTCCTTCAGCAGCGGCTGGACGCGGCGCAAGGTGGTGGAGACGAGGTCGCCGACCTCGACGGCCTCGCGCTTCGGGGTGACAGCGCCGGCATCGAGGCGGGTCATGTCCAGAAGGTTGCCGACGAAGCGGTCGAGCCGCTCGGCCTCGCCCAATGCCGTGCCCAGCAGTTCCTCGCGCGTCGCCGCGTCGTAGCGCGTGCCGTAGCTGCGCAGGCTCGACAGGGAGCCGATGATCGAGGCCAGCGGCGTGCGCAGGTCGTGCGAAACAGAGGTCAACATGGCCGAGCGCAATCGCTCGCGTTCTGCGCCGAGGCGCGCCTGGTCGATATCCTTCGCCAGGGTCACGCGCTCGACCGCGACGGCGGCCTGGTTGCCCACCGCCTCAAGCAGGCGGCGCTCGCCCGCCGACAGTTCGCTGCCCTCCTTCAGCGGCAGCACGCCGATGATGGCGACGGCCGAGCGGCTGGTGCGGATCGGCACGAACAGCCAGCGTCCACCCGGCAGCGTGTCGGTGCCGCGACCGGCCGGCCGGTCGGCGTCCCACGACCAGCGCGCGGCGGCGAGATCGGCTTCGTTCAGCTCGCTATCCGGCGGAAAGGCCGCACGCGTGGCCAGCTTCTGCTGCTCCGGCATCAGGATGACGACCTCCGCCTTGAGCAGGCGGGCCAGATGCGTGACCACGATCCACAGCAGATCGTCGAGTTCGATGACGCCGGCGATCTTGCGGCTGAAGGCGTAGAGTTCGGCCGTCGTGCGGGCCTCGCGCCGCGCCGATTCCGTCTGAGTGCGCGTCCGGACGGCGAGCGCGCTGGCCACGACCGCCACCACCATGAAGAAGAACAGCGCCACGACATTGGCGGGATCCGAGATCGTGAACAGGTAGAGCGGCGGGATGAAGAAGAAGTTGTAGGCCAGCACGCTCAACCCGGAGACCCAGAGCGACGGGACCAGGCCGTGCCGTACCGCCGCCACCAGCACCGGCACCACGAAGACCAGCGAGATGTTGGGCAGGTCGATAAGGCTATCGATCGCCTTGCCAACCGCGGTCGCGACAGCGGTCATCAGGACGCCCTCTAGGTAGGGCCCGATCTGCCGCGGCGCGCCCAGCAGCCAGTCGGTCGGGCCGGCGGGAGTTGGTCCCTCGGCCGAGGGCGCCACCTCGACGACGAGCCCCGAGCCACTGCGCACCAGCTCGTCGACCACCGAGCCGTGGGTCAACTCGAACCAGCGCGAGCGTTGCGACTTTCCGACGATCACCCGCGTGACGTTGCGCGCACGGGCAAAGGCCAGGATCTCCTCGACCACCGAGCGCCCGGGCACCGTCGCGACCTCGGCGCCGAGCTGTGTCGCCAGCCGCATGGTCTCGCCGAGGCAGGCGTGCTCGGCGTCGCTGAGGCCGGCGTGGCGCTCGGTCTCGACATAGAGCGCGATCAGCTCGGCGTCGAGGCTGTCGGCGGTGCGCTTGGCGGCGCGCACGGCATTGGCGGCGCCCGGGCTCGGATCGAGGCACACGATCACCCGCTCGCCGGCCGCCCACGGGCCGGTGATGGCATGCTCGCGCATATAGCTCAGCATCTGGTCGTCAACCCGCTCGGCCGTCCGCCTGAGCGCCAGTTCGCGCAGCGCCGTCAGGTTGCCCGGCGAGAAGTAGCGTCGCACGGCGCGCTGGGCCTGCTCGCGGACATAGACCTTGCCTTCACCCAGCCGCGCGATCAGGTCGGCCGGCGTCAGATCGATCAGTTCGACCTCGTCGGCGGTGTCGACGATGCGGTCCGGCACGGTCTCGCGGACGCGGATACGCGTGATGCGCGCAATCACGTCGTTCAGGCTCTCGATGTGCTGCACATTGAGGGTGGAATAGACGTCGATCCCGGCTGCCAGAAGCTCCTCAACGTCGAGATAGCGCTTGGGGTGCCGGCTGCCTTCGGCGTTGGTGTGGGCGAGCTCATCGACCAGCACCAGGGCCGGCCGGCGCGCCAGTATGGCGTCGATATCCATCTCCTCGAGCACGCGACCTTTGTAGTCCGTGCGCCGGCGCGGCAGGATTTCAAGACCGGCGAGCTGCGCCTCGGTCTCGGCGCGCCCGTGCGTTTCGACCACGCCCACGACGACGTCGATGCCCTCGAGCTTGCGGCGCCGGGCAGTCGACAGCATCTCCCAGGTCTTGCCGACGCCGGGGGCGGCGCCCAGGAAGATCTTGTGCTTGCCGCGCGACTCCTTTTCCACCGCCTTCAGCAGCGCGTCGGGCGACGGGCGGGAGTCTTCAATCGAGCCGGCCATGGGGCCCGATCATTGTCACCGCTTCGGCAGCGCGTCGAGGGCGAGATTGAGCTTGAGGACATTGACCCTGGGCTCCCCCAGGACACCGAAGACACGCCCTTCGGTGTTTTGCGCCACCAGCTTCAGGACCTCGGCTTCGGGCAGGTTGCGCGCCTTGGCGACGGCCGCCACCTGCCAGGCCGCGGCGGCCGGCGAAATGTGCGGATCGAGGCCGCTGCCCGAGGTCGTGACGAGATCGACGGGCACCGGCCTGTCCGCGGCTCCGCCCAGCTTGCCCACATCCTCCCGGACGCGGTCGACCAGCGCCTTGGAGGTCGGACCCAGGTTGGAGCCGGCCGAGTTGGCGGCATTGTAAGGCGCCGGCACGGTCTTGGTGGCGTCGTTCGGGTCGGCATCGGTCGTGGCCGACGGCCGGCCGTGGAAGTAGCGATCGGACGTGAAGTTCTGCCCGATCAGCGACGAGCCTACGACTTTGCCGTCCTGCCCGATCAGCGAGCCCGCGGCCTGGGCGGGGAAGAGCGCGCGCGACACCCCGGTCAGGGCCAGCGGATAGGCGAGACCCAGAAGAACCGTCATCGACAAGAGGATGACGAGCGAAGCTCTGATATGGCGAAGCATGACTTTATCCTCAGGCAAGGCCGGTGGCGGCGACGATGATGTCGATCAGCTTGATGCCGACGAAGGGAACGATCAGGCCGCCGACGCCGTAGACCAGCAGGTTGCGGCGCAGCAGCGCGGCCGCGCTGCTGGGCCGGTATTTTACGCCGCGCAGCGCCAGCGGAATCAGCGCCACGATGATCAGCGCATTGAAGATGATCGCCGACAGGATGGCGCTCTCGGGCGTGGCGAGCTGCATGACGTTCAGCACGCCCAGCTGCGGATAGAAGGCGATGAACATGGCCGGAATGATGGCGAAATATTTCGCCACGTCGTTGGCGACCGAGAAGGTCGTGAGCGCGCCGCGGGTCATCAGCAGCTGCTTTCCGATGCCCACGATCTCGATCAGCTTGGTCGGATCGCTGTCGAGGTCGACCATGTTGCCGGCCTCGCGCGCGGCATTTGTACCCGTGTGCATGGCGACGCCGACGTCGGCCTGGGCAAGCGCCGGCGCGTCGTTGGTGCCGTCACCGCACATCGCCACCAGCCGGCCGCCGGTCTGTTCCGCACGGATAAGGCGCAGCTTGGCTTCCGGCGTGGCCTGGGCCAGGAAATCGTCGACCCCCGCTTCGGCCGCGATGGCGGCGGCGGTCTGCGGATTGTCGCCGGTGATCATCATGGTGCGGATGCCCATGCGGCGGAGTTCGGCGAAGCGCTCGCGGATGCCGCCCTTCACCACGTCCTTGAGGTAGACGATGCCCAGCACCTGGCCGTTGCGCGACACGGCGAGCGGCGTGCCGCCCTCCTTGGCGATGTAGCTCGCGATGCGCTCGATCTCCTCCATCGGCGGCGTGGCGCCCATCGAGCGCGCATGGGCCACCACCGCATCGACCGCGCCCTTGCGGATCACCGTGCCGTCGACATCGACGCCGCTCATGCGGGTCTGGGCGGTGAAGGGCACGAACTGTCCCTTGATCTCGGCCGTGCCGATGATGCGCAGGCCGTACTTGTCCTTGGCGAGGACCACGATCGAGCGGCCCTCGGGCGTCTCGTCGGCCAGGCTGGCGAGCTGGGCGACTTTGGCCAACTCGTTCTCGTCGACACCGCTCACCGGGATGAACTGCGTGGCGTGGCGGTTGCCGAGCGTGATGGTGCCGGTCTTGTCGAGCAGCAGGGTGTCGACATCGCCTGCCGCCTCGACGGCGCGCCCGGACGTGGCCAGCACGTTGAAGCGCACCAGGCGGCTCATGCCGGCAATGCCGATGGCCGACAGCAGCGCGCCGATGGTGGTGGGGATCAGCGTCACGAACAGCGCGATCAGCACGATCACCGAGACCGAGCCGCCGGCATAAGCGGCGAAGCTCGGGATTGTGACCACCGCCAGCACGAAGATGAGGGTGAGGCCGGCCAGCAGGACGTTCAGCGCCAGCTCGTTGGGCGTCTTCTGGCGTGAGGCACCCTCGACCAGCGCGATCATGCGGTCGAGGAAGCTCGACCCCTCCTCCGCCGTGATCCGGACCTTGATGCGATCCGACAGCACCTTGGTGCCGCCGGTCACGGCCGAGCGGTCGCCGCCCGCCTCGCGGATGACCGGGGCCGACTCGCCGGTGATCGCCGATTCGTCGATGGTGGCGACGCCTTCGATGATCTCGCCGTCAGCCGGCACGATGTCGCCGGCCTCGACAAGCACCACCTGACCGACCTTGAGGGCGTTGGCGCGCACCGGCTCGAAGATGTCGCTGACGCCCACCAGGACCTTGGCAATCGTCTCGCTGCGCATGCGGTGCAGCGTTTCCGCCTGGGCCTTGCCGCGGCCTTCGGCCACGGCCTCGGCGAAGGTGGCGAACAGGAGCGTCACCCAGAGCCAGGTGACGATCTGGATCTCGAAGCCGATGTCCGGCGCGCCCACGGCGATGTCGCGCACCATCAGCACGGTGGCGACCAGCGCCACCAGCTCGACGGTGAACATCACCGGGTTCTTCATCAGTTCCCGCGGGTGCAGCTTGACGACGCTTGCCACCAGGGCGGGCTTCAGGATCGCCGAGTCGAACATCGACTGCGACTTGTCACGTGTGCTCATGAGGGTGCCTCTTAGAACAGCGTGCCGGCCAGCATCGCGAAATGTTCCGCGATCGGGCCCAGCGCGAGCGCCGGCAGGAAGGTGAGGCCACCCACGATCAGGATGGCGCCGACCAGCAGGCCGACGAACAGCGGGCCGTCGGTCGGGAAGGTTCCGAGCGAGACGGCGGACTTGCGCTTGGCCGCCAACGAACCGGCCACCGCCAGCATCGGCACGATGATGGCGAAGCGGCCGACGATCATCGCGACGCCGAGCGTCGAATTGTAGAAGAGAGTGTTGGCCGTCAACCCCGCGAAGGCGCTGCCGTTGTTGGCGGCGGCCGAAGTGAAGGCATAGAAGATCTCGCTGAACCCATGCGGGCCGGCGTTGGCCGGTCCGGCGAGGCCCACGGGCAGCACGACCGCCAGCCCCGTGAAGCCCAGGATGGCCAGCGGCAGGCAGAGGATCGCCAGCATGGTGAACTTGACGTCGCGCGCCTCGATCTTCTTGCCAACATACTCCGGCGTGCGCCCCACCATCAGGCCGGCCAGGAAGATGGCCAGGATGGCGAACAGCAGGATGCCGTAGAGGCCGGCGCCGACGCCGCCGATGATGATCTCGCCCAGCAGCATGTTGACCAGCGGGATCATGCCGCCCAGCGGCATGAAGCTGTCGTGCATGGCATTGACCGCGCCACAGGACGCTGCCGTGGTGATCACGGCGAAGAGCGCCGACAGCGGCGCCCCGAAGCGCACCTCCTTGCCTTCCATGTTGCCCTGCGCATTGTCGACGCCGAGCGCCGCCAGCAGCGGGTTGCCGCCGGCCTCCGCCCAGTAGGCGACGAAGACGCCGACGATGAACAGCACGCCCATGGCGGCCAGGATCGCCCAGCCCTGGCGTTCGGCGCCGACGGCACGGCCGAACACGTTGGTGAGCGCCGCACCGATCACGAAGATGGACAGCATCTGCACGAGGTTGGCGAGCGCTGTCGGATTCTCGTAGGGGTGCGCCGAGTTGGCGTTGAAGAAGCCACCGCCATTGGTGCCCAGCATCTTGATCGCGAGCTGCGAAGCCACCGGACCCTGGGCGATGGTCTGCTTGGCGCCCTCAAGCGTCGTCGCCTCGACATAGGCGCCGAGATTCTGCGGCACGCCCTGCCAGACATAGAACAGGGTGAGGACGATGCAGAACGGCAACAGGACGTAGAGCGTGACCCGCACCAGGTCGGCCCAGAAGTTGCCGATGCCCTTGGCATTGGCGCGGGCGAAGCCGCGGATGAAGGCCATGGCCAGCGCGATGCCGGTAGCGGCGCTCAGGAAATTCTGAACCGTGAGGCCTGCCATCTGCGACAGGTAGCTCATGGTCGATTCACCGCCGTAGGACTGCCAGTTGGTGTTGGTGAGGAAGCTGACCGCCGTGTTGAAGGACAGATCGGACGGGATTGCCGACATGTCCTGCGGATTGAGCGGCAGGACAGCCTGCAGGCGGAGCAGCAGATAGAGGAACGCGAAGCCCACGATGTGGAAGACCAGCATGGCGCGGCAGTAGACCCACCAGCTCTGGTCCTCGGCGGGATCGATGCCGGCCAGGCGATAGAAGCCGCGTTCGACCGGCAGCAGCACCGGCGACATGAAGGTGCGTTGCCCTTCCAGGACGCGGCTGAGATAGCCGCCGAGCGGTCGCGTGAGGACGAGCAGGATCGCGACGAAGAGGGCGATCTGCACCCAGCCGTTGAAGGTCATGGCAACCTCGGGATTCCCTTAGAATTTTTCCGGGCGCGCCAGCGCGACCGTGAGATAGGCGAGCAGGATCGCGACCAGCGCGCCGCCCAGGACATAATCGAGGATCATGGGAGCCTCAGATCCTGTGGCACAGGCGTTCGTAGGCGATCAGCAGGCCGAACAGGGCGAAGCCGCCGCCGAAGAACAGGACATCGAGCATGGAACTCTCCTTCGCCGGCATAGAAGGCCCTTGGCGCATAGGAATTCGAGCCGGCCGGCGGCCCGGCGGCATATGAACGACATAGGAATTTTAGAAAACTTCGGGCGCTTCTTCGGAGAACAAGCACTCCTCACCCTGAGGAGGCGCGAAGCACCGTCTCGAAGGGTGGGCAACCGACGGGCCTGGAGCCGATGCTTCGAGACGCTCGCTTAAGGCGCATATGAATGCGCCGGGCTCGCTCCTCAGCACGAGGATACCCCCGAACGCTCCCGTCAAAACTTGTGGCGGCTAGATCGCCATGCGCTGGTGCAGGTCGAACATGATCCAGAAGCTGCCGCCCACCATGATGAAGATCAGCACGGCGGTGAAGACGATGGCGAGCAGGTTTTCCTTGGGCGTCGAGGTGAAGTTGAGGTGCAGGAAGAACCTGAGGTGGACCAGGATCTGCAGCACCGCCGCGATACCGATCACCAGCAGCGTGCGCCCCGGCGGCAGCGCGTGGGTGATGACGACATAGAAGGGAATGGCCGTCAGCACGACGGCGAGCACGAAGCCGATCAGGTAGGAACGCAGACCGTGCTCGGAGTTCGGGTGTTCCATCACAGCAGCCCCGGCAGATAGACGATCGAGAAGATGCCGACCCAGGCGATGTCGAGGAAGTGCCAGAACAGGCCGAGGCGGAACAGGCGCGAGGTCACGGGCACCGACAGGCCCTTCAGCATCACCTGGCCGCACAGGATCAGGATCCAGGTGAGGCCGACGCTGACGTGCAGGCCGTGGGTGCCGACCAGGGTGAAGAAGGCGGAGAGAAAGCCGCTGCGGTCGGGGCCGGCGCCGATCCTGATCATGCCGGCGAACTCGCGCAGTTCCAGGAAAACGAAACCTGCGCCCAGCACGAAGGTGACCAGCAGCCAGGCCAGCACCGCGCCGCGGTTGCCGGTCTTCGAGCAGAGCGAAGCGAGGCCGAAGGTGGTGCTCGAGACCAGCAGCAGCGCGGTCTCGATCCCGGCGTTCCTGAGGTCGAACAGATCCTTGCCGCCGGGCCCGCCGGCCGTGTTCTTGACCATGATGACGTAAGTCGCGAACAGGAGCGCGAAGATCACGGCATCGCCCATCAGGTAGAGCCAGAAGCCGAAGGCCCGCTGCTCGTGGGTGGCGGCGGCTTCGCTCTCGTGAGCGGTTACGGCGGCGCTCATGCCCGGCGTCCCGCTTGGCTCCCGAGGGCGCGGAAGCGCGCATCCTCGATCTGCTTCACCTCGGCGGCGGAGATCCTGAATTCGGCGTCGTCATCGGAGGAGCGCGCGATCATGGCGACCCACATGGCGAGCCCGCAGGCCGCCGCCAGCCACCAGATATGCCAGATCATGGCGAAGCCGAACGCGAAGGCGAAGGCGCCCATGGCGACGCCCACCATCGAGTTCCTGGGCATGTGGATGTCCTCGTAGGCCGCCGGCCGCTGCCGCTCGACACCGCGCTCCTTCATGTCGAGGAAGGCTTCGCGGTCGCGGACCTCCGGCAGCACGGCGAAATTGTAGGCCGGCGGCGGCGAGGAGGTCGCCCATTCGAGCGTGCGGCCGTCGAACGGATCGCCGGTGACGTCGGCCGTCTTCTTCCGGTCGCGGACGCTGACATAGAGCTGCATCACCATGGCCGCGATGCCGAGCAGGACGACGAAGGCGCCCGAGGCCGCCACCATCAGGTAGGGCTGCCACGACGGGTCGTTGTACTGCTCCATGCGGCGCGGCATGCCCTTGAAGCCCAGGAGGTAGAGCGGCATGAACGCCAGGTAAAAGCCGATCATCCAGCACCAGAACGACGCCAGCCCCCACTTGCGGTCGAGCGCGAAGCCGAAGGCCTTGGGAAACCAGTACATGTAGCCGGCGAGGTAGCCGAACAGCACGCCGGGGATGATCATGTTGTGGAAGTGCGCGACCAGGAAGGTCGTGTTGTGCATCAGGAAGTCGGCCGACGGGATGGCCAGCAGCACCCCGGTCATGCCGCCGATCACGAAGGTCACCATGAAGCCGATGGTCCACATCATCGACGGATGGAAGTCGATGCGGCCGCGATACATGGTGAGCAGCCAGTTGAAAACCTTCACGCCGGTCGGCACGGCGATGATCATGGTGGTGATGCCGAAGAAGGCATTGACGTTGGCGCTGGAGCCCATGGTGAAGAAATGGTGCAGCCAGACGGTGAACGACAGGATGGCGATCGCGGCCGTCGCATAGACCAGCGATTCGTAGCCGAACAGACGCTTCCGCGAGAAGGTCGACACGACCTCGGAGAAGATGCCGAAGGCCGGCAGGATCAGGATGTAGACCTCCGGATGACCCCAGATCCAGAACAGGTTGGGGTAGTTCATCATGTTGCCGCCGTGGGCATTGGTGAAGAAATGCATGCCGAAGGTGCGGTCGAGCGCCAGCAGGCCGCAGGCCACGGTGAGCGCCGGGAAGGCGAAGGCCATCAGCACCGAGGCGCAGAGCGCCGTCCATACGAACGGCGTCATGCGCATCAGGGTCATGCCGGGAGCGCGCCGCTTCAGGATGGTGACGATGAAGTTGATGCCGGAGAGCGTCGAGCCGACGCCGCTGATCAGGATTGCCCAGATCCAGTAGTCGACGCCGACGCCGGGGTTGGCCTCGACGCCCGAATAGGGCGGATAGCCTGTCCAGCCCGCGGTCGAGAACTTGCCGATCACCAGCGAGAGCATGACGAGACCTGCGCCCGAGGCGGTCAGCCAGAGGCTGAGCGAATTCAGGAACGGAAAAGCCACGTCGCGGGTGCCGATCTGCAGCGGCACGATGATGTTGATCAGCCCGGTCATGAAGGGCATCGCCATGAAGAAGATCATGATGGTGCCGTGCGAGCTGAAGATCTGGTCGAAATGCTCGGGCGGCAGGTAGCCGCCGGAATTGAGCGCCATGGCCTGCTGGGCCCGCATCATGATGGCGTCGACGAACCCACGCAGCAGCATGATCAGCGCCAGCACGATGTACATGACGCCGATGCGCTTGTGGTCGACGCTGGTCAGCCAGTCGGTCCAGAGATAGCGCCAGGCGCCCAGCCAGGTGATGACGATGGCGACCAGCAGCGCGCCGCCCACCGTGACCGCCGCCCCACCCGCCGCGATGGCGCTGTAGAGCGGCAGTGCCTCGATCGTCAGTCTGCCGAACATCGGTCTATCTCCGCGGCGCGGCGCCGACGGGCGTGCCGGCGGCTGGCGCGTGGTGGGCGTGGGTGTATTTGGCGATGATCGAGTCGAACAGCCTGGGCTCGACCGCCGAATAATAGGTGATGGGATGCAGCCGGCTCTTGGCGGTGAGCGCGGTGTAGGTCGGCGCATCCAGCTTTGCCGGCGCCTGCCTGGCCTTGGCCACCCAGACGTCGAAATCCGCCGGGCCGAGCGAGAGGACCTCGAAGAACTGGTCGGAAAAGCCGCCACCACTGTACATGCTGTTGCGCCCGACGAACTTGCCCGGCTGGTCGGCCAACAGCTGCAGGCGCGTCTGCATGCCGGCCATGGCGTAGATCTGGCCAGCGAGCTGCGGCACGTAGAACGAGTTCATCACCGTGTCGGAGGTGATCCGCAGGCTGACCGGCCGGCCGCTGGGGAAGGCGAGCTGGTTGACGACGGCGATGCCCTGGTCGGGATAGATGAACAGCCACTTCCAGTCCTGCGCCACCACCTGGACCTCGAGCGGCGGCACGGCGGCATCGATCGGCCGGTAGGGGTCGAGCTTGTGGGTGCTGCGCCACACCAGGACGGCGACGGCGATCACGATCACGGCCGGCACCAGCCAGACGAAGGCGTCGAGCCGCAGCGACTCGGCCCATTTGGGGGCGTAGGCGGCCTTGGTATTGGAAGCGCGATACCGCCACGCGAATGCGAGAGTGAGCACGATGACCGGAACGACGACCAGCATCATCACGAAGAAGGCGTCGAACAGGAGGTCGCGCTCGGCGAGCGCGATCGGCCCCTTGGGATCGAGGACAGCGGAACGCCGGAGGTCACAGGCGCCAGCCAGGAGCGCGGCGGCGATGACCATCATCGGCCGAAGCAATTTATCGACAGCCAGTGTCACGCTCCCCCGTCCATACTCGTCCTTGAGTATTCAGGGGAGAGTGAAGCTACGCCTTGTGTTGGGCAATGATTCTTTTGCCGCGCAGAGACTGCGAACGACGCGCCTAGAGCTTTTGACCCGCAGCCGGCTTGCCTTGCGGATCCTTGGCCGTGCAAACGTCGGCCCGCAGCCGGTCCTTCAGGGCCGCGATCTGGTCCTCGATCTGCTTGTTGGCGGCCTTCTGCTTCTCGATCTGGTCTTCCAGCGCCTTGACCTGGGCGGCGTCGGGGCCCGGCGGAGCGGGCGGCGCCGGCGGCGCGGGGAGCTGCACCGCCACGTTCACGATCGGGCGGTAAAAGAGGTACCAGCCCAGGCCGAGGCCGACGGCCACCAGCAGGAAGCCGCCCACCAGGCCGCCGAGGATCAGCGGCCAGCGGGGGCGCGCCTGTTCCTGGACGGGGCGTTCTTGCGATGCGGGGTCGGACATGGCTCCTCGGGAGGGCTCGTCGGAAGATCAATGGTGTTCTAGCAGACGCCACGCGGGCGGCCGAATTGAGGCGGACTTGCGCCCTTCCCGCGACGCCCTAAATTCACTGCAAATCGAGGAGATTGGCAATGACAGCCTGCATCGTCGGATGGTCCCACGGCAAGTTCGGCAAGCTGGACGGGGAAACCAGTGAATCGCTGGTGGTGAAGGCCGCCACCGAGGCGATCGCCCACGCCGGCATCGAACCGAAGGACGTCGACGTGATCTACGTCGGCAACATGAACGGCGGCTTCGTGCGCCAGGAGTTCCACTCCTCGCTGGCCCTGCAGGCCCACCCGGATCTCCGCTTCAAGCCCTCGACGCGCGTCGAGAACGCCTGCGCCACCGGTTCGGCCGCCATCCACATGGGACTCAACTCGCTGGCCGCCGGCAAGGCGCGCTTCGTGCTGGTGGTCGGCGTCGAGAAGATGACCGAGCTCAACAGCGCCCAGGCGGGCGAGGTTCTGATCAAGGCCAGCTACGTAGCCGAGGAGGCCAATATCGAGGCGGGCTTCGCCGGCATCTTCGGCAAGATCACCTCGGCCTATTTCCAGCGCTACGGCGACAAGTCCGATGCGCTCGCCCGGATCGCCGTGAAGGCGCACAAGAACGGCTCCAAGAATCCCTACGCACACTTCCAGAAGGAGTTCGCCTACGACTTCTGCCGCACGCCCTCGGAGAAGAATCCGTTCGTGGCGGGTCCGCTCAAGCGCACCGACTGCTCGCCCGTCACCGACGGCGCCGCCGCCGTCGTGCTGGCCGACGTGCAGACCGCGCTCGGCCTCAAGCACGCCATCGCCTTCCGCGCCACCGAGCACGTCAACGACTTCCTGCCCATGAGCAGGCGCGACATCATCAAGTTCGAGGGCCCGCAGCTTGCCTGGAAGCGGGCGCTGGCCTCGGCCAAGCTCGACCTGCTCGATCTCTCGTTCGTCGAAAGCCATGACTGCTTCACCTCGGCCGAGCTGATCGAATACGAAGCCATGGGCCTCACCGCTCCGGGCGAAGGCGAACGCGCGATCCTCGAAGGCTGGGTCGAGCGCGACGGCAAGCTGCCGGTCAATGTCTCGGGCGGCCTCAAAGCCAAGGGCCATCCCGTCGGCGCGACAGGTGTTTCAATGCATGTGATGTCGGCCATGCAGCTCTCGGGCAGCGCGCCCGAAGGCCTGCAGCTGCCCAAGGCGAAAATCGGCGGCGTGTTCAACATGGGCGGCGCCGCCGTCGCCAACTACGTGAGCATCCTCGAACCGCTCCGCTGAACCGATGAGGGCGGTCAGTCCTCGCGAGAGCGACACCATCCTGGGGGCCATGCGCCAGGTGGCGCTGGCCGGCGGGCACGCGCTGAGTCACGCCGACACGGCGAGCATCCTGGCCGCCGGGCACTATCTGCTGCGCCGGCCCGACCTCACCGATATCAGCACCTTGCCCGCCATCGAGCCCGCCGATCTCGTCGCGATCCTGAAGGAGCGTGAGGTGGCGGCCGAAGCCGTAAAATATCTCGCCATCATGGCCATGGTCGACGGCACGCTCGACACGGAAAAGCTGAAGCGGGTGCTGGAATATTCCCGCACGCTCGATATCGAGGCCGACTACCTCACCGATCTCGTCGAAGCGGCCTCGGGCCATCTTGCCTGGGCCACCGCGGATATGTGGCGCAAGAATTTCGACAGCGTCCTCAGTCGCTCTTCCGAAGGCCTCGACCCCGGCGTGTGGATCCGGCCCTATGAAGGTGCGAATGGCGACCCCGCGCTGGCCGCCCGCTACGAGGCGCTGGGCAAGCTGCCGCAGAATACCTTCGGCAAGGCGCTGTGGGACTTCGACAAGAAGAACGGCTACCCCTTCCCCGGCGATCCGACAGCGCTCAACGCCGCGTTCGGCACGCCGCACGATTCCACGCACGTGATCTCGGGCTACGACACCAGCGCGCGCGGCGAGCTCCTCGTCTCCACCTTCACCGCCGGCATGCACCCGATCAATCCCATGAGCGGGCACATCCTGCCGGTGATCTTCTTCTTCCACTTCGGCGAGCAGCTGAACGACGTCGGCCATGCCGGCAAAGGTGGCCTCGATCCCGACGAGTTCTGGCATGCCTGGGCGCGCGGCGAGGAGATGACGATCGATATCTTCGATCCCAGGTGGAACGTCTGGGATTGGGTCGAGCGCGACCTGGAAGAGCTGCGGCGCGACTGGAACGTCGCGCCGCCGGGCCACGGGTTCTAGATCAGACGACCGGGCTGGCGCCGCCGTCGACGTTGATGGCAACGCCGGTGACGAACGAGCCCGCGTCCGAGCACAGGAAGCAGGCCATGCGGGCGAATTCCTCGGCCTTGCCCATGCGGCCGAGCGGGATGCGGCCCTTGGCCATGCCGTCGATGAACTGCTGGTAGGTCTTGCCGTCGTTCGCCGCCTTGTGGCGGCGCTGCCACTGGTCGCTCTCGATCAGGCCGACGAGCATGGCATTCACGAGCACGCCGTGCTGGGCATTCTCCTGGCTCATCGCCTTGGTGAGCGCGAGGCCGGCGGCGCGGCTGACGCTGGTCGGCGTCGAGTTGGCACCGGGCGCCTTGGCGCCGATGTTGAGGACATTGACGATGCGGCCCCACTTGCGCTCGCGCATGCCGGGCAGGACGAGTCGCGCCAGGCGGATGGCGGCGAACAGCTTCAGGTCGAGATCGCCCTGCCAGTCCTCGTCGGTCACGGTATCGAAGGGCTTGGCATGGCTGATGCCGGCATTGTTCACCAGGATGTCGACCTTGCCGAAATCGGCCACGACCTTCTTGATGGTGTCGGCGATCGGCTGGGCCTTGGAGACGTCGCAGGAATAGGCCTCGATCTTGGTATTGGCCTTGCCGGCGGCCTTGGCGACTTCGGCCTTGGCGGCCGCCAGCGCATCGGCCTTGCGCGCGAGGATCGCCACCGAGCCGCCCGAAGCCGCGAATTCCTTGGCCATGGCGAGGCCGAGACCGGTGCTGGCACCGGTGATCACGGCCACGCGGCCATCCATACGTACGTCCATAAAAGTCTCCTCCGTTCAGGCTTTCACTCTATGCCTTAACTGTAGCGATTGCCGCGAGCACGCGCTCGGGCGTCGCCGGCGCGTCGAGCCGCACTGCGGTCTTGCCGTCGCCCGCGGCCGCGATGGCATCTTTTAGGGCGGTCCAGACCGCCGTCGCCAGCAGCAGCGGCGGCTCGCCCACCGCCTTGGAGCGGAAGATCGTGGCTTCGCGCGAGGCTGCGTTGTCGAGCATCTTCACATTGAACACCGCCGGTGCGTCGCGGCTGCCGGGGATCTTGTAGGTCGAGGGGCCGACGGTGCGCAGCCGGCCCTTGGCGTCCCACCACAGCTCCTCGCAGGTGAACCAGCCCTGGCCCTGCACGAAGGCGCCCTCAATCTGGCCGAGATCGATCGCGGGATTGAGCGAGGCGCCGCAGTCCTGCACCAGGTCGGCCCGCAGCACGCGGCTCTCGCCGGTCAGCGTATCGATCGCAACTTCCGCCATCGCCGCGCCAAAGGAGAAATAGAAGAACGGCCGGCCGCGCATCGCCGCGGCATCCCAGTGGATCTTGGGCGTCTTGTAGAAACCGGTCGCCGACAGCGAGACGCGGCCCAGCCAGCAGAGCCTCGCCAGCTCGCCGAAGCTCACGACCTGGTTGCTGCCGGGCCGATTTGAATTAGGCGGGGCGATCCGCACGTTGCCGTCGGCGAATTCGATCTCGCTCTCGGCCGCGCCGAAATGTTCCGAGGCGAAGGCGACCATGCGGCTCTTGATGGTGTTGGCCGCCTCCCACGCCGCCCAGCCGTTGAGATCGGAGCCGGTCGAGGCCGCCGTCGGCGAAGTGTTGGGCACCTCGGCGGTCGAGGTGGCGCTGGGCCGGATGCGGTCGATCTCGACCTTGAAGACCTCGGCCACGACCTGCGCCACCTTGATGAACAGCCCCTGCCCCATCTCGGTGCCGCCATGGTTCAGGCGGATAGAGCCGTCGGTATAGACATGCACCAGCGCGCCGGCCTGGTTCATGTGCGGCAGGTTGAAGGAGATGCCGAATTTCAGCGGGAAGAGGCCCAGACCGCACTTCAGGATCGGGCTCGTCCTGTTGAAGGCGTCGATCTCCGCCCGGCGGCGTTCGAAGTCGCCGGCCCGCTTCACCTCGGCCCAGCAGCGCGCCAGATGGTTCTCGTCGACCGTCTGACCGTAGGGCGTCTCGTCGCCGCCGGCGCCGTAGAAATTGAGTGCGCGAATCTCGTTGGCGTTGCGCTTGAGATGAAGCGCGATGCGGTCGATGGCGTCTTCCATGACGACCACGCCCTGCGGGCCGCCGAAGCCGCGGAAGGCGGTGTTGGATTGCTTGTTGGTCTTGCAGGCGTAACCGACCGCGCGGAAGTGCGCGATCCAGTAGGCGTTGTCGGTATGGGTGAGCGCGCGCGCCATCACGCCGGGCGTGAGGTCGAGGCTGAAACCGGCATCGGCCGCCAGCATCGCATCGAGTGCCAGCACCCGGCCGTCGCCGTCGAAGCCCACGGTGTAGCGGTAGAGGAAGGGATGGCGCTTGCCGGTCGCGATCATGTCGATCTCGCGCGGCAGGCGGAGTTTCACCGGCCGGCCGGTCCGGTGCGCGGCCAGCGCCGCCGCGCCCGCCACCCACGAGGCGTTGCTCTCCTTGCCACCGAAGCCGCCGCCCAGGCGGCGCACCACCGCAGTGACGCGATTGAAGTCGCAGCCCAGGAGCTGGGCGCAGACGTGCTGGACCTCGGTCGGATGCTGGGTCGAGGAATGGACGACGATGTCGCCGTCCTCGCCCGGCAGCGCAAAGGCGATCTGGCCTTCGAGATAGAAATGCTCCTGCCCGCCGACGCTGAACTCGGCGCTCAGCCGATGGGGGGCGGTCTTCAGCGCCGCCTCGGGATCGCCGCGCAGGAGCGTCGATGGCGCCTGCACGTAGGCCTGCTGGGCGAGCGCGGTTGCGATGTCGAGGATCGCCTCGCTCTCCTCGATCTCGATCACCGCGCGCCCGGCGGCGGCGCGCGCGGCATCAAGCGTGTCCGCCACCACCATCGCCAGCGGCTGCCCCGCGAACTCGACGCGGTCCACGGCAAACAGCGGCTCCTCCTTGCCCGGACCGGCGGTGCTGTTGCGGCCGGGAATATCGGCGGCAACGAGCGTCGCCACGACGCCCGGCGAGGCGGCGGCGGCCGAAAGATCGAGCTTGGCCAGACGGCCACTCGCCAACGGGCTCAGCACCAGCGCGGCATGCAGCGTGCCGGGCGGCTCGGGCATGTCGTCGATATAGAGCGCCTGACCCGTCACATGCTTCAGGGCGCTGTCGTGACGCGCCGCGCTGTGGACCGCGCCCTTCACAGCGCCTCGACCTCGACCGCGCGCCCGGGCTCGGCGATGCGCAGTTCCAGACGGCGCAGCAGGTTGGCGGCAACGGTGAGGCGATAGGCGGCCGAGCCGCGCCAGTCGTCGATCGGCTGAAAATCCTTCGGAACCGCCGCCACCGCCGCGGCAAATCCTTCCTTCATCAGCGCCGCTTCGACGTGGCGGGCGCGTTTGGGTGTTGCCGCCATGCCACCGAAGCCGATGCGCACGTCCTCGACTTTTCCGTTCTTGATCCGCAGGCGATAACCCGCGGCAACCGTGGAGATGTCCTGGTCGCGCCGCTTGCTCACCTTGTCGCAGAAGAAGACTTCGCCCGGCCAGAGTTTTGGCATCGAAATGCTCTGGATCACCTCGTCGGGCGCCAGCGCGGTCTTGCGGTAGCCGAGGAAGAATTCTTCCAGCGGCAGGTCACGCGCGCCGCGCACGGAAACCAGTTTCAGGCTCGCCTCCAGTGCCAGCAGCACCGGCGGCATGTCGCCGATCGGCGAGGCCGTGCCGATGTTGCCGCCGATCGTGCCCAGCGACCGGATCTGCCTCGACCCCAGCCGTGCGAGATAGGTCCTGAGCGCCGGGTAGTTTGCGATCAGGATCGGCATGGCGGCGGCATAGGTCGCGGCGGCGCCGATCGTGATCTGCTCCTTGTCTTCGGCGATCGCCGTGAGCTCCCGAACGTGCGCCACATGAATCACCGAGGCCGGCGGCTTGCGCGACCGGCTGGCGAGCAGGCCGAGGTCGGTGGCGCCGGCCAGCAGCAGCGCCTCCGGATGCGCCGCGCGCAGCTTCAACAATTCCTCGAGCGTGCGCGGGGCAGAGAAGGACCCGCCGAACGCGGCGGAACCCGTGCGCTGCGGCGGCACCGGTGCCGGCTCGATCGAGAGGCCCGCCACCCTGGTCATGGCCTCGACGATCGGCCGATAGCCGGTGCAGCGGCAGAGATTGCCGGCCAGGGCGTCGTGGATGGTTTCCAGGTCGGCCTTCTCGGCGCCGGCGGCAAAAGCATAGGCCGACATGACGAAGCCCGGCGTGCAGAAGCCGCATTGGGTGGCGTCGGCCTCGGCCATCGCCACCTGCACGGCATGCGGGCTACCGTCCGGCCCACTCAGTCCCTCGACCGTGCGCACCGCCTGGCCGTCGATCTGGCCCAGCAGCGCGATGCAGGAATTTATCGCCTCACGACGTCCATTGGCCCGCTCCAGCACCACGGTGCAGGCGCCGCAATCGCCCTCGGCGCAGCCTTCCTTGGTGCCTCTGAGCCCGCGCTGCTCGCGCAGCCAGTCGAGCAGGGTCGTCATCGGCGAGACGCCGGAAAGCTCGACCGGGCCGTCGTTGAGCGTGAAGCGAATGTTATCCGCCATGCGAACAGGATGCGGGGCGTTGAAGTGCGGCGCAACCCATGATGCACTCGACGTGCCAAACAAAGAAAGAGATCGCATGGATCCGCACCGCTACAGCTACTCCCCCATCGTCGAGCGCCCGAAGCTTTCCTGGCCCAACGGCGCGCGCGTCGCGGTCTGGGTCTGCCCCAACATCGAGCATTACGAATACATCCCCGCCGAGGTCCGCGTGCGCAACCCGTGGCCGCGCATGCCGCATCCCGACGTGCTGGGCTATGGCGGCCGCGACTACGGCAACCGCGTCGGCCTGTGGCGGATGTTCGAGGTCCTGGACAAGCACAGCGTGCGCTGCACCGTGTCGCTTTCCATGTCGGTCATAGAAATGTTTCCCGAGATCCTCGAGGCCATGGAGGCCCGGCGCTGGGAATACATGAGCCACGGCTATCTCAACACGCGCTACCACTGGGGTTATAGCGAAGAGGAAGAACGCGCCGTCATCGAGCACAGCAAGGCCACGCACCTCAGGCTGACCGGCCGCAAGCTGCGCGGCTGGTTCTCGCCCGCCATCTCCAACACCTTCAATACGCCCGACCTCGTGAAGGAGGCGGGCCTGGAATACATCTGCGACTTCTATCACGACGACCAGCCGACGCCGCTCGCCACCAAGCACGGCCCGCTGATCCACGTGCCCTACACGATGGATCTCAACGATGCGCTGATCTACCGCCAGCCGGTCGAGGCCGAGGAATTCGCCCAGATGATCATCGACCATTTCGACACGGTCTATCGCGAGGGGCCGGAGAACGGCCGCGTCATGTGCATTGCGCTCCACCCCTACATGATGGGGGCGCCGCATCGCATAAGACATCTCGACCGCGCGCTGGCCTACATCCGACGGCACAAGGACGCCTGGGTCTGCACCGCCGAGGAGATCCTCGATCACTACGTGGCCAATGGCCTGAAACCGTACCAGCAGCATCTCGGAAAGGAGGCGTAGGATGGCCACCGTTCCCAAGAACCCGCCACCGCTGCCCGCCGGGATGGACAATCCCTGGTACGATTATTCGCCCTATCCCAAACGGCCGCTGCTCACCTGGCCCAAGAACGCGCGGGTCGGCTGGTTCGTGCTGCTGCATCTCGAGTACTGGGAGCTGATCCCCGACGAGACGAGCCTCAGGGACCCGCGCCACGTTGGCGAACTCGGCAGCTACACACCCGACTACCGCACCTGGACCCAGCGCGACTTCGGCAACCGCGTCGGCATCTTCCGCGTCCTCGACGTGCTCGACCGCTACCAGATCCGGGCCGGTGTGGCGGTGAACGCGCTGGCGGCCGAGCGCTATCCCTATCTGATCGAGCAGTTCAAGAAGCGGAAGTACGAGTTCATCGCCCACGGCCACTCGGCCAACCGCATGATCTCCTCCAAGATGAGCGAGGCCGAGGAGAAGGCCGAGATCGCCAATTCCATCGCCGCCATCGAGAAAGCTGCGGGCGTACGGCCGACCGGCTGGCTCGGCCAGGATTACGGCGAGAGCCAGCGCACGCCGCAGCTCCTGGCCGATGCCGGCCTCGACTACGTGCTCGACTGGCCCAACGACGACCAGCCCTACCCGATGAAGGTCGGCAAGAAGTTCGTCTCGATACCCAACCAGCCGGAATGGGACGACGTCCAGCAGCTCATGATCCGGCGCATCAGCACCACGCGCTATCCCGATCTGGTGGGCGAGGCGTTCGAGCTGCTGCACCACGAGGGCGGCCAGGTCTTTAACCTGTCGATCCATCCCTGGCTGATGGGCATGGCGCATCGCATAAAATATCTCGACGAGGCGCTGCGCCGGATCGAGCGCTTCGGCAACGCCTGGCAGGCAACGCCCGGCGAAATCGCCCGGCACTATATGGACACGATGATGGGCTGAAATCTCGGCTTCCCGCACGCCGGAAAGCCAATAACGCCGGGCTTTTTACCCGCTTACCGGGCCCACCTGAATTGAGGGAGTGTTGGGCCCGAAGTTGGGCCCGACCCCGGGATAAGCCTTATTCCACGGGCTTTTCTCGCATTTCGCGAAATCTTTGATCGCACTGCCCCGGCGCACCCTGTGCCCAGGATGTCGTTAAGTGTCTGTTCGCACATCGTTATCTGGCGTGGCGTTGAGACGGGGTCGTTGTTGGGACTGTCCACGGGTCAGGACCCGCGGCGGCTTCACCAAGCCATAAGGCGAACCCGCAGGCGGCTGCGGGCAGGTCGTGCCGAAATGGAAAAGGCCGGCGCGGTCCTCGCGTCAGCCTATAGAGAAATCATAGCAGAACCTGCTGAACCTGCAACTTTTCCCCGATCACATTTTCAGGAGCAAGTGCTGGCATTGCAAGCATCTACATGCTGACGTCTGCCCGATTTGACACACTCCTGAAGCCCGCACGCGAGCGAGACCGATCATGTCATCCCCTCGGCCCTTTGCCTTTCATGTCCCCGATGAAGACATCGCCGACCTCCGCGCGAGGTTGGCCAGAACGCGGCTCCCGGATCAGGCGCCTGAAGCACCGTGGGCCTATGGCGCCGACCTCGCCTACATGCGGAAGCTGGTCGACTACTGGCGCGAAAAGTTCGATTGGCGCGCCCAGGAGGCCGGGCTGAACGCGTTCCCGCAGTTCAAGGTCGCCCTGCACGGCATCGACCTGCACTATCTGCATATTCCCGGTCAGGGTCCCGCGCCGAAGCCGCTGCTCCTGCTCCACGGCTGGCCGGGTTCGCTGTTCGAATTCATCGACCTGATCCCGCGTCTCGCCGACCCCGCGCGCTTCGGCGGCGACGCGCGTGACGCCGTGACGGTCATCGCCCCGTCCCTGCCGGGCTACGGACTGTCCTTCCAGCCGGGCCAGAAGCGCTTCGGCGTGGCGGCCATCGCGGATTGCTTGGCCGATCTCATGACCAACGTCCTGGGATGGAAAAAGTTCATTGCCCAAGGGGGCGACTGGGGCGCGCACATCAGTTCCAGCATGGCGGTTCGCCATCCCGACAGACTGGCGGGCATTCACCTGAACATGCTGACCGTCAATCCGGCCTTGCCGCCGCCGCCGACCTCGACGGCAGAGGAACAGCGGTACCTGGACGAAATGCGCGAATGGGCCAAGGAAGAGACGGGCTACATCCAGATCCAGGGGACCCGCCCCCAGACCCTGGCTTACGGGCTCACCGACTCGCCCGTGGGACTCGCGGCCTGGATCGCCGAGAAGTTCCATACCTGGACCGATCACACGGGCGACTTCGAAACCGCGGTCGACCGCGACCGTCTGCTCGCCAACATTTCATTCTATTGGTTCAC